>QYQJ01000100.1 GCA_007280875.1 Bacteroidota bacterium
CCATGATGCCCACCTCATCCGTTGTCGGTTCCAGGAGTATTGCACCGGCACCGTCGCCAAACAAGACACAGATTTCCCGGTTGGTATAATCGACAATAGACGACATTTTGTCGGATCCGACCACGATCACCTTTCTGTGTGATCCGCTCTCCACATATTTCGATCCGCTGACCAGAGCATACAGGAGTCCGCTGCACGCGGCATTGATATCATAACTGAAGGCATTCTTGATCCCTACCTTATCGCAGATAATGTTGGCAGTGGCAGGGAAAACCATATCCGGGGTGACCGTGGCACAGATCAGCATGTCGATCTCTTCGGGGCGGGTATTCGTCTTTTCCAGCAATCCTTTCACTGCCTCCACGCCCATATCCGAGGTAGCCAGGTTCTTCCCTTTCAATATATGCCGTTCACAGATTCCCGTACGTGTCTGGATCCATTCATCATTGGTATCGACCATCCGTTCCAGTTCCTGATTTGTCAGAATGTAGGGAGGGACGTAGCCCTGGATACCTGAGATTTTCGCTCTGATCTTTGTCATGGAGAGGATTTAGATATGCTGGCAGGTGAACTAAAAATGGTTGATCGCATATTTTTCAAATGCTTGCTTGATCTTCTGAGGCAGTCTTGCCTGATGAATCTCCCTGGACAGGAGGAGCATACGCCGAATGGCTTTCCCGTTGGAGATACCATGACCTACAATTACATTGCTATTGACACCCAGGATCGGGGAGCCACCGTATTTTTCATAATTGAACCGGTCGAGGTAATCGTCTTTGATTCCCCGTTTTACAAGCACCCGGTACATGGCTTCCACCTGTTTCAGGACGATGTTTCCTACAAAACCGTCGCATACGATCACATCCACCCGGTCGCGAAACAAATCACGTCCTTCAACATTCCCGATGAAACGGTAATCTTTGGTCTCTTTCATCAACTGGAAAGCCGATTGGGTAATGAGGTTCCCTTTCTTCTCCTCGGTTCCGATGTTGAGGAGCCCGATCCGCGGGTTTTTTACGTGCATCACATGCTCTGCAAAGAGAGAGCCCAGGAGTCCGAACTGATACATCACATCCGGTTTGCTGTCGGGATTGGTCCCGACATCTATCAACAGGGCAGAGCCACCGTTTTCCTTCGGGATATAAGCCGGAGTACTGGGCCGGATCACCCCCTGGATGGTATTGACACTGTAGATGGCTCCAACCATCATGGCACCACTACTCCCGGCACTGGCAAACGAGTGGATCTCTTTGTGCTTGAGCATCCTGAACCCGACTGCAATGCTGGAATTGGGTTTGGCCATAAGGGCTTTGGTGGGGGACTCACCCATCTCAATCTGATCAGGGGCATCTACGATGTCAAACAGATCAGGATTAACATTCTCCTCTTTCAGGAATGGGAGGATCAACTCTTTATCACCGATCAGTACCAGACGGTCGCTCTTCGGCAACTCCTTGTGCACCAGCAATGCCCCATGCAGTGTGGATGTGGGTGCGAAGTCTCCCCCAGAAACGTCTAAACCAATCCGCATGATTATTCGGATGCGGTTTTTTCGATGGCGGGTTTCCCTTTGTAGTAGCCGCATTCAGGGCAAACCCTGTGGTACAGCACCGTGGTGCCGCAATTGGAACAAACGGAAAAGGTTGAAACTTCCGCCTTGTAATGAGTCCTTCTTTTATCTCTCCGCGTATTCGAAATTTTTCGTTTCGGGTGTGGCATAACTATGTTAATTACGAATTAAGAATTACGAATTAAGAATTACGATTTACGAATTCAATTATACTTTTTTTAGCACTTCTCACGTCTTACGTCTCACGTCTCATGTCTTACGTCTTACGTCTCACGTCCCTCGTATTTCTTTCAACTTCTCCCACCGGGGATCAGGGGCCCGTATTCCGAGCAGTTCATTCAGTTTAGCGAGCATGTCGGGCTTACACTGACTTATTCCCTGGTCATTCTCCGGATGAACCCGTCTCATAGGCAGGGCCAGATGAATGTATTCGTAAAGAATAGGAGCTGTATCATACTGACTTTCTGATTCCGGGATGATCTGGACCACGTCGTCCTCTTCAGAGAAGGTCTCCCCGAATTTTACAATCAGCTGTTCCTGGCTGCTGACAGGCAATGAAACAGACTCATTGCAGCGATCACAGGGAAGCGAGACAGTTCCGTGAATCGTGAAATGGAAGAGCAGCATCCGCTCCTCTTTCTCCAGGTCAATATGGACCATCAGTTCTCCTTCCCGGATCTCTCCATGCTGAAACCGATCAAAGAACGATTTATCTATCTGTAAATCGTACCGGTGAATCCCGGGTTTCAGACCCCGGAACGGGATGATGAAAGAATCTAAGGATTTCACAGGCCGGGCAATACAAAAAGACGGCAAAATTAAGCATTATAATTCTTAATAACAAATTACTATTTTTACAATCTAAACCATATGTTTGCACCTTCTTTTTAACCTCAAGATGCTATGTTCAACAAACTCATTTCCCACCTGCTTCCGTTCATGCCCAAAAGATTGGTCTGGCTATTTTCCCGCAAATACATTGCCGGAGAGACTATTGACGATGCCATCCGGGTATGCCATGAAATGAACCGGGGAGGAATGATGATCACCATCGACCTGTTGGGCGAATTCATCACGCGCCTGGAAGAGGCGACTGCCTACAAAAACACCTACCTGGAGATTGTCGACCGGGTTCAGACCGAGCATATCGACGGGAATTACTCCCTGAAGCCGACCATGTTCGGATTGCTGATCGACGAAGAGGTATGCTACCGTAATATCCGGGAGATCGTTGCCAAAGCGGCTTCGTACTCGAACTTTGTACGAATCGACATGGAAGATTCCCAATGTACCGACAGGGAAATTAAACTTTTCCGGAGGTTGAAGCAGGAGTTCCCCAAAAACGTCGGGCTGGTATTCCAGGCCTATCTGAAGCGGACGCTCGGGGATATCAAAAACCTTGGCGATCTTCATGCCGCCGACAATCCTTTGAACTTCCGGCTATGCAAAGGGATCTATGTGGAGCCTGAAACCATCGCATATAAAAAATACGGGGAGATCAACGAACATTTTCTGAAGGATCTGGAATACATCTTCCAGCAAGGGATCTATCCGGGGATTGCCACTCATGACAAACCAGTGGTTGACGGAGCGTATGAGCTGATCGACAGGTATAAAATTCCCCGGGAACACTATGAATTCCAGATGCTGTACGGGGTCACTCCCGAACTCCGGCAAAGCATTCTCGATGCCGGCCACCGGATGCGTGTCTACGTGCCCTTCGGGAAAGACTGGTTCGGTTACTCCACCCGCCGGTTGAAAGAAAATCCAAAAATGGCGAGCCACATCATCAAGGCGATATTTGTGGAGGGGTGAACGCACGGCTGTAGGGGCAACCTGGCAGGTTGCCCCTACAGCCCGGTTGCCCCTACAACGTTACCGTAAATCCCACCGACACCATATTTTCCAGTTGTACCTTGTTGCTGATCCGTTCTTCGTAAAAAATCCGGGTACAGATGCGGGCCTGCAGGAATTTTGTTAACCTGAAACCCAGGTCGTTTTTCAGGGAGAGATCAGGGGGCAGGTCGGAATTCTTGAAGAGCAGCAGATCGCAGTTCCAGTGCAGCCAACGGGTCACTTCATGATCGATAAGGAGTTGCAGGGAGATCCCATATTCAAACAGGTATTTCTTATCGGAAGGGACCCCGTATAACAGGGTGGTCTGCTGTGCTTCATAGATTCCTTTATCGCGCAACCAGGTGAGCTTTGCACTGGTGATTCCCATGTTCAGGGATCCGAAACGCGGCCATTTGAATTGAAATCCTCCGGAGAAGAGTCCGGTAAACGGTGTAAGAAAGGAGGAATTCAGGGTGCGGACAAGATACCCCTTGTCGTTTACCGAAAAATCGTACCCGTTAAATAACCTCGTCGTAAGAATAGCGGAGAGAAAACCGGAGTGGTTATTCCGGATTCGCCACTCCAGACGGGTTTCAAACTGATTGTTATCGACCTGGAACCGGGTAATGGAATCGAAAAAGTACTGGATCCCCAGATGGTGCACCATCTTCTGGCTGAACCGGAATCGACGGTTGTTCTCCGCCAGGCACCGGTAGACAATGTCCTGGAGCAGCAGCACCTGGTTTGTACCGGGATCGTGATCCCAGTTGATAAAGAGG
Organism: Bacteroidota bacterium; assembly: GCA_007280875.1. Classification (GTDB taxonomy): domain Bacteria; phylum Bacteroidota; class Bacteroidia; order Bacteroidales; family FEN-979; genus QYOJ01. The sequence goes on from QYQJ01000100.1 coordinate 4,186, forward strand.
GCAGCCGAGAGGGCAAGGGAATACTCTACCTGCTGGATGATTTTTGCACTGGCCAGGGAGGTGCCTGAATCGGCCAGGCAGCCCAGGTCGAACAGCTGTATCGTATCCTGCCATACCAGGTGCTGAGCCGGACAATAACTAGGACCAATCCACATGACCAATACCATCCCCGCTGAAATCCCAATACTCCTCATGCCGGCTTTCTTTAATCATCCCTGAATACCAGCCCCTGGTCTTTATTGAGGTTCCACTCTTCCAGCATATCTATATTGAGGAACACCCGGACGACTTTTACCTCCTGCTGTTCGATGATCGTTTGGCGGATACTGAACAGGCGCTTGTTGCATTGCCCAAAAAGGCAGCCCAGGTGACCACGGCATAGGTATCGGCAGCCGAAGTGTCGATCACCGTTTCTTTGTCTAAGGGACGGAGTGATGCCATCAGGCAGGAAAACGTATGGGTAGTATCCTTGAACCCATCCAGCAATCCCGCGGAGGAGTATAACGTCGTCCCAAACAGGTGGTGGCGGTGAATGGGTTCCCTGAGATAGTGCAGGTAAGCAGAGGAATCCCTGAACACAAAAATGTTCTTGTTCGGGAACTTCTGCCGTGCCAGAAATTTCCGGATCGATCTGGTGGATTCTTTACGGGGTTGATGGAGCCCGTACCTCCATAGCACAACCTCCTTACAGGATGATAGTGTAGTGCAGAGCGCCAGCATGAAATGAATTAGCCGTATAGATGTCATTGTATAAACATTCATTCAAAATGGAATGCCGGTTTGGTTTTCATTTCCCATACATCGATAAAATCGATGTTTATTACACAGATTTTTACATGTATGTCCGGATTTTCCTGTGCAGCTTTCAGTACCCTGAAAACGCCATTGTTTAATGAACCACAATACTTTGCCCAGAATACAAAAAGTGAAAACTCGTGACCCTGAATTTCTTCTGTATTTCCGGCCACGGGGTATATCCACTGAAGAATATTGTGATTCGAAAACCGGTCATTATGAGTTAAAGGGATTAAACCTGTAAGGTTACCCATGAATTCTTCTGCTTTTCCGGGGCAATAGCTGGAATCAGACTGTTGAACCGATAAACCGTTTTTATCGAACAGGAGCGTTGTCGGAAAATCCTTTAGATAGGACATCAAAGCATACAATGCAGCAGAATCCCGGCAGATATACAGCGTGTCATAGGTGTCAATCTTTTTCTTTTTCAAATAGGTTGAAATCGAATGAATGGATTCTATCTTTGGTTGTTTCAGACCCGAGATCCATTTTAGCACAGGTTTGCAGGATGTCATACAGAATCCGACCAGGCAGATGACAATACTGATTGAAAGCGCTTTCATGTGATTTATTTATATGAACACAAGAAGGAGGCTGATTCAGCCGCCTTCCTGTGCACTGTTCATCCTATTTCAATTTTGTTCATTAAAGCGGAAAGGTCAGCGTATATATTCCGTGTTGGTAAGAAAGCGGATATGTTCCCGGTCTGATGACCACCCTCCCCTGGGGTTGCATGCCTTTGGAAATTTCTTCGGTAATATCATAGGTATCATCCATTACGACCCATGTTTTACCGGCAAAAAACTTCAGTAAAGCGGGATCATACTTTGAGATATTGGACTCACTGAGCTGAATGATCAACTCGTTGTTCCGGTTTAAGGTGATCGAACAGGGGATAAATCCCGATCCAAGAGAGCCATCCGTGAAGTCCAAAGTTACACAAAAGCTCAGCTTGCAGATGCCAAGATATTTTGTGCACTGTGATCTGGGCGTGTGCAAATCAATGATGAACTCGAATCCCATGTTTGATGGGGTTGAAAATGAAACAGGCTCAATTGCCAGTAATCCCTGTGTAGCGACCACGGACACGAATAAAAGTGCAATAAATTTTTTCATGATTTTTTACTTTAAAGGTTGAATTCATTCCGCTGGAACTCCCCGGCAGCGGAAACCGGCGGGCCAGCATGTTCTGGAAGCCTGGCCCGGCTACCCCGCTGATCCCTGTCCGGCAGGTGATCAGCCGTTTTGTGTTTTGATTGGATTAACCCATTCCCTCCTGCTTTGATCCTACACCTGATTTGTTGGACATTAATCCGGTTTGAGGGCGAAAGGTTATACGTGACCGGATGATTTTTTTGAAAAAAAAGACAGAAAAGTAGTTAAACCGGTAATAATCATCCTTTTATAGAAAAGGCTTGGAAATTATCTCAAAATTTTTTAGTATCTTTGCAGACGAAATTGTTTTGGGTAAAATCAGGAGATATTATGGAAAAACCAAAAGTACTGTTCGTTGCGCAGGAGATCACACCGTATTTGAAAGAGACGCCCATGAGTTTGATTGGAAGGCATCTTCCACAGGGCATTCAGGAGCGGGGCAAAGAGATCCGCACCTTCATGCCGCGTTTCGGAAACATCAACGAACGACGGAATCAACTACATGAAGTCATCCGCCTTTCAGGAATGAACCTGGTGATCAATGATGCCGACCATCCGCTGATCATCAAGGTCGCCTCCATTCAGCAGGCACGCATGCAGATCTATTTCATCGATAATGAAGATTACTTCCACCGGAAGTTTACCTTCCGGGATAAAAACAACAGGTTCTTCACAGACAATGATGAACGGACGATCTTCTTCGCCCGGGGCGTGCTGGAGACCGTAAAAAAGTTGAGTTGGGGTCCGGATCTGGTACATTGCCACGGCTGGATCACAAGCCTGCTCCCGCTTTACATCAAGAAAGCGTTCAAAGACAACCCATTATTCAGTGATTCGAAAGTGATCTTTTCCCTTTACAACGATGACTTCCCGGAGGCCATGCACAAAGAATACGGGTCAAAACTGAAATTAAATGGCATCAATGCCAGGGAGCTGAAACACTTTAAAGTGCCAACTTACGTTAACATCATGAAGGCTGCCATCGATTTTGCCGACGGGCTGATCCTTGGCTCACCCGATGTGAACCCGGAATTGCTCAGCTACGCCAGGGAATCGGAGAAACCCATCCTCGAATACAAGCCGATGGACAACTACATTGATGCCTACTCCGATTTCTACGATGAGATCCTGGTCACTGAACCGGTTACCGCTGACTAATTGTTAATCCGTAAAGCCCGGCACTTGAGATCACTACCCAAACTACTCATCCGATCAATCTGGATAAGTCTCCTGATCGGTTTCATCGTTTTGTCGTGTAAGAAAGATCCTTATGAGCTGGGTCTGGACCTGTTGCCGCCTTCGGATACCCTTTACGTAAGCCTGTTTGATACAGTTACCGTTCAGGCCTATTCGGTACTGGAGGACTCCATCCGTACAGATGAGCTCTCTTCCCTGGTACTGGGATCAATCCTTGATCCGGTATTTGGAAAGACCACCGCCAGCTTTTACAGTCAGTTTTTCCTCTATTCGGAACAAATCGATTTCGGGGTCGACCCGCACCTTGATTCGCTTGTTCTGGTCCTTTCCTACACCTCTGTCTATGGCGATACCAACACACTCCAACAGGTCAGGGTTTTTGAGCTCAGTGAGGATCTGCTTGTCGACACCAGCTACTACTCTAACCAGATAGCCGGCACCTACGGAATCGAACTGGCAAACATGACGTATCTGCCGCGTCCGCACGATAGTGTGATCATCTACGGGGAACCTGTGGCTCCTCATCTCAGGATTAACTTATCGAACCAGACCAACTACCTGGGGAACAAGATCCTCTTTGCACCGGATAACATCATGTCGTCCAATGCAGAATTCATCAAATTCATGAAAGGATTGTATGTGGAAGCAATACCGGTCAATTCCCGGGGAGCACTGACAAGTTTTAACGCTAGCGATGGCCTCTCGAAACTGGTGCTTTACTTTCACAATGGGAGTCAGGGGGACTCGCTTCATGTCGATTTCCCCCTCATCGATCCATCGGCCCGTTTCAATACCTTCAATCACCACGGGTACCTGGATGCAAGTCCGGAATTCAAACAGCAGGTGCTGTACAACGATACAAACCTGGGTAAGAACCATCTCTATCTGCAAACCATGGGAGGGGTGAAGATCAAGATCCGTCTTCCCTATATCCGGAGCCTGGATTCCCTGGGTTCCATTGCCATCAACAGTGCCATTCTCAGATTCAAAAATCCGGAAGCCGATACTACCTGGGAACCCCCTCCGCAACTGGCAATGTTCAAGGTCGATACGGCCGGGAAACTGGGTGTTCTTATCGACGAACTGGACGGGACAGAGTACTTTGGCGGGACCTATAACAAAGAGGACCGTGCTTACTGGTTCAGACTGACGAGGCACATCCAGCGACTGCTGGTCAATGATACCCTGAAGAACTACGACCTGTATATTTTTTCTTCCAGTCCGCTTGAACGGGTTGCCAGACCCAACCGGGTGATCCTGAATGGAACCGATCCGTTCTACTCAGCTTCTCCCGGAGATAACCTGAAGCTGACGATCACCTACACCAGAATGCAGTAATTGGATATTCAAAATCATCTTTTTTGTCTTACTTTTGTATGATAACCGTTTAAACACATCCAGCTATGTGTGGAATTGTGGCGTATATTGGACCGAGGGAAGCTTACCCGATCCTGATGAAAGGATTGCAAAGGCTCGAGTACAGAGGCTATGACAGTGCCGGTATCTGCATGCTCAACGATGATCTGAAAGTATTTAAATGCAAAGGGAAAGTTGCCGACCTGGAGGAATATGTCCGGGGTAAAGACCTGAAAGGAACGATCGGTATGGCTCATACCCGGTGGGCTACCCATGGGGAACCGAATCAGATCAACGCCCATCCCCATTTTTCCCAGAACAAACGCCTGGCAATCATTCATAATGGAATCATAGAAAACTATGCAGCTCTCCGGAGTGAATTGAAAAATCGTGGATATACCTTTACCAGCGATACAGATACGGAAGTGCTGGTGCACCTGATCGAAGATATCAAGAGCCATGAAAAGGTTTCGCTGGAAGAGGCTGTCCGGATTGCCCTGAACCAGGTGATCGGTGCCTATGCGATCGTGGTGTTGTCCAAGACCAGCCCCGATAAGATCATCGCAGCCCGGAAAGGAAGCCCGTTGGTTATAGGCATTGGGAAAGATGAGTACTTTGTGGCCTCCGATGCCACCCCGATCATAGAATACACTGATAACGTGGTCTTTCTCAACGATGAAGAGATTGCGATTATCAGAAGAAACGAGAAGCTGAAGATCCGGACTGTCCGGAACCAGGATAAAACTCCTTATATCCAGAAACTGGAAATGAGTCTGAATGCCATAGAAAAAGGAGGATACGAGCATTTCATGCTCAAAGAGATATTCGAGCAGCCCCGGTCGATCCGCGACAGCATGCGGGGGCGGTTACATCTGGATCTGGGGCTGGTCACACTAGGGGGGATCCGGGATTACGAACAGAAGCTGCTGAATGCCAAACGAATCATCATTACAGCCTGTGGAACCTCCTGGCATGCGGGACTGGTTGGGAAGTATCTGATCGAGGATCTGGCCAGAATAACGGTGGAGGTGGAGTATTCCTCGGAATTTCGGTACCGGAATCCCATCATCTCCGAAGAGGATGTAGTAATTGCCATTTCTCAATCGGGCGAAACCGCTGATACCCTGGCTGCTATTGAGCTGGCCAAGGGAAAAGGAGCTACGGTACTGGGGATCTGCAATGTGGTTGGATCCTCCATCGCACGGGCTACCCATGCAGGGGTTTATACCCATGCCGGTCCTGAAATCGGCGTAGCCTCCACCAAGGCGTTTACTGCTCAGGTCGCCGTACTCACCCTGTGGGCGCTGTTGCTGGCTCAACGCAGAGGGAGCATGCCCATGTCGCAATTCAGACGGATCCTGGGAGAGCTGAATACAATACCGGACAAAGTGGAACACACGCTGAAGGTGAATGACAAGGTAAGGGATATTGCCGCTACCTATATCAACGTAACCAATGCGCTGTACCTGGGTCGGGGAATTAATTTCCCGGTAGCACTGGAAGGAGCTTTGAAGCTGAAAGAGATCTCTTACATCCATGCCGAAGGGTATCCTGCTGCCGAGATGAAGCACGGACCGATTGCCCTCATCGATGAGCATATGCCGGTCTTTGTGATCGCCACCCGCCGTGGGACCTACGAAAAAGTGATCAGCAACATCCAGGAGGTGAAGGCACGCAAAGGCCAGATCATCGCTATCATCAATGAAGGAGATGAAACAGTCAGGAAGCTGGCCGACCATTATATTGAGATCCCGGAAACGGAAGAGATGCTGGTTCCCCTGATCGCAACGGTGCCGTTGCAACTGTTATCCTACCATATGGCTGTAATGCGTGGCTGTAACGTGGATCAACCGCGAAACCTGGCGAAATCGGTTACGGTGGAATAGTCTTCAACTGTAACGCTGTTGATAATAAATTGAACAGACTGACCAGATTTTTGAATTCCGGCAAGATCCCCCTGATCACAGGTTTAAGCATGCTGCTTATCGTCCTGGCTTTAACTGCACACAACCTACTTCTTGGCCCGACGATCAATGAATCTACCGGGATTTATTACACACACTACAATAACTACCTGATCTTTAAACACTCTTTTTTCCACCTCGTGGAAAACAAGGATCTCTACCAGGGGTATCCTGCTGATCACTTTGATCATTATAAATACAGCCCGACCTTTGCTGTGTTGATGGCTCCGCTGGCAATTCTTCCGGATGCGGTGGGTCTTGCGCTATGGAATATTCTTAACGGATTGCTTCTGGTTTACGGTATCTGGAAACTTCCTGTAAGAAAGGAATCGGTGCACCTCTATATCCTTCTTTTTGTTCTTCTGGAACTAATCGGAAGCATTCAAAACTGTCAGAGCAACGGTTTGATAACCGGTCTCATTCTGACAGGTTATATGTTGACAGAACATCGGCGGATCACGCTGGCCGCCTTACTGTTTACCATTGCCTTCTTCATTAAACCTTTTGCGATTGTTGCTTTCAGTCTTTTTCTTTTTTTCCCCGAAAGAGTGAAATCTGTCCTCTGGTCCTTTTTCTGGCTTGCTGTCCTTTTTCTGCTTCCTTTACTGGTTATTAAACTGAACGAGTTTATCAGCCTGTACGAAAGTTGGTTTCAATTACTTCGCTCCGACAAAAGTACAGCCCCATTGTCTGTCGGAGGTTTTTTGCAAACATGGTTTGGGATTGCAGTCCATCCTCTTCTCCTGCCATTAGCTGGTGGAATAATCATGGGGCTTCCATTGGTAAGATATCATTATTATTCAGATACAAATTTCAGATTGCTTTTTCTTGCTTCCCTGCTGATCTGGGTAGTCCTTTTCAATCATAAAGCCGAATCGCCAACTTATGTCATTGCAATTTGTGGCGTGGCTATCTGGTATTTTCTTAAAAAACGGACGTTATCAGACCATATCCTGGCAGGCCTTGTTTTTATTGTAACCATCCTGGCCTCTTCGGATCTGCTTCCCCCGAAAATCATGGATAACTATTACGAACCGTATGTTATTAAAGCAGTTCCCGTAATCCTGGTCTGGTTCAGGATTCTTTATGAACAATTCACCTTCCGTAATTCAGAGGTTACTGAGATTACAACCTCCCTGCCACCGCACCCCAATCCACCAGTTTCCAGAAATCGGTGATGTAATCGGGACGGGCGTTCATTTTGTCCAGGTAATAGGCATGTTCCCATACGTCGCAGGTGAGCAGGGGAGTGAGCCCGATACGAAGCGGGTTACCGGCATTGCTCTCCTGCATGATCTCCAGGGAACCATCGGGTTTCTTTACAAGCCATGCCCAGCCCGATCCAAACAGGGTAGCCGCTGCTGTGGAGAATTTCTCTTTGAATTCAGATACCGAACCAAATGATCTGGTGAGGGCATCAAACAGGTTGCCGGATGGGTCACCTCCTCCCAAAGGTTTCATGCAGTTCCAGTAAAAGGTATGGTTCCAAACCTGGGCGCCGTTGTTGAAAAGACCTCCGGAAGCTGAACGCACAATATCTTCCAGTGATTTCTGCTCAAATCCGGTGCCCTGAATCAATTTGTTCAGGTTATTCACGTAAGCCTGGTGATGCTTGCCGTAATGAAATTCCATGGTGCGTTTTGAAATAAACGGTTCCAGCGCATCCATAGCGTAAGGCAGTTTCGGTAATTCATGTATCATGATATGTTCTATTTTGGTTTTCTTCCTGCAAAGATACAAAAAACTA
>QYQJ01000187.1 GCA_007280875.1 Bacteroidota bacterium
CTATATAAAAATGAAAACAACAGTTCTTTCCGGACTTTTGTTCCTGTTCACCGGGTTCCTGGGTGTTGCGGCCACAGTTCCGGTGGAAATAGCCAGGCAGGTGGCCCGGAATGCCCTCCGGGAGCGGTGGCCGGAACCAGCGCCAGGCAGGGATCGGGACATCCTTCTTCCGGATGCTGTAGAGATGCGGGCAGAGGGAAAACCGGTGTACTATATTTTCAATGCACGCGATGATCAGGGATTCTTCATCGTATCGGCCGACGACCGGATCCCTCCATTGCTGGCCTATTCTTTTTCAGGGGCCTTCCGCTCTGACAAAGCTCCGGCACCTGCCTTTTCCTGGTTCATGAATCACCTGAACCGGCAGATCCTCCTCATCCTGGATCAGAACCTGCCGGCTTCCACGGAAACCACTGAAGCCTGGTCCATCCTGTCAGACCCGGATTTCCTGCCCGGGAAAACATTGGCAGGAGTGAATCCCATGATCCAGACCACCTGGGGCCAGGGATGCTATTACAATGAGAATTGTCCCGTAGATTCCAGCGCCACCGGTTTTTGCTACCATACTCCGACCGGATGTGGAGCCACTTCCATGGCACAGATCCTGAAATTCTGGAAAGCGCCGTTGCACGGTACAGGAGCCCATTCCTATTTTCATCCTGACTATGGAACTCTTTCAGCGAATTTTGGTGCTGCCACGTATATCTATAGCCTGATGCCCTCCCTGGTAACTACTGGCAATCCGGAGGTGGCTCAGCTGATGTACCATTGCGGAGTGGCCCAGGAGATGGACTACGGACCAGCAGGCTCCACCTCTTATTCGTCGGCGATAGACGCCGCCTTCAAAACATATTTTGATTATGATACAACGATCCAGTGGAAATGGAAGGGAGCCTACTCCTCCTCAGAGTGGGTAGCGATGCTGGTGAGTGAACTGGAAGCCGGGCGACCGATGATCTATTACGGAAACGACAACGGCCAGAGTGGCCACTTCTTCATCTGTGATGGGTATCAGGGCGCCGACTTCTTCCATTTCAACTGGGGGTGGGGTGGATACCTCGACGGCTATTTTTACACCTCCGATCTTACACCCGGCATTTACAGTTTCAACGACAACCAGGGAGCGATCTTTAACCTCTCTCCGAATCACATACCTCCACCGGGTAACATCACCATGGATTTTGAATCGGTATCCGATTTTTCTCTGACCTTTACACCATGGACCGTAATCGATGCCGATGGAAGTCCGACGTACCAGATCACCGACCACACCTTTCCCCACGCGGGCAATCCCATGGCTTTTATCTGCTTCAATCCCGCCAAGGTAACCCCCTCCATGGCCTCTGATCAGGAACTCCAGCCTCACACAGGAGCAAGGTTTGGAGCCTGTTTTTCCGCAACAACCCCACCCAATAACGACTGGTTCGTCTCTCCCCAGATACAACTTGAAAAGGATGGAGAATTTTCATTCTGGGTAAAATCCTATACGGCTGAATTCGGATTGGAGCGATATAACGTGGGAGTATCCACGACCGGGATCAACCCGAACGATTTTACCATCATCTCGGGCAGCAGTTACCTGGAAGCTTCTACCCAGTGGACGAAGAAGACGTTCAGCCTCTCTGCCTACAACGATCAGGCTGTTTATGTGGCCGTTCAGTGTGTGTCGAACGATGCCTTCATCTTCATGATCGATGACCTGGAGGTGAAACCCGGCAGCCAGGGGGGATTACCCTCCTATATGACACTCGATTTTGAAGGCCTTTCCGATTTTACCACCAACTTCAATCCCTGGACCACAGAGGATCTGAACGGCGGAAATACTTATGGCATCGAGAATATCAGCTTCCCTCACGACGGAGAACCTTTTGCCTACATCTGCTTCAATCCGCAGCAAACCACGCCGCCGCTCACAAATATGCATGCCTATTCAGGCTCCCGGCTGGGGACCTGTTTCTCATCCTTACCCCCTCATAATCCAAATAACAAATGGCTGATCTCACCGCAGATCCAGTTCGGTGAACAGCCGGCCTTATCGCTGTGGGTTCAGTCCTATTCTGACCAGTATGGGCTGGAGCAGTTTAACATCGGCGTTTCGACTACCGGAAGTGATCCTTCCGATTTCACCATTGTCAACCAGGGTGGACCCGAAACAGCTCCCGTCACGTGGACTCATAAGAGCTATAACCTGAGTGCCTTTGCAAACCATGCAGCCTGGGTCGGGATTCAATGTGTATCGGACGACCGGTTTATCTTCATGATCGACGACATCGAGATCTCGGGTAATGTGGGGATCGCAGAGGAGGGGGTAACCCGCCCGGTGTCGGTCTTTCCCAATCCGGCCAGGGAAAGAATCTATGTTACAGTAGGAGGGGAGGCCGGCCGGGAGGTTCGTATCCGTTTACTTAATTCCATCGGTCAGACCTTATATACGGATGCCATCCCGCATCATGGTCACAGCGAGCAGAACGAAGCTGCGGCATCCGGCATCATGATACCGGTGAAAGGTTGTCGGGCCGGACTCTATTACCTGGTGATTCAGATTGGATCAGAAACAGTGGTCAAAAAAGTTTCCATCATTGAATAAAAGAACAGGGCATAAGAGATCAACCCGAGGATTTCTGCGGAAAGCCGCCCGGTACAGCCTGGTATGGTTGTGGTTGGTGCTTCTGTGGAATCCGCAGCTTAAGGCCCAGTTGAATACCGGCGGAACACCCTGGAGTTTTGATCCGCAATACGAACTGATTGAGCCCGGGGAACTGGTTCTCACACCCCCCGATCTGGATTCCGCGGCTGCGGAAGATCTCCTGAATCCAATTCCATACCGCTTCGCCATCAACCTACCCGTAAACATTTCAATCCCGGATGTCATTGCGAGCCGAAGCCACGAGCGAAGCGAAGTGGGAGCGAAGCAACCGGCATCAGCCGGCGCGAAGCAACCGGCATCCGGCATCTGGACTTCTTTACCTTCCGGTGACCATATCTGGCTTCTCACGATCAGGGCTCCCGGCGCCCTGGCGATAACCCTCTATTTCGACCGGTTCCACCTCCCTCCCGGGGGCAGGCTCTATGTATATAATAACGAGCGGTCGATGCTTCTTGGCGCATTCACTGAACTGAATAACTCGAAGGATGGAACCTTTGCCACCGGGCTGATTCCCGGGGCTCTGATCACCATCGAATACGACCATCCCGCAACCAGTAAAACCCTGCCTCTGGTCTCTATCTCCGAAGTCGCCTATGCCTACCGGGGTGTTCCGGATCGTAAGAAAGATACCGGATTCGGTTCATCAGGAGCCTGCGAAGTAAATATTCATTGCCCGGAAGGAGATTCCTGGCAGGACCCGCAAAAAGGAGTTGCCCGGATCGGGGTCAAGAAGGTTGGCTCCACATACTGGTGTACAGGCACCCTGGTGAATAACACCCGGCAGGATAATACCCCCTACTTCCTGACTGCCGACCATTGTGGACAGGGAGCTACTCCACAGGATATCTCCCAATGGATATTCTATTTCCATTACCTGTCGCCCACCTGCGAAAACCCACCGGTAGAACCGGGATCCCGGTCATTGACAGGAGCTGAACTGAAGGCTGCCAGCGGAGATGTTAACATCAAGGGATCCGACTTTTTCCTGCTGCGACTGAACCAGAGCATCCCCGACACGTTTGATGTATGGTTCAATGGCTGGAACCGGCAGGACATTCCGAGCCCGGATGGTGTGGGTATTCATCACCCGAAGGGGGATATCAAAAAGATATCCAACTACAAGACTCCGCTGGTATCGACCAACTGGAATAACCATCCGGAAATGACCCACTGGAAGGTGATCTGGGCCGGCACGGTCAGCGGTCATGGCGTTACCGAAGGGGGCTCTTCCGGCTCCCCGCTCTTCGACCCGCAGGGATGGATCGTAGGCACACTCACCGGTGGTGAGGCGCTGTGCGATTCCGGGTACCTGACCCTGCCTGATTATTACGGAAAGTTTAGTTACTCGTGGGCGATGAACGGAACTGATTCGACAGAACGGCTCGACCACTGGCTGGATCCCGATCAAACCGGAGCGCTGGTTCTGCAAGGGATCCCGTTGAATGTTCCGGAACCTGCAGCACTCCTGCCGGATCTGTTAATCTATCCCAATCCGGCATCCGGCATGGGGCACCCGGCATCGGGCAAATTGCATCTGCAGTCATCGGAATTCAGGAGCGGGGAGCTGATCCACCTTGCCATTCTGGATTCCTGGGGGAGAGAGGCATGGTCGGAAACAACACCGGGCAATCCATCCGGAGAGATCACCCTGGAGGTTTCCTCCCTCCCGGATGGATTTTATCTTGTGAAGATCCAAACGGGCGAACACCTTCTGACCGGCCGGTTTGTCAAACTCTAAAATCCCCATCCCCTCCACTCATCCATCACCTCATAACTCACTCGTACCTCCGGATCCTGCTCCTTCTCATTGATCCGTAGAGCTTCGCTGGAAACTTTTTTGTTAAGGTAGTCTGCAAGATCTCCATAGGTTAGGTTGCCGGATGTTTCCTGAAGTTTCTTAAGCAGGAAATAGGTAAACATGCCATGTTTCTCGGCATGATAAGATAGAGCCGATTGCTCCCCGCTTGTGGCTGAAAATACTACGGTGCTTCCGGTAATATCTGCCTCCGAAGGTTTTATCTTCACACTCCTGGCTGCCAGCAATCCCGAAGATCTTCCTCCTCCGCTGAAACAGGCATCCAGAAATATGGTAACCCTGGACGCATTTGTTTCCGCCAGGAGCTGGTAAACATCCGAAAGCTTTATGGCATGTTCCAGGTTGGATCCTGATACATCCACGGGGATCAGGTACGGGATCCGGGTGGTTTCTGACGGCAAACCATGACCCGCATAATAGAATACCAGTTCAGCTTCATTGCCGGCTTTGGCTATGCGCTTGGTGATTAGATCGAGTTTCTGCCCCATCTCACCTGCAGTAGCATCAAGGAGTAAATAGACATTTTGTTCCTGAAATCCCAGAGTCTTGACAAGATACTCCTTAAATACCATGGCATCGTTCCGGGCATAGTCTACATTCATCTCGACCGAAATCCCTTTCTGGTACTTGTGGTAGTCTTCGTTCCCAATGATAAGTGCAAATTTGTTTTCTGAGGAACCCGGTCTTTCCGGGATATTCCGGTCTACATCTGAGGTTAAGGAAACTTTCCGGATGGCAGCAGCAGGGGTGTTTATCGGTGCAATGATCACGTTGTTCCGGGCAAGCAGGGTTTGATTGATGCTTACGGAAACAGTGGTGTCCCGGCCGTATTTTCCGAACTTCTCATCTAATATAATCCGGATGGGAATATCCTGGAGCTGATACCGGCGTGTGGCTACAAACTCGAAGTCGATCTCTTTGCTCTCACCGGGATTGAGTTGATCAAAGCTGAAATGATCTGCTTCCCCGGTCAGTACACAATCTTCATTGGGCAACAGGCATCTGATCCCGATTCCCTCGGCCTGGCTTCTCCCGATGTTCTGAACTGCAAATTTCAGGTTGATAAACTGGTTGAGTTCCAGTTTGCCACCATCGCGTGTACTGAATTTTGCATCGGCTACAATCACATCTGGTGGCTCAAATGAATGCGTTTCAATTTTCATTTCCAACGGATAGGCATCAAATCCACCCTCTTCCCGCACCTCGATTTTAAATTCAGCAATCGCGCTCTCAAGGTCCGTTTTTCCTGATATGGGAATGGTGACATTTTTGCTTTCCGACGGGAATATCGGACCGACTGGTATCTCCCGTGCAAAACTCAAACCGGTTACATAATTATTCTTCAGGGAAACCTTTACAACAACGTTTTGGGCAGTTCCTTCGCCAAGATTCTCTATCTTAAAACGGATCTCCGACTCCTCGCTGGCATTGATCAGGTTATTCTGATTGGGATCGGAATAAACCTCCTCCCGTATAACCAGGTCCGGAATCTGTTTCACCGTTTTCGCGATCCGTTCCTGTCCGGCCCGGATAAACTGCATGGAGCTCTTCCCCCGGATAATCTGTTTCTCCTGCGCTACTCCATAAAGTGTCAGAATAACAAACCCAAAAACAATAATATTACCTCTCATAACTCAATATTTTAATCATCATTTAAAGCACCTCAACAATTTTTCTGTTTCCGTTTTCAATTGTCAATTATCAATTATCAATTAAACCGGTATTTCACCGCCAACACCGGCTGTCCGATAACCGGATCAAAGCTTCCCCCAAAACTCAACCCCTTCGCCTGTTTCGTCTTGTTTGGATGTGACAGGGTCCAGATCATATTTCCCAGCCATACCGCTCCAGCAGAGTACATCAGGACATCTGAAATTGTATTTTGCGTTTCAACTTTGCTGTGCAATTTACTTCGTTCATCAATATCCATGGATGCCAGGTATTTTTTGAAGTTATCATCAGCCAGGTAATAAAATACGACCGATCCTGCAGCGGCTCCATAGGTTGCAACTGCCATCAGCCAGTATGGTCCTCCTTTGTTCAATTTGGTGATCCCAAGCCCGGGAACGAACGTCGATAATAACAAAGCTTTCCCGCGTGATACAAATTTCATTGGAATACCCAGGGCGACTGCTTCAATCTCCACCTCAATCCCTTCATTCAGGAATATCTGATCCCGGTTCAGATCCCAATAAATCCGTTTTCCTTTGCCACCAGTTACAGTTGGCCCAACATCTCCACAAACTGCCCGTGGTCTGATCAGTTTTCCTGATGAGGTGGTGATGATCAATGACACATCAAACAATTCTTTCCGTACTGCCTGATTAATGTCGTACGTGACAATCAGGGTATCGTTTTGGGCGATAAACCGGATGTTATTGATTTCGGCGACTGACTGCCCTGATACGTTAACTCCCAGGCAAAGAAATACGCTGATGAAAGCACAGAAAATCAGTAAAATGTTATAATTCCGGGCTCTGGTACAAGTATTCATAAAGATGGTTTAATTGATGACTGAAAGTTACGAAGAAAATAATAATCACACTGATTAGTACAGTTTTTTACAAATTTGTGACCCAGTCAGGCAGTTGACTTCTTACTTATTTTTTAAACCCTATCGGATTTCTCGGAGGCAAAGGTTCTTCTTTCTTTTCGATCAGTTGTTTGATCGCCTGAAAGATCAGCTTGATTTTCTCGTCATGACCGGTAACTGCTTTCTCCAGCTCTTCCATTTTCCGGGTCAATTCTTTATTTGATTCCAGAAACCGCCGCAATTGCACGAACGCCCGCATGATGGCAATGTTTACCTGAATGGCTTTTTCCGAATTCAGGACAGAGGAAAGCATTGCAACACCTTGCTCTGTAAATGCAAATGGAAGGAATTTCGAGTGTTGCCCTCGTTTTAAGGTCGCAATTTGCGACCTTAAAGAACGGTATTCCCCGAGCGAAAGTTCGAGTAAAAAGTCTTCAGGAAATCGGCTTCTGTTCCGTCTTACAGCCTCTTTCAAACGCTTTACTTCGACCCCATAAAGTGGCGCCAGATCATAATCCAGCATCACCTTTTCTCCCCTGATCCAATAAATCTTCCGGATAATCGCTTCCTCCGGAAGAAGCATTTGTTTTGACCCATTCTCCATCGTATTTCATTTCCACTTAATCCGGGCAAGTGGTAAAAGGTTATACGGGAGTGGAAAATTTTTTAACTACTGGTTGCTGGTTAAGAAGTCAGGAGGTCAGGAGTTTCTCCTCTTCCCTCTTCTCTACATTCTGTTTTAATTTGCCTTTTTCCGCAAATGCGGGTTTTCAATGACAGAGGAGTGGGAGGGCGGGAATTCCTGCAGATTGCTTCCTCTCCCGCAAGTACGGGATCGTCGCAATGA
>QYQJ01000126.1 GCA_007280875.1 Bacteroidota bacterium
GTCCCGGAGGTATCCGATTGATGATTTTCTTACCCATGCAGGTGAATGGGCAGAGGTCAGGTTTACTTTTCCCGTACCTGATACATTGGACGGGAATCAGATACTTAGATTTTATCTTGAGAACACCTGCCGGACCCGCTTCTACATTGACGATCTGGTCATACATTTCGAATAAACTTACCCGGTCATGATTTTCAGCACCAGCCTTTTCCTGCTCTACTTTTTACCGGCATTTCTGATCATCTACTTCCTGCTGGCATGGATTCCGAAGTCGTGGCCCAAGAACACCTTTTTATTACTTGTCAGCATCTTCTACTATGCCTGGGGGGCACCCCTTTTTGTTTTTATCGTACTTGGCTCGGTACTGGCAGATTTTTTCCTGCTGAGAGAGGTCGGAAGAAGTGAAGGTACAAAGCGAAAAGTGCTCTTCTGGATCAGTGTGTTGTTGAACCTGGGACTGCTGATCTATTTCAAGTACATGAACTTTTTTATCGATCAGTTCAACGTGATCCTGGGCTGGTTCGGTTCCCCCCCGGCAGAATGGACCCGGATCGCATTACCCATCGGGATCTCTTTTATCACCTTCCAGAAACTATCCTGTACCTTTGATGTTTACAAGAGACGCCATGCGGCAGTGACGCGCTTTCAGGATTACGCGCTCTGTATTTTCATGTTCCCGCAGTTGATCTCCGGCCCGATCGTGAGGGTGGGACAGATCATCGGACAAATCCATGACCGGAGATCCCAGGAGAACGTCAACGAACGGCTGATCAGCTTCTACCGGTTCGTGATCGGCCTGGCCAAAAAGGTGCTGATCGCCGATGTACTCGGGGTTACGGTGAACGAGATCTTCGCACTGGATCCCGCTGAGCTCTCCTCCGGTCTTGCCTGGATCGGGGCTATTGCCTATGCCTTTCAGATCTATTTTGACTTTTCGGGATATACCGATATGGCCATCGGCCTGGCCAAAATGGCAGGATTCAGGTTGCCTGAGAACTTCAATTTCCCTTACATCTCCACCAGCATCACAGAATTCTGGAAACGCTGGCACATCACTCTTTCCACCTGGCTTCGTGATTACCTCTTCCTTCCGGATGCCTACAGCTTATCGCGGAAATGGAAAAAGGACAGCTATGGCGGGATCCGCACCGATAAACTGCTCTACAGCACGGCCGTTGCCATCACTTTTCTCATCTGCGGATTCTGGCACGGGGCAGCCTGGACCTTCATCCTCTGGGGTGGATACATGGCCTGCTTCCTCATCCTCGACCGCCTCTTCCTGATTCGCTGGATGAAAAAAGCAGGACGGATTCCTGCGATCCTCCTCACCTTCCTGCTCCTGGTGATCGGATGGGTGATCTTCCGTTCCGATAGCCTCGATGCCGCTTTCTTCTATATCGGAAGGATGTTCGGGTTTGTACATTTATCCAATGCGGTGTGGCTGAGCTCAAAGTTCTGGACCGTCCTGGGTTTCGCCATCATCTTTTCCTTCTGGGGAGGGTGGAACCGGATCGGGCGGTGGAGTGAGAGATTATTCAATGTTCCCGGGAGTGTGACGGTCATTCTTATGACCATCCTGGCGATCCTGCTGTTCATCCTGAGTGAAGCTACCGTTACCTCTTCGGGATTCAGCCCGTTTATCTACTTCAGATTCTGACCATGATGAAGACCAGGGTTCTCTTCCTGATTGCTGTCTGCCTGTTTCTTTCCGGATCCTCCGTTCAGAAGATGACGGGGATCATCCCGGTGAGGAAACCGGTCGGGTACTACCACCCGAAGCCGGAGCCCAGCCTGCATGATCTTACCTGGCAAACATGGTTTCAGGGAACGTTTCAGCAGAAGCTGACCGAAAATCTTGAAGATCACGTCGGATTCAGAGGCTCTTTGATCCGTTTGCATAACGAATGCGATTACCACCTGTTCGGGATCACGCACGCCGAAGGATTCATCGAAGGGAAGAACCGTTACTTTTTTGAGGAGGACTATATCCTGGAGTACCTGGGGAGATACTTTATCGGGGCGGATATACTGGACACCAAATTACAAAAGCTCAGCGAGACATGCCGGGATCTGCAAAAAGCCGGGGTTCACTTTGTCCTTGTCATGGAACCGGGCAAAGCCAGTTTTTATCCCGAATATATTCCGGACCGGTACCACCCTGAAATTAGAACCCAGTCAAATTACGACTACATCTCTTCCCGGGTGAGAGAGCTGGGGATCCCCATGGTAGATCTCAACCACTATTTCCTGGAGTTGAAGGATACCAGCCGGTACACCCTGTTTCCCAGATACGGGATGCACTGGAGCATTTATGGTTCGGTACTGGCAATGGATTCACTCCTTCGTTACATCGAAACGGTTTCTGAAACGGACCTTCCCGACCTCACTCATCCGGGTATCGAAGTGTCGGATGTCCCGCGATCGACCGATGCCGACATTCTGGGACTGTTGAATCTGTTCACCCGGTTGCCCCGCGAGCCGCTTGCCTATCCGGTAGTGAATATTGATCGGACGAAATCCAGGAAGCTGTCTGTCCTGGTCATTGCCGACAGTTACCAGGTAAACATCAACCCCTATTTTTCAGGAAGTTTCTTTCAGCACCAGGAGTACTGGTACTACAACTCCAAACTCTATCCTCACATCTTCGACAGCCGGAATCCGGTTTATATTGATAAACGTGATCTGCAAAAGAAATTACGGGAGTTTGATGTGATCCTGCTGATGGTTTCGGAG
The DNA here is from genome assembly GCA_007280875.1 of Bacteroidota bacterium. GTDB lineage: Bacteria > Bacteroidota > Bacteroidia > Bacteroidales > FEN-979 > QYOJ01. The sequence goes on from QYQJ01000126.1 coordinate 2,734, forward strand.
ATCAATCTCCATTGTGGTTTCTGGAATTTTGCCGATGAGGCCTATGCCGCTTTTCATCCCGGTCACCGGGATCCTCCCTGGGTTCCCTATCAGAACAGCATTCTCAACGACCGGGAATGGTTCAGGTTTGTGGTGGCCAAGGCAAAGGAGAGGCAGATTCCGCTGGGAGAGGCAATAATTCGGGATGCAAAGTACATGTATAACCTCAAAAAATAGTAAACTTGTATCTTTAATTTCGGTTGTCTGATAGTCCTAATCCATGAAAAAAAGAACGAGATGGATCTTCCTGATCGGCCTTGCGATCATTCTGGCGGCCGTCGTGGTGATGGTCGTGATCCGGTATGTGCCGTGGCATAAATTCATGAAAATGCCTACCTCCAATGAAATGGCTTTCATTCAAAAGGATCCGCTGCAACAGCTGGCCCCGAACACCCTGCAATTCGACTTCGAAGTGGATTCCTCCCGGGATGTCCCGAACGGCATTTACAAAGGAATCGCCCATTCGGGAAATTATTCGGCCAAAGCCTTCGGGAAGAACAGCTTTTCGGTGAGCGTGGTCCGTGCAGCCGGTGAGATCGGATTGGAGAACCTGAACGGTGTAGCGATGAGTGCCTGGGTCTATGCCTTTCCTACCGAAAATGAAGTGAACGGCTCCCTGGTGTTTGCCGTCAACAACTCGGTAGGGGTGAATATCTGCTGGAAAGGGGTCCATTTCTCCGGCCCGATAGTCCCTCAGGAGCAATGGACCAAGATCAGTGGGTATTACGATCTGTCGGATGTCAGGATCCGGAACGATGACCAGATCCAGCTCTACTTCTGGAACAACAGCAGCACCGATCTCCTGGTCGACGATTTCTATTTCGTCTTTGGCGCTCCGCGCGAGCGCATCGGAGATTCGGCCCGGGTGGATATGACCCGTGAGCAGGGAACTGGTCCACGGTTCAATACCCCTCCGTATCAACCCTTTCTGCTGCACAAGCAGGAGATAGGGAACGGGGAGGGAACGTATTTGATCCGGTCCGGCGGAACCGGTTCCGGTGAGATCACCCCTGCAGATCAGGTATTCTCCGGTCAGTTCATCTCAGCCCCCGGCGATCTGCAGTCGATGCTGGTGATCAAACCCGACGGGAAACCGGAACTCTTTCATTATTGCCGGGAAATGAAACGGTTTGTCGAAATCTCCCTGGAGTGCGCCGAAGATCTCGTCCCCATCCTTACCGGACCGATCCTGATGAAAGGCTCCTTTCTCCCGGGAGGAAAAGATCAGCTTTTTGCCGCCGGGACCGGGGGAATGGCCCTGCTGGCATTTGAATCCACGGTTGCCCCCTGCAGCCGGAATCATCCGGGCGCCAGGGTAAAGGTGGTGTGGCAGTCGGATAATCCGGATCTGAATGGGATACCCCTGCATCAGGACCGGCAGCTGACATCCGGCGACCTGAACGGGGATGGAGTGGATGAACTCCTTCTCTTTGAAAAAGACGGATCCTGGAAGATCCTCCGCTTCGCACCCGGTGGTTCCTCCGGGGGAGACTGGAGAGAGGTGGCCGATGGGAAAGAGTACAAGGTCCGGGAATGGAACCCGGGATGGGTTGAATTCAGGGCCATCGCCGGTCCATTCCTCTCCTCGTCCGGCCAGGACCTGGTGCTGACTATCTTCCGTGAACTCAAAAACGGTAAGCAAAGCTACTCGCTGCTCCGGTACCTCTCCGGCGACGGCAAATTTACAGAGGTATTTCCCGACAAACAGGCGAGTGCCGGGCTCACCCTCGGGATCGACACCCTGAAATTGACGGATCAGCTGCTGCCGGGCGATTTTCTGCCGGGCAAGCCGCTCACCTTCCTGCGGTACAACCGCGACTGGCGCTACGACCTGAAAGATATCCGGTTCAATGATACCACCTTCCAGGTTTTATCTGCCATCGATTTCACCGGGTATGAAGGAGACCGAAATCCCAAATACTACGAGATCCTGAAGCTATATACCGGAAACTGGATCGATCCGTCCTTTTCCTCCGTGCTGGTGATCGGGCGGAACTGCCAGGATCCGGATTATGCCGGGGGACCCTGTGAAACATACGAAGAGAATCCGGCCCTGCCCGATATGCTGCAACTCTATTCGTTTACACCAAGCAAGCCATGAAACATCGTAACAGCCTTAGAATGACCCCCTGGTTTGGCCTGCTCCTGCTCATAGCAGCCTGTTCCCGTCAGCCGGAAAGTCCGGCAGTGTCGACCGGCCCCTTTGCTGTCAGGGACTTCAATCCGATGACCAACTGGAGGATCGATTCGTCGGGAAAGGAGAACGGAGTCCCGAACGGAAAGAAATTGCTCTACCTGGACTATCCGGGTCCCCGGGAATCGGGATTCCTGATCCCATCGGGCCGGCAAACGGAGGACGGGTTATTCCACCTGGAGTTTTTTATTAAAAATACCGGGGATGAGCCTGCACAATATGCCTACAAAATCTTTTACCAGAACGAATCCTACAAATTTCCCGAACGGGATCCCGACGATACCCTCCGGATGCATCCCTATGCCTGGGAGAACTTTTACGGAAGCTGGGAAGAGGTGACCACGACCTTTGTTGCAACGGATGAGATCCCGGCCGACGGCGACTTTCACCGGGTGACCGGCAGATTCCGGATTGTGGGGAATCCACGGGATGAGCAACGGTATTACAGCAACGGACAGAACGACCGCTGGAAGCGGAATCCCCGTGTAGGGGAGTATAGTTTCATGCTGGTGGTCACTACGAAGGAGACTGCCGACACCAACGGCATTCCTCCCTTCATTCAGAACATCAGCCTGATGCACGACAGCGCCTTCATCAATCCTTTCTACTATTTTAAGTATGGTGAAGGGGCCACGCTGCCCCACACCATAGTCAGCTACGATCCCCATGCCCTGAAAGTGGTGGCGAAACCTGATCCCGGCGCCGGGATCTATATCAATCCCTGGTACTATCCGTCCGACAAATACGGAAAAACGTTCACAGCCAATTGCGGCAATAACCAGGCAATCTATCAGAAAGCCGCCTTCGAGCAGTTTGTCCACTACATTGATCCCACCACTAAATATGCCAACATTCCTGTGA
>QYQJ01000062.1 GCA_007280875.1 Bacteroidota bacterium
TAATACAGGTATGGTATGGCTATACCAAAAGTAGAATATTTTAGCAGCTAAACCAAATCAATGAAAAACTAAATAAAAGATTGCATTGTTATGATTTTTGTTATAATTTAACACCCTGATATTAACATAAACCAATCCGATATGGCAAAACTTAAAATTTTCGTAGTAGATACGTACCATACGTTTGACAAAGATCACATTGATCTTGACCATAAAACAGTGGACGAATTCATTGCTGAGTTACAACACAGCGGAGAACTTCCCCCGCCTCCTGATAGGGCCGCAGGAGGTGGCACGATCTGGAAGATGACAAAATCAGGGAAAAGCGACAATCCCCTCGGAGATAGCCACCCTACCCCTGGTTTCGAGGATGGGGATGAGGCTTATTTCATTGCTGTTCCATTGTAACAGACTCTTCGTTCTACACTGGGATCTTAAATGTCTGCTGAATATTTTCTACTTTTACCGCCTCAAAAAAATTCTACCGATGAGGCGCATCTTTCTTTTATTCCAGCTTGCATGTTTATTAGCTCACTTACCACTTTCCGCTCAACCGGAGAGCAAAACGGAGCATGATGCCCGGATGGAGTGGTGGCGTGAGGCCCGGTTCGGGATGTTCATCCACTGGGGACTCTATGCCATCCCGGCCGGAGAATGGAATGGCGGGACAAACTATGGCGAGTGGATCCGCCATTCGGCCAGGATCCCCCTGGGAACGTACGACAAATTTAAGTCCAAGTTCAATCCGGTCAGGTTCAATGCAGACGAGTGGGTGAAAACCGCCCGTGATGCCGGCATGAGATACATCGTCATCACCTCCAAACACCACGACGGTTTCTGCATGTTCGACACCAGGCAGACCAGCTTTGACATTATGGAATCTCCCTTCGGACGGGATGTGATGAAGGAACTGGCCGACGCCTGCCGGAAATACGGGCTGAAATTCTGTTTCTACTACTCCATCATGGACTGGCATCATCCCGACTACCTGCCCTGCCGCGACTGGGAAACCGATCGTGGTGCCGACAGTGCCGACTTCGGCCGATACGTGGAGTATATGAAGAAACAACTGGAAGAACTGTTGACACAGTACGGGGATATCGGCGTGCTCTGGTTCGACGGGGAGTGGGAGAACACCTGGAATGATACCTACGGAAAAGAGATCTATGCCTTTGTCAGAAAACTGCAACCCGATATCATCATCAACAACAGGGTGGGTGCCGGCCGGTTGGATATGGAGGGCATGAGCGACGAAGGTACATTCGGGGGGGATTTCGGAACCCCTGAACAGCAGATCCCGCCCACGGGTCTGCTGGGAACCGACTGGGAGACCTGCATGACGATGAACGACCACTGGGGATATAACAAGGCCAATACAGTGTATAAACCAGCCAAGAAACTGATCCGTATGCTAACCGATATTGCCTCCAAAGGAGGGAATTATCTCCTCAATGTAGGTCCTACGGCAAACGGGACCTTCCCGGAACAGGCGGTGTCCCGCCTCCGTGAGATCGGCAGATGGATGAAGGTGAACGGAGAATCCATCTACGGAACCAGTGCCAGCCCCTTTGCCTCCACTCCCTGGGGCCGCTGTACAATGAAAAAGTCTGGCGATACCGTCATTCTCTATCTGGATGTGTTTGATTGGCCTGCCGATGGCATACTTAAGGTTCCGGGGTGCCTGAATGAACCAGTCAGCGCCGTCCTGCTGGCGCATCCAGGGAAGCCACTCCCGCTAAGCCGGGAAGATGACCAGATCATCATAAGAGTGCCTCCGGATGCTCCCGATCAGGCGAATTCCGTGATAAAACTTACTCTTCAGGGTCCCCTTGACCTGACGAATCCTCCGGAGATCGTAGCCGACAACGATCTGTTTGTCGACCGGTTGAAGGTAGAACTGCATTCCGATCGACCCAACGTGGAGATCCGGTTTACCGGTGACAGGACCGACCCGGTCGATACCTCCTTTCTCTATACGGAACCGCTGGAAATACGGGGAAAGGCAACGATCAAAGCACGTTGCTTCCGGGATGGGAAGCCGGTAAGCGGGACAGCTACGCGCACCTTCACCATGGTCCTTCCGCTGGCTCCGAAGAAAGTGGAGAATCCGGTTTCAGGCATCCGGTATCACTATTATGAAGGCGAGTGGGACTCTCTTCCCGACTTTGACAGCCTGACCCCTCTAAAATGGGGTGAAATGCCCTACTTCAGCTTTGAACCACGAAATGACCAGGAACGCTTCGCCTTTGTGTATACCGGATATATCTTAGTCCCCAAACGGAATCTCTATACTTTTTCAACCGCCTCCGATGACGGGAGCCGCCTCTATATTGGGAAAAAACTGGTGGTGGATAACGATGGACTGCATGGTCTGAGGCAAGCTGAGGGCTCAATCGGATTGTTACCGGGATTTCATCCGATACGGGTGGAATACTTTGAAAAAACGGGGAGTGACGAGCTGGAGGTTTATGTGAAGACTCCTGATCTTCCGAAACAACCGTTACCTGAGGAATGGCTGGTTCATTAACGCATGAACCCATGAGTAACTATTTACTAATCTTTTCCCTGATTCTTTATTCGGTTCTATCTCCGGGTCAGTCCGCACCTTCATGGCCGGGTTCCTGTTACCAGGGCTATTCTGCTTCCCTTAAGGGGGGTAGGTTCTCCTACCATTCGTCCCAACCTGATGTAACCACCTCGATGCTGATCCGGGCCACCGATTCCTCCCAGTATATTGAATGGCAGACAGAGTCCCTGCCTGCTCACCTTTGTAAACCCGATTCGGTCGGAGTGGAAGAATCGGTGACTGCTGTCCAGGAAGAGGCCATCATCCGGGGGAAAGATCGAAAATACCGCTCGGTGCTCTTCCAGTTCGTTCACCTGGGGGACCCGGAGCCTTCGGAGATCCATGTAGATCCTGATCAAATCACCAGTTTCATCCTGAATCCTTTCATCTCTTCTCCTGGATCTTCAATAACTACTGGACAACCAACTTCCTTGCCAGTGAAGAGGGTGAATTGAAATGGAGCTATCAGCTGACCTCTTCCGGAGATCCTTCGAGCCTCTTTGCTTCGAAATTCGGCTGGGGGAACCGGATTCCATTTCTGACCCGGATCTTCCCGGCGCAGGCCCCCGACTCGGTGATCATTCCCCGTTCCTTTATCGGCGTCGGATTGCGCAATGTGTTGCTCGTCTGCGCCTATCCCTCTCAAGACGGAGAAGGGATCATCCTGCACCTGCGGGAGACAGACGGCAAACCGGCCAGAATACCGCTCCGGGATCCCCTGGTGTCGGTCATCGACCTGTTATCTGCGACCGGAGCTACGCGCGCGGTAGAGGTGAACGTCCTGGAAGAGAAGATCGCACCTGTGGCTGATGACCGGCTTTTTCCCGGAGAAAAAGGACAATGGCTGGAAATGAGACCCTACGAAACCAAATTCATCAAACTGGTTTTGCCCAAATACTGATACGACACCAGCTACATCATTGTAAAAACTGAATTCTCAGGAAACGGTTAGTTCTTTTTCTTCTCTTTGGTTTTATCTTTCTTGATGCTGTCGGTCTGCGCCTGCTCCGGTCCCTGATGCTTCACCGCTCCGGGGTTCCTCGATACTGTACCCGGTTCGGTTGATTCAACCCGGGTAGACCGGACGGTCACTGAATCTCCCTGAGCAACCATCGCATGCAGTGTGTCACCGGTCACAACCAGGGTTGTATCCTCGGGTACAACCAGGGTTGTATCAGCGGTCCCGACCGGGATCGAATCGGGTGTGGGAAACCCGATAGAGTCTTCTTCAGTAGTTTCAGAGATTGCCTGATTATTGTAGCAACACGAACCTGTCAGGAACAGGACGACTACCGGTAAACTAGTGAACAATAAATTTTTCATACCGGATGGTGTTACTGGATGAAGTAATCCTCAGAAAATAGATCCCGCTCGACAACGCATCCCGGTTAAAAGAGAAGGAATTACGGCCGGCAGGAGCCGTATCCCGGAGCAACAGCTTTACCTCTTTCCCCTGCAGGTCCAGCACCATGATCTCAATCTCTGTCCGCTTTTCAAGCGTGAAATCCACATGCATGATAGTATAAACTGGGTTGGGATAGATCTGGACCGGTTGTGTGACAGGTTGCTCAGGAATCCCGATCCCCACACCAGTTACCTGTGCAATCCAGGTGTCGAAAGCGTGTTCATTCAACCGGAATGACCCAAATCCGCCGCTCAACCACACCTCTGGTTTCGAGGCATTGTGTTTCCTGGCGATTCCGGAGTAATCTCCCCAGCGTGCCACACCCTGGCTGGCATATACATCCACATAGGTAGCCCCATCCTTCACCAGGGTGGAACCGGACCAGTTACCGGCGTTGTCCACATAGACCACCCGGATCTGGGGATACACGGTTTCACTGACCCGCAGAAAACAGATCATCACCGACTTATCAGTTGCCGAAGAACCGAACGAAGCAACCGAGGGATAGGAGTAATCGTAGCCGTCCAGGCCAAAGTTGGTACTCCAGAGTGCAAGCGGGTTTATGGTCAGTCTGTTATAATTCAAACCATTGTAATTGTTTTGATATTCGGAATGAAATACAAAATGGATCGTGTGGTCGAGGTAGAATGCATTGAGTAACCTGTTATCTCCATTATCCAGAACAATGCTGGTTTCGGGTTGCGGCGCATCACCGGCCAATGTGAAGTTGGTATTTACGCTGTATACTTCCAGTTGAGGATTATTTCCAATATCATTGGTCAGGTCATAGAGCCGGATGTCATCAGACCCGACCTGATTGGATTGGGAGCTCACCAGGTAAATGCCCGGTCCATATCCCCCCTGCTGACCATAGGATGCCGGTACCAGTGTAAAAGGGGATTCAGAGATGCCATACCAGTATTGATATCCCAGGTTCCCCCCCGCATAACCACCAGACTTCGTGATCTGGTAGAGAACTGCCTGAGAGAACTGATCATTATCGGCGAAAAGATTCCCTGTGACGTATACCTCGTTGTTGGAGAACCCGATCTTGGGATAATCAAACCAGTTGCCGGCACCCAGCGGGTCACCGGAGAGTTTGTAGAACCACCATCCATCCAGGGGATTGTTGCTCTTCGAAAAACAGGTAACCACTTTCGACACTGTCGAATTGGATCCATGGAGAACCACCATGAAGAATCGGTCGGCCTGGGAGTCATAAAGAACTACGGGATCATAGATCAAGGCCGTAAACGACGGATCATTAAAAAAATCGTCGAAGGAAGAGGTGAATAACCGGGTTCCGCTCATATCGAAATATTCGATGTGGGAATTGGTGACGCTGACAATATACCCGCCATTGGAAATCGCCATGCAATTGTCGGGAGGGGTTGTCTGATCAAACCAGTTTCCTTCGAAACTGGCTCCGATGGTCGGTTGATCGGTCACCCCCTTCAGGGGAACTTCATCGGGATAGACATGACCGGTTTGCGCAAGTTTCTCCTTTGTCTTTCGCATCTTTTCAGCCATAACATCCGGAGGAAGAGTGTGCTTCTTATCAAATGAGACCAGTTGCCGGTGCCAATCGGAGGTTGGCTGGCCTGCAAGTACCTCTCCGGAAAGAGGTTGCGTCTGAATATCCGATGCGATGGGCTGGATATTTACTTTATGCCGGGCTGCAACAACAGGATCGATGGTCGGTTTGGTATACTGAGCATAAGTGCACTGAATGAGCAGTCCGAGAACAAGGGAAAGGTACATGTTCGTTTTCATCATCTAAGGATCTAATGTGACACAATTGAAAACCTAAATATAGAAAAAAAATCCGTCAGGGATTCTTTTCTTTTAAAATTTTAGCGGTCACGATATAGTCTAATCCCGGGAAATATTCGTCCATATAGCTGTTCCCGTACTTCATCAGGGAGTCCTGGTGGTTTGCCGGCTCAAAACCAAAGGTTCCGTTCAACGCTTCTACTACCCCGAATCCTGAAATGAGCCTGCCGATGGGAGGGAAGCCCCGTAATCCGTTATAATCAATGGTATCCAGCTTATAATTATCATCCAGATTAATAAAAAGTTGTACCGTACGGGTGTCAGGTCCATCCCGCGCATAGGAGATGACTCCCCGGAGGTTAGAATGCCTTACCGGTTCATCCTCGATCGGATGGTGTTCCCAGAACTGGTTCACTTCCGGGGTATTTGAAATGCCAAACTGGACCACATATCCTTTTTGAACCCTGAACAAACAATTACTGTCGTAAAAATGGGTTTGAAGCAGCTGGTAGAACCGGTCCACTCCGGAAGGTGACCACTCCCTGATTGCTTCGACAACAAACGTTCCTTTTGTAGTTTCAAAGGTAGCCTGAAATAAAACGGGTGCTTGCAACTGCAAATGGGTTGAATCCGGAAATGTCTGGGCCGAAAGAATAGGTACCTGAATCAGGGATATGCAGACCCTGAATAAATGGGACCGGATCCACGACCCGGCCCATGCAATGAATTGTTTTTTTCCCATAGTTTCCCCGAAAGGTTTCCAGGGGTAAATATCGCTATTTTTCCGGGATCAGATTAATTCGTAAATTTGCCGGTCAAAAAGGAGGCTTCCATGTTTCAGGATTCAGAAAAGTTTGATGGTGAAGGACTGACATACGATGACGTTCTTCTTATTCCGTCTTATTCTGAAGTGCTTCCCCGTGATGTCGATGTCACAACCCTGCTCTCGCGGCGGATCACCCTCAATATTCCGATTGTATCTGCAGCTATGGATACGGTAACGGAATCGACCATGGCAATTGCTATGGCTCAGGAAGGAGGGATCGGGGTATTGCATAAAAATATGCCGATCGATGCCCAGGCACTTCAGGTTCGTAAAGTAAAACGAGCCGAGAACGGGATGATCCTGAATCCGGTCACCCTTTTTAATAATGCTCTGGTCGGAGATGCCCTCGCCATGATGAAAGAACATAGCATCGGCGGAATTCCCGTGATCAATGAGAATCAGGACCTGGTGGGAATTGTGACCAACCGCGACCTTCGTTTCGAGCGGAATCTGATGAGACCGGTAGCGGAGGTGATGACGCATGAGGTGATCAGCATTACGGAATTTACCGATTTCGAGAAGGCTGAAGCCATTCTGCAACAACATAAGATTGAAAAACTGCCCGTAATTGACAAAAACAATAAACTCGTCGGACTGATCACATACAAGGACATCATCAAGGTGAAGGCACGTCCGAACGCCAGCAAGGATAACCTGGGCCGGTTGCGCGTTGCAGCGGCCGTCGGGATTGGTGCCGGAACACTGGAACGGATAGACGCCCTGGTGAAGGAAGGGGTTGATGCCATCGTAATCGACACCGCACATGGCCATACCAGAGGCGTAATGGAGATGACCCGGCAGGTCCGGAAATTATATCCCGACATCGATCTGATTGTGGGCAATATCGGCACTGCCGAAGCTGCTGTTGACCTGGCAAAACTCGACGTGGATGGATTGAAAGTGGGGATAGGCCCGGGTTCCATCTGTACAACGAGGATCATTGCCGGCATAGGGATTCCGCAGCTTTCTGCGATCTATGCGGTGGCGAAAGCAGTGAAAAGATCAGGGATCCCGGTTATAGCCGATGGCGGAATACGGTATACCGGCGACATTGCAAAAGCCATTGCTGCTGGTGCACATTCCATTATGGCAGGCTCCCTTTTCGCCGGGGTAGATGAATCACCTGGCGATACCACTATTTTTGAAGGCCGGAAATTCAAAACATACCGGGGAATGGGATCCATTGAGGCCATGCAGAAGGGCTCCAAGGACCGCTACTTCCAGGATGTGGAAGACGATATTTCGAAACTGGTTCCGGAAGGGATTGTAGGAAGAGTTCCTTATAAAGGAACCTTGTCGGAGGTGATCTACCAGATGGTTGGTGGTTTACGGTCAGGTATGGGCTATACCGGCTCCAAAACAATCGAGGAACTGCAACAGGCCCGGTTCATCAAGATCACATCGGCCGGAGTGGTGGAAAGCCACCCGCACGATGTGAAAATAATTAGCGAAGCACCCAACTATAGCAGATAAAATTTTTTCAGATAAGATACGTTAATAAGATTCCAATAACTTAATAACCAAAAAACAAGTGATGAGACGCAATCCTTTCCGTTTACTGTTACTGTTGACATCAATTGCTGTTATTTCCGGAACCTTTGCTCAGGTCAGCAACGATGAAGTCCTGATGACCATTGCCGGGAAAAAGGTCACGGTGGATGAGTTCATCTCCATCTATCAGAAGAACAATGTCAAGAATCAACCCATCGACCAGGAAGCACTCGCCGAATACCTTGACCTCTTCATTAATTTTAAACTGAAGGTTAGGGAAGCAGAAGATTTGGGTTTGGATACGGTTACGTCGTTTAAAACTGAACTGGCAGGATACCGTGAACAACTGGCTAAACCCTACTTCATGGACGAAGCCACCATGGAGAACCTGGTTCAGGAGGCCTTTACCCGCTCCGAACAGGATATCCGGGCCAGTCATATTTTTGTGCGCGTGGCGCCGGATGCCTCTCCGGAAGATACGCTTGCTGCCTGGAAGAAAATTACGGGTATCCGGCAACGGCTTGCCAATGGTGAGAAGTTCGATGAGCTGGCAATAGAATACTCCGAAGATCCTTCAGCACGCGACCGCGAGCCCAACGCCCAGCACCCCTTCATCAAAGGAAATAAGGGAGATCTGGGTTATTTCACTGTGTTCGATATGGTCTATCCTTTCGAATCGGCTGCCTATACCACTCCGGAAAATGAGGTTTCAAAACCAATACGATCCGAATATGGATACCACCTCATCAAAGTAACAAAGAAACAACCTGCTATGGGCAAGGTAACTGTTGCTCATCTCTACAAGGCTATTCCGAAAGATGCAACAGCCGAAGATTCCCTGAAGATCCGCCTGAGAATTGATAGCATTTATACCATGCTTCAGAACGGGGGCAAGTGGGATTCGCTCGTTAAAATTTATTCCGACGATAAAGGCTCTGCTGCAAGAGGAGGCACGCTGCCCAAGTTTGGAGTGAACAGAATGGTCCCCGAGTTTATCGAAGCCATCTACCAGCTGAAGAAGGAGGGTGATTATAGCAAACCAATCCTGACCTCTTATGGCTGGCATATCATCCGCCTGGAGGAACGTGACCGGGTACCACCATTCAGCGAAATGAAAGGCGAACTGAAGCAAAAAGTGATCAAGGATAGCCGGGCAATGCTGGCTCGCGAGGTAGTTACCACCAGAATTATCAATGAATTTGGCTTGAAGGAGTATCCTGCTGCCAAAGAGGAGTTCTATGCAGCAGTGACCGATAGCATCTTCCTTGGAAAATGGAACGTTAGCCTGGCTGACGGATTGAATAAACCGTTGTTTAAAATTGGCGACCAGGTGACAAACCAGAGCGATTTTGCTACTTACCTGGCATCCAAGCAGAAGAAAGGCGACAAACAGACCATCCGGTTATACGTGAATAAACAGTACAATGACTTTCTGCAGGAGAAACTCCTGCAGGTGGAGAACCAGAACCTGGAAAATAAATATCCGGAATTCAAAGCGCTGATGCATGAATACCGCGATGGGATCCTCTTGTTCGATCTGACGGATAAGAAGGTTTGGTCAAAAGCAGTGAAAGACACCACGGGATTGAAGGATTTCTATGAAAAGAACAAATCAACCTACATGTGGCCCCCCCGCGTCGATGCCAGTATCTATACGGTGAAAAATCCGGAAGTCGCTGTTGCGGTTCGTAACTTTCTCTCAACCGGTCTTTCCGATGATGCCATCCTGAAGGAGATTAACAAGGATACCCTGCAGCTACTCACCATCCATTCTGGTAAATTTTCACAGAATGATCATCCGGTACTTGCTCTGATTAAGTGGGAGAAAGGGTTATCAGAGAATATACCGACAGAGGAAGAGATTGTATTTGTGAACATACGAGAGGCACTTCCATCACAACAGAAAGAGTTGAACGAGGCTCGCGGGTTGATCACCGCCGATTATCAGAATTTCCTGGAGGCCCAGTGGATCAATGACCTGAAAAAGAAATATCCGGTTGAGGTCCACCAGGAGGTTTTAGCAAAAATCAAGTAGCCATTGAAAATTAGTCTGATAGTTATCCTGTTGCTCCTAACATCCTGTTCCTACCTGAAAAATGAAGGAGACAGACCGGTAGCCAGGGTGGATGACGATTACCTGTATGAATCGGAGCTGGCCGGACTCGTTGCTCCTGGAACCTCTGCAACCGATAGTCTGAACCTCACAAAGAATTACATTGAAAGCTGGATCAAACGGAAAATCCTGATTCACCAGGCGGAGAAAAATCTTTCGGAAGACCAGATGGATTTTTCCAAACAGCTGGACGACTATCGCACTTCACTGGTGGTCTATGCCTATGAGAATAAGCTGATCGCCCAACGACTCGATACAGTAGTGGATGAAAATGAAATCAGGCTCTATTTTGAGGAGAACCAGGAGAATTTCCTCCTGAAGAACAATATCGTAAGGTTGTCCTATGTGAAGATTCGGCTCGACTCCAAACAGATCCGCCAGTTCCGCCGGCTTTTTTATTCGGAGGATCCGGACGACCGGGAAAAACTGGCTGATCTTTGCGACAAGCACGCTGTCCAGTACTTTCTCGATAATGAAACGTGGGTTATCTTCGACGACGTGATCAAGGAGATCCCGATTCGTACATACAACCAGGAGGAGTTTCTGCGCTATAGACGCTCTTTGGAGATGCAGGATTCGCTCTTTCTCTACCTGGCTAAATTTACTGATTTCAAGATCAAGGAGAGCACTTCCCCCTTGCAGTTTGAACGTGACCGCATTAAAAGCATCATCCTCAATAAACGGAAACTGAAGTTGCTCAACACCATGCGGCAGGATATCTACGATGAAGCGCTCAGGAACAACACAATAGAAACCTATTAACCGAGTTATCAAAACAGACCTGCATGAAACGATCCCGCACAATACTGCTTCTGCTGACCATGCTGCTGTGGCAGTTCACTGTTGCAGCACAGGACACGATCATTGATGGCATCGTTGCAGTAGTGGGCGGGCATATGATTATGAAGTCGGATGTGGAGGCCCAGTACTTGCAATTCCGGGCACAGGGTAATATCACCGGTAGCCCGCAACGGATCAAATGTCAGATCCTGGAGAATTTGCTCTTTCAGAAATTACTTTTTCATCAGTCAGAGGTCGACAGCCTCACAGTCACCGATACCCAGGTAGAAAGTGAGATGGACCGCCGGATGCGGTATTTCATTGCACAGGCTGGATCTCCGGAACGCCTGGAAGAGTACTACAATAAAAGTTTACTTGAGATCAAGGCCGAAATGAGCGATGTGATCAAGGAACAAATGTTGGTGGAGCAGGAACAGAATAAGATTACGGAAAACGTGATGGTTACCCCGGCAGAGGTTAAGGCTTACTTCAGGAAGATCCCGAAAGACTCCATTCCGGAGATCAATGCGGAGGTGGAGATCGGTATTATTACCAGAGAGCCCGTGGTGGGAGAAACGGAGCGGATGTTAGCCAGAGAGCGGCTGGAGGGATTCAAAGAACGGATTATCAAAGGGGACGATTTTGCCACACTGGCCATCCTTTACTCCGAAGATCCCGGATCGGCCAAGCAGGGAGGCGAACTCGGAATGTTTCAGCGGGGAGATATGCGCCCGCAGTTTGAAGCAGCCGCTTTCAGGCTGAAACCGGGAGAAGTATCCGATATTGTTGAGACAGAGGACGGGTTCCACCTGATCCAAATGATCGAACGGAGAGGGGATTTCGTCAATGTCAGGCACATCCTGGTGCAACCCAGAGTATCGCCGTACGAATTGAACAGTGCCAAACTGTTCCTCGACAGTATCTCCGATCTCATCGAGGCCAAGGAGATCACCTTTGATCAGGCGGTGAATAAATATTCCGACGACCCTTCAAAAAATAATGGCGGAATTATGATCAACCCTGTTTCCGGTAATACGAAATTCGAAATGGATCAGGTCGACCCAAAAGTCTTTTTTGTCATCGATAAACTTAAAGTGGGGGAGATCTCATCAGCCGTGAAGTGGGAAGAACGGGGCAAAACCACCTTCCGGATCTATTACCTGAAATCGCGGTCAACACCCCACTATGCCAACCTGGAAGAAGATTATGCACGGATCCATCAATGGACACTGGATAAAAAGAAAAGTGGAGTCGTTGAACAATGGATTGATAAAAAGGCGGCCGAATCGTACATTGAGATCATGCCCCTCTACCGGGATTGTATCTTTGAAAAGAGATGGATTAAATAATACGGAAGAAAAAGAAGAACTATCAATAATGAACTATACGTCGGATGTTGAAGCGGTTGATGCCCTGGTTGAGAAATACTCCCTGCTGAAACAGGAGATAGCCAAAGTGATTGTCGGACAGGATGAAGTAATTAAAAATCTCCTGATCTCCATTTATTGTAAAGGTCATTGTTTGCTGGTAGGGGTTCCGGGTCTGGCCAAAACCCTGATGGTAAATACCCTCTCCAAGGCGTTGGGACTCTCCTACAGCCGGATACAGTTTACTCCCGACCTGATGCCCTCCGATATCATTGGAACGGAAATTCTGGATGAGTCGAGGCATTTCCGGTTTATCAAAGGACCGGTATTCGCTAATATCATCCTCGCCGACGAGATCAACCGGACTCCCCCAAAAACGCAGTCGGCTTTGCTCGAGGCTATGCAGGAAAAAGCGGTGACGGTAGCCGGCACCTCCTACCGGCTGGACGAGCCATTCTTTGTACTGGCTACCCAGAACCCCATTGAACAGGAGGGGACCTATCCCTTGCCGGAAGCTCAACTCGACCGCTTTATGTTCAACATCTGGCTCGATTACCCGTCGTTCGAAGAGGAGATCCGCATTGTGCAGAGTACCACCACCGAAAAAACCGTAACCCCGGAAATCGTCCTCTCCGGCGAAGAGATCCTCTATTTCCAGAACCTTGTCCGCAAAATCCCGGTTCCGGAAAATGTATATAACTATGCCGTATCCCTGGTAGCGAAAACCCGACCGAATACCTCACACGCCATAGGCTGGACCAACGAATACCTTACGTGGGGAGCAGGACCGCGGGCATCCCAGTACCTGATCATCGGGGCTAAATGTCATGCCATCCTGAATGGCAAATACTCCCCCGACATCGAAGATGTGCAGGCGATCACCACCGCCGTCCTCCGCCACCGGATCGTCAGGAACTACAAAGCCGAAGCCGAAGGAATCACGGTTGAGGATATCATTGACAAGTTACTGGACACCCGATCCTAGATCCCGGATGCTGTCCAACCTTTTACTTGAGTCTTGAACCTTGAATCTTGAACCTTGGTAAGTATCCCTTCGCTCCAACTCTTTCTCAATCCGCTTGAGTACTTCGTCGTACCGGATCAGGTCCCAGCTCAGGTGATGAAGCATGGGGGGCGGGACCTCTCCGGCGAAACGCTCCACCACAATGGAAGGGGAAAGCCGTTCCAGGAAACGGATGATGAAATCGATGTATTCCTCCAGGCTGAATTGGTGGAAATGAGAGGGATTGGCTATATACTCCTGCTCCATCCGGGTTCCTCTGACTACCTGGAGCTGATGGAATTTAATGGTATCGATGGGCATCCGGGAAATGATGGAAGCCTCTTCCAGCATCTCTTCCAGGCTCTCACCGGGGAGACCGAAGATGAAATGAGCCCCGCTGCGGACCCCCAGTTCGTGGGTTCGCTGGATCATCCTCTGAGCGGTTTCGAAATCATGGCCACGGTTGATCCGTTCCAGGGTTTTGTTGTAACAGGATTCGATCCCGTATTCCACCTGGACAAAGTACCGTTGTGATAAATCCGCCAGGTATCCCAGTTTCTCTTCATCAACGCAATCGGGACGGGTTCCGATCACTAATCCGGCTACACCCGGGAAAGCCAGCGCCTCTTCGTACAACTCCTTCAGCCGGAACAAGGGTGCATAGGTATTGCTATAAGGCTGGAAATAGACCAGGAAGCGGAATGCCCTCCGGTAGCGGACAGAATGGAAATCAATCCCTTTGGCAATCTGGGCATGCAACGGTTCAATCGGATTGCAATAGGATGGATTGAACGCGTCATTATTGCAATAGGAACACCCGCCGGTCCCTTTGGTGCCGTCCCGGTTGGGGCAGGTAAATCCCGCATCCACCACCACCTTCTGTACCCGACCGTCAAAGGCCTTGCGGATATATTCCGTGTAGCCGTTAAACCGCCGGTTGTGAGCCCAACTGTACAATTTACGATTGAATCGATTTACGATTTATTTCTCACTTCCTCACTACCTCATAACCCCCTAAAGGTAAAAAAAAACGGCACAGGTCACCCCTGTGCCATGTTCTTTCCAGAAGCAGGATTACTTGGTCGCCGATTCCAGCCTCCTGAGAATCGAGAAGATGAAGATTGCGGACAATAAAGTCAAACCCACCAGCAGCATAAAGAATTGCCAGAGTTCCCATTTGTCCCAGAATGGCCCAATCAATCCGGCTAATAGATTCCCTATTGCTGTGGCAGCAAACCATCCTCCCTGGGCGAGACCTTTATGCTGTGGGGGGGCAACCTGGGAGACAAAAGAGATCCCGATCGGACTGAGGAATAACTCGGCAATTGTGAGGGTAAAATAGGTGCCGATCAGCCAATAGGGCGACCGTAGCGTGTCGGAGATTCCACCCTGTTCGCTCAGATCGGCCGGACTCATTAACCCGATGGAAGCCCATACCATGACCAGAAAGCCCAATGCGGTGAGGATCATCCCGATACCGATCTTTTTCGGAGAAGAAGGCTCCTTCCCGTGTTTCCTCAGATAGGCAAAGAAACCCACAATTACCGGAGTGAGGAATACAATAAAAATGGGATTAAATTGCTGGAAGATCTCCGGGGAGATCTCATTTCCTTCGGGTTTTAACAACGAAATAGTATAGTAGGCAATTCCTGCAGAAACAAGGATTACGACAGCCCCAATCAACCTGGTTTTCAGGGAACTCCCTTTGCTAACCAGCATAATAATTCCGATGATGGCAATGAGTAAGGGGAGTAAGGTGGAAAGGTTGAAAATGATGGCAGTCCCTTTAGCTGCTGATGCCACGGTATAATCTCGTGCAAAAATGGTCAGGGTGAATCCATTCTGATGAAAGGCCATCCAGAAAAACATGACAACAAAGAAAACAAGACCCAGGGCA
>QYQJ01000124.1 GCA_007280875.1 Bacteroidota bacterium
CCTGAAGACGTTCCCGATATTTTTTCCTTGACCATCCAGGAGAAAAAGGTAGTAGACCGTTTACTTTATACCGACCCAACCACAGGTGAAAAAGTGACCTGCGAATCCGATATTCCTTTTTATACGCATCAAAACCGGCTTGTTTTCGGCACCAATCAAAAAATTGATCCGACAAGTGTCGAAGATTACCTTGCAATCGGAGGGTTTCAGGCCTTGGTAAAAGCGTTATTCGCGATGACGCCGGAACAGGTTATTAAGGAAGTGAAGGAATCCAGATTGAGGGGCCGTGGCGGAGGCGGTTTTCCGGCTGGAGTAAAGTGGGAATTTGCCCGTAATGCTCCCGGGGAACCAAAGTACGTAGTGGTCAATTGCGATGAGGGAGACCCGGGGGCATACATGGACCGGTCGCTGATGGAAGGAAATCCCTTTGGTGTACTGGAAGGTTTGCTTATCGGAGCGTATGCTATCGGCGCCCGGGAGGGATATATATATGTTCGCCAGGAGTATCCCCTGGCAGTGAAGAACCTGGGGATTGCTATCCGGCACGCAGAGGAATGTGGTCTGCTGGGGAAGAATATTCTTGGGTCGGGGTTCGATTTCACCATCAAGGTGCATCGGGGTGCCGGCGCCTTTGTTTGTGGGGAGGAAACCGCTCTGCTCAAGTCGCTGGAGGGCAGGGCAGGTGAACCAAGACCAAGGCCCCCCTATCCGGCCGTGAAAGGGCTCTGGGATAAGCCGACAAATATTAACAATGTGGAGACATGGGCAACCGTTCCCTTGATTATTTCCAAAGGAGCCGGGTTCTTTACCTCAATCGGCACAGAGGAAAGCAAAGGTACGAAGATTTTCTCCCTGGTAGGGAAGATAGCCAATACCGGCCTTGTGGAAGTGCCTATGGGGATCACGCTGCGGGATATTATCTTCAGGATAGGAGGAGGAATCCCCGGAGGTAAACAATTCAAAGCAGTGCAGACCGGAGGACCGTCAGGAGGATGTATCCCGGAGAAGCTGTTGAATCTGGCAGTTGGTTTTGATGAACTCACCGCGGCCGGCTCCATGATGGGGTCGGGTGGAATGATCGTCATGGACGAAGATACCTGCATGGTTGATGTCGCCAGGTACTTCATCAATTTCCTGACCGACGAATCCTGCGGTAAATGTCTCCCCTGCCGTGAAGGCCTGAGGCAGATGCATAAGATCCTCACTAACATCACCGAAGGAAAGGGGAAAGAGGGGGATATCGAGCTGCTGGAAGTACTATCCGAAACAGCTACTGAAGCCTCGCTTTGTGCTCTGGGCAAGACGGCCCCCAACCCGTTTCTGAGCACCTTGCGCTATTTCAGAGAGGAGTATGAAGCCCATATCAGCGAGAAGCGATGCGTGGCATTGTCCTGCAAAGAGCTGATTGCATACTACATTGACCCCGAAAAGTGCCAGGCATGTATGATATGCTTCAAAAAATGCCCGGTGGAGGCAATCGACGGCGCCAGGAAAACGATCCATATCATTGACCAGGAGAAATGTACCAGGTGCAATACCTGCTTTGAAGTTTGCCCTTCTAAATTTGCTGCGGTAAGGAAGATCTCCGGTGAGCCTGTTCCGCCCCCCATTCCGGAGGAAGAAAGAATGATAGTCAAATAGAAGCGAAAGAATGAACGATATTCTGTTACAGATTGATGGGAAAGAGGTCCAGGCAAAGAAAGGAATGACCGTCCTGGAGGCAGCTCGGCGTGCGGGGATTGATATCCCTACACTGTGCTACCATGAAAAGCTGGAGCCTTTCGGGGGTTGCCGGATTTGCATCGTGGAAGCAGAATCAGGAGGTTCCACAAAACTGGTTGTCTCCTGCGTGTATCCGGTAGAAGAAAACCTGGTGGTCAGAACCCGATCTGAGAAGGCTGACAGAATTCGTAAAACCTTACTGGAACTCTTGCTGGCCCATGCCCCGGACTCCCCTCAGTTAAAGGAATTGGCCGGGGTGTACGGAGCAGACCGGGACCGTTTTGAAAAAGAGGCTTCCTTCTGCATCCATTGCGGACTATGTGTCCGTTACTGTGCCGAGGTGAAGAAGCTGCATGCGGTTGGATTTGTCGACAGAGGAACCAGGAAGGAGATCAGTTTCATTCCTGAAATAGCCTCTACCGAATGCAAAAACTGCATGGAGTGTTTTCCGCTTTGTCCAACCTCGTATCTTCAGGCAGCTTTCGTTTTGACCGAAGCTCTTGCATTTTCGGGAACCCCGTCGGAGGAATAGGCTATGACGGGATCTAAATCAAATATTCTGATCATTGGTTCCACAGGCAGAAATACGGGCAAAACAGAGTTTGCCTGCCGGATCATTGAAAAACACGCGACGCAGAAAGAGATCGTTGCGGTGAAAATAATCCCCGTTGACAAGAATGAAGTAGAATGTCACAGAGGATTAGAAGGTTGCGGCTTATGTAATTCATTGACCGGTGATTATAAAATTATCGAAGAAACGACTACAGATTCGTTGAAAGATACCTCACGGATGCTGAAAGCAGGTGCTAACAAAGCGTATCTGCTTTTAGTGGACAGAAAGTCTTTGGAAAAAGGGATTCGGGCTTTGTTGGGCCTGTTACCGGATAACGTAATGGTTGTGATAGAATCTAATTCTGTCAGAAAAGTTTTAGCGCCGGGATTATTTATTGTAATCAAAGACTTTACGACCAATTCCGTGAAACAAACCTGTGCTGAAGTCATGGAATTAGCCGATAAACTGGTTGGGTTTGATAACATGAAATGGGATTTCCCTCCCGACAACGTGAAGATACAAAGTGAACGCTGGATAATTCAGGAAAGCGGCTAAAACCAGCAAAAAAAAGAAACAGCTGCAAAACCTTAATTAACATCTATAAACAAAATATGAAAAAGTGCGTGATCAAGGTGATCCCTCTTGTTGGGATTATCATAACAGGATTTCTGGGCCAGGCTCAAAATCCGACAGTGGGTCTTCTCTTTTGGGAAGAAGAATCTTCTGATGGATATACTCTTTTCACACCTGAAACGAGTCAAAATGTTTATTTAATTAATAACTGCGGGGAAAAAATAAATGAATGGAACTTCACTGAACTACCCGGACTGACCTGTTATCTTCTTGAGAATGGAACTTTACTTCGTGCAGGTAAAAACTTTCTGGAAATTCGGGACTGGAATAACGACCTTCTCTGGTCCTATAACACGGTAGCGCATGGAATAAGGCAACATCATGATATTGAACCACTTCCAAATGGGAATATCCTGTGCGTCGTTCGCGAAATATTAACTCCGGCAGAAATGATAGCTGCGGGCAGAGATCCCTCACATATTGGAGCGACGTTTCAGATAGATAAAATTGTTGAGTTAAGCCCTATTTTGCCCAGTGGCGCCACTATCGTCTGGGAATGGAGATTCATGGACCATTTAATTCAAGATTTTGATAATACGAAACTTAATTATGGTGTTGTTGCGGATCATCCGGAGCTTCTTGATATAAATTTCCTGACCGGTTATTTAATTGATTTTTCTCATGTAAACGCTGTTGATTACAATGCTGCTCTTGATCAGGTTATTATTACAGCAAGACATTTGAATGAATTGTACATCATTGATCATAGTACAACAACTGAAGAAGCAGCAGGTCACACCGGGGGAAATTCAAACCTCGGAGGTGACTTTATGTGGCGATGGGGGAATCCTCAGGTATACGGACAGGGAGGAACCCAGGATCAAAAATTATTTCTCCCGCACGATTCAAAATGGGTTGAATCCGGATATACAGATGAAGGCAAGATTTCTGTTTTTAATAACTTAGGTGACGGAACAGGCACCTTCAGCTCGGTGCACCTGATAACACCAGATTTTTCTGCTGGTGTTTATGCTAAATCAGACAACAAATTTCTTCCAATCGATTTTGAATGGACATGGAGTGGATCAATTTTAGGAGATACTGTGTTTGAAGATAATATGTCGGGAACGCAAAGCCTGCCAAATGGGAACTTTATTATTTGTCAATCTTCTTTGGGACAAGTTTCAGAAATAACGAAAAACGGGGACCATTTATGGACCTATAAAAACCCTGTTGGTGACAGTATATATAATCAGTATGATGTAATTCCGCTTCGTGCGAATTCAATCTTCAGAGCTGAAAAGTACCAGGAAGATTTCCCCGGATTCTCAGGACAAGACCTGACGCCCAAAGGACTCATTGAAGATCAAAACACTATTTCTGAAAACTGTATTACGGCAACAGGAACTGAAAATCCGGAATTTGAATTACTGACAGTTATGAATCCGGTTGAAAATGGCACGATCCGCTTTAATGAGAATATTACTCTCAACGCTATTATTATTGCAGATATCCGCGGAAAGGTAGTCTATAAACAGGGCTTTTACAGTAACAATAACCTGGAAGTCGATCTGAAACCGGCCATATATATCCTTCAACTTTATTTTGACAAGAAAATAGAAACCCGAAAGATCATAGTTCTTTAATAATCTCGCAACCTAAAAGGTTATAATGCGTCGCTGAATTCGGCTATCACGGGAACAACTGGGGCAAGGTGTTTATCTTGTTCTAGAGGTAAAGCCACGTTATCATCAAAATCAGCCTGAAGCGGCAATACGGGCGCAAGGCTATTGGTTGCCAAATCGAAATCAAAGTCATCATCAAATGATGCTTGGTTTGGAACAATGGGATTCAGACCTGTCAGGATATCAAATTCGGTCATCTCCCGGAAGGGTGCTTCCAGGGGAACCTTGGGACTGAGAATAGGACATTCGGGGCAGAAGAAGTCCGTTGGTCCGCTCAGGATGACATCGCTCCCGATAGGGCCGGCGACCAGGGTTGAGATGTGAATGCCAACTGCGGCAATAAGAATCAGGATTGCTTTCATAGCTATTTTCATTTTTGCTGTTATCATGCTTAAATTGCGAGATAATAGGACGGTTGTTTATGCAAAAATGTTGCTTTCCCAGGGGACTTTTACCATCCTATTCGTTGAATGGACGGTTTGAGCAGATGAATGGTGGGAAATGTCGGATGGAGCAGACAGGTACTTGAGCCGGGCTATGAAAAATAAAGTGAGAACAGCAATAGAAAGGACCACTTTCTGCTGTGCAATGTAGTATCTTTACATTGACAGTAAATAGTATATAAAATGAAACTTCTGTTAATTATTTCTGCTTGTCTTCTTCTGGAAATTATACAGACGAATGCGCAGGATACTGTTACCATCGACACGGCTATTCATCATCAGACCATGGCAGGCTGGGGTCATGGAGGAGGAGTTCTCGGGCATGTTTTCAATGCGTTCAATATGCTCGATTCTGCGGTTGCAAACCCGGCAAACTTACAGTTACTGGATTACCTTGTTGATGATCTTGGGCTCAGCGGTTCACGTACCTGGGAGGTAGGACCGCGCATTGACGGGACAGGTATGGACAACGGGGATTGTGACAGCATCGACTGGACGAAATTCCAGGGCGAGTCTTTACCCCTGGGATTGGCTAATTACCTGGTTCATTACCAGGCCCGTATCCTATCCAAAGGATATGATCCCTCGTTTTACTCCAGTCCCGGCTATCCTACCCATGCCACAGACCAGAAACCATGGATCCTGTATAATCCCGGCGAACGCGCACAGCAGATCTGGGCCAGTTCGCTGTACATGAAGAATACCTATGGCATTGAGACCAACTATGCTGTAATTTACAATGAACCTTCCGGAAGTGTGACATACAATATTCTTGCCGATGATATAAAAGCGCTGGGTCCGCGGTTGATTTACCACGGACTTTCGACCCGTTCCCACTATGCTGAGGCCGTATCTCCTCAAACTGACTGGGGATTTATCACTCCTGTTCAGAACGATGAGGAATTATGGAGCTACATCGGACGGATTACCTATCATAACTACGGTACTGCAGATCCTTACCGTTCCTATATCCGTGATTTCGGATTATCCAAAGGCATTACTACGGCCCAGACCGAAATGGGAAATCCCACTTTTGATGATCTATACAGCGATCTGACACTCGGTGGTGTATCTTACTGGGAAGTTGCCTTTAGTTCAGGGAACACCCTGGTGCCCATCAGCGGGCTTACTTCCTTCACACCTTCAGAAACCTATTTCCGGATGCGACAACTGATGCATTATGTAAAGCCTGGCTCGTTGCTGATTGGGACAACCTCAAACGATGACCTGCTGCATGTACTTGCTTTCAGGAGGGACGGAAAGGTGACAGTAGTGATTGAAAATACCGGCCCTTCCACTAAAAACGTACTGCTGAAAAATTTACCGCCCGGGCACTATGGTTTAAGCAAATCAACTTATGGTGCGACTGCATTTCAGGAACTGGGAATCAATACTGTGGGAACCGGAGGCACGCTAACTATTCAGTCCGGCAATGGATCCACAGTTACAACCCTTTATCCCTACCCCGGAACAAATCAACCTCCTGCCATTATGACATTTGTGTCAAATCCCGGTTATCTGGTAGCACCATCTTCGACTGCAACGCTTTCAGCTACGGCGAACGACCCCGAACTCAACACACTTGCTTTCCACTGGACAGCTACAAGTTATCCGGGCGGGTCAAATCCTGTAATAGTTAATCCCAATTCCTCTTCTGCGTTTGTAAGCGGGCTTACAGAAGCAGGGTTGTATGTCTTTACAATTGATGTAGACGACGGAGTGGACACCTCAACGAAAAAAGTCTTTTTGGCCAGATACAATATTGATCCGCCACCGGTTCTCGGAAGCTGCGGATTCAGGATAGCAGCACCGTATGGACTGGTATTCGGGAACCCGGGGGATACCACGCATGCAAATATTGAGTTGCCCCTTTCATCGGTTATTTTGCAGGCGGGTATATCTGATCTTGCAAACAGCGATTTCACCGGAATGGGAACATGGATCCTTGTTCAGCAGCCGCCAGGCGCCAATGCCCAAGTGAGTGCCACGATATACATTTATGTGAGTCTCCGGGCCACAGTGACAGGAATGACCGTGCCCGGAGATTATGTTTTTCAGATTGTCGTCAATAAACCCGGATATCCCATACTCACTGCCGAGATCATCTGTACTGTGCATCCACCAAGTTCAGCCCCGGTGATCACATCAATCACCGTCACACCTCCCAATCCGACATTACCTGACAGTACGGTTCTGCTTACGGCCGTGACTTCCGATCCTGAAGGTGACCTGCTGAGGCACTGGTGGAAAGTGAATTCGGTGCCCGCTGGCACTCATCCGGTTTTCGACCATCAATGCAAGAACGTCACACAGGTTACAGGCTTATCTGTTCCGGGAGCTTATTATTTCACTTTAAGGGCTTTCGATGATATCCATATGACCACAAAAGACATTACAATATATGTAAATCCTTCCACGGGAACTTCTGATCACCAGGAAATCCCGGCCATAAAATTATATCCGGACCCTGCCGCGGAGTATTTTATTATTGAGCATACCGGCCGGTATTTTGCTTTTATTGTGGTTGATATCACGGGAAGAACCGTTTTGAATGGCCGGAATACCTTTGAAAAGAGCCAGGTCGATTGCAGAGATTTAACTTCCGGGATTTACTCTGTCATAGTAACAGATCAGGAAGGACAAACATCCGCCAGAAAACTGATAATTGCGAAATGAGAGTTGTATTGCTTCACGGGATTTGCCGGGTGCTTTTGATCCTCAACTCTCTGGATAATCCAACTATGACATCTGTGCAATGGTGTGCAATGGTGTGCAATGATGCGCAATGGTGTGCAATGGTGTGCAATGATGCGCAATAAATGGCAATAATCTTTGTAGCCCCACCAGGACTCGAACCTGGATTTAAAGTTTAGGAAACTTCCGTTCTATCCCTTGAACTATAGGGCCGGGGTGAAGTACGAAGTCAGAAGTCATAAGTCAGAAGTTAAGTTGGAAGTTAGAAGTACAAAGGAAATTTCAATGATCGATGGTACTGTAACACTTCTCACGTCTCACGTCTTACTTCTCACGCCTCACGTCTTACCCAATTCCGTGGCAAAGGTAAATAATTCCTCAGAAATTTCAGTGATGGGTGATGATCACTTTAGCAAGCATGAATCACTCCGGGTCAACATAGATCCCCATGCCAACAATATACGGCTTGCCGTCAATTTCGACGCTTCTGATATAAGATGATTTGGATGAAGGGATCGTATCACCAGGCTTCGGCCACATGTAGTCCACCCAGCCTGAACCCTGTTCATTAGCCACCTGCATGAATTCCTGAAACAGGTATTTTCCGTTGGAATCCTTATATTCGTAGACGTTCGTCCCTTCCAGGTCGGGAAATGGCGGATCCACCACAAGAATATAGGCTGAATCCATGACAAATACGTAGTTATTCTGGAAAAGGAACGGAGAGGATTTTTCTCTCATGGCAATGAAAGCTGCTGAGTCCCCTTCGGCAACCATCAGATCAGCCGCTTCATCAACCGTCTCCGTTACAAAATCCTTGTCAATAGGAAGATCATAAGCCCCGCATCCTACTACATACTCTTGCCCGTCAGGTGCAGTGGCCAGCTCCACATAGGTCGATTTCCAGGAGGGAACTTCGGCCCCTTTTTTCTTCCATAAATAATGAGTCCAGCCGGCATGTTTTTCGCCCGTTGCCTTGTTAATCGCCCACTTTATCATCGGCTTCCCGTTTTCATCCTGCAAATCCATCATATCCTTGCTGTTAAGTTCAGGGTCCGGATGAAACATATATTTCCCATCCATATTTACCACAGAAATGTACGTTTCACCAGTATTCCACTTACTGCCACTTTGTTCAAAATCTGAAAAGGCGGCTTCGCCTTTTTCCTGGATCAATGCGACAGCATCTTTGACGAGTGATACCACCTCATCTTTTGTGGATTCCTTTTGTTTCATCTGTTTACATGAGGGTAAAACCAGGAATGAAAAGAGAAGGATTCCCCCAGCTAAAATAGAGGGACGCTCCGACCCACTGGATCAGCAGGTGATCGTACAGGCTATAGGGCATATATCCCCAACAGTAATCGGCCATCAGGGTAATGGGGAACAGCCCCTTCGCCCCCAGGCCAATCCCGGCTCCTGCATGAATACCCGGCCGGAATCCCTGGGCCTGCTCTACCCGGATATCGGCACCGGCCATCCAGCGGATCCAGTGCTTATCCCCCATTGGACGGATAAACTGCACACCTGCCTGCCCGAGGAGCGGGTTCCGCTGAAACTGATAGTGCACCCCCACCTTGAATTCCACGTTGAAAAGGTTGGTCTGAAAATTCCCGAACGGATCCTCGAAGAGGAACTGGGTGAATACCGCCAGTTCGAATCCCAGTTCCGAAGCCCTGTCAGGAGCCTGCTGCCACCGGAGAAGGTTGTTCCGTGTACCCAGGGAGAAGTTGCCGAAATCCCGGTTCTGCCACTGCTTTTCGGCATGAAAAAAATAGAGTGACCCTGATACCTGGCTCTCCATGAAGTCTAGCCGGATAGTAGGATAGAGGTTCCCCCGCGGGAACCAGGTGACCTGGCGCTCTTGTTCCTGGGGTTATAGGATGACAGGAGCCAGGGAAAGGAATACCACGACAAATGACCTCACATAACCCATTTTGCCAGCGAAAATAGTGAAAACTACCATACTTAATGTATATTTGCTGAGACCCATTCAGGGGAAAACAAGAGGAAGTAAATTCCATGCTAAACCAGAAACTACAGCAAAAACTACAGCAAAAGCTATCTCCTCAGCAGGTACTGGTCATGCGTCTGCTCCAGGAGCCGGTTCTCTCGTTTGAGCAGCGGATCAAACAGGAGATCGAGGAGAACCCGGCCCTGGATGAATCGGACAACGGGGATACCGAAATGGATGAATTTCCGGATGATCAATCCATGGAATCAATCGTGTCGGATGAGGATGAACTGCGGGATGATCCGGAGGAAGGCCCCGAACTGAATACCGAATTCTCCATCGAAGATTACCTGGATGACGAAGAGATCCCCGGTTACCGGCTGATTACTTTTTCCGGGAAACCGGATGACGATTCCCGGGAACGTCCTGTCATCTCCTCCATTAGCTTCCAGGATTTCCTCCTGGCTCAGCTCGGACTGAGTCGCCTTAAAGATAACGAATATATCATTGCAACGGCTATCATCGGGAACCTTGATGAAGCAGGATACCTGCGGAGGGAAACCAATGCGCTGATCGATGACCTGGCCTTTAACCAAAACATCGAGTCCACTCCTGCAGAGGTGGAAAGGATGGTGAAGGTGGTCCAGGGTTTTGATCCGCCGGGAATCGGGGCCCGGGATCTCCGCGAATGTCTCCTGCTCCAGCTGGAGCGCATCTCCGAACAAACCAAACCGGTTGAGCTCGCTACCGAGATTCTCCGCGACCATTTCGGGGAGTTCACCAAGCGTCGGTTCGATAAACTCATGGTTCGACTAAAGATCACCGAAGAAGAGTTGAAAGCAGCCATTGAAGAGATTCAAAAGCTGAATCCGAAACCGGGAGGGAACATTCCGGAAATCACTTCGCTGAATGAATACATCATCCCCGATTTCATCATCACCAATATCGATGGGAATCTGGAACTCATCCTGAACAACCGGAATGCACCCGAACTGATCGTCAACCGGCAGTACCAGGATATACTCCAGGACTACGTAAAAAAAAGAAACAGAGCCACCAGCAGCGAGAAAGCGGCTATCTCTTTCATCAAGCAAAAACTGGATTCGGCCAGGGGATTCATCGAGGCTATCAAACAACGGCAGGAGACCCTTTTTACAACCATGAACGCCATTATGGAATATCAGCAGGAATATTTCCTTACCGGCGACGAGACCAAACTTCGGCCAATGATCCTGAAAGACATTGCGGAACGGGTGAACCTGGACATCTCTACCATCTCCCGCGTAGCCAACAGTAAATATGTTCAGACCCCGTTTGGCACCTTCCTGCTGAAGAGCTTCTTCTCCGAGTCCATGCAAAATGTGCGGGGCGAAGAGGTCTCTACCCGCGAAATCAAAAAGAACCTGCAGGACCTTATCGAAGAGGAGGATAAAAGCGCTCCATACACCGATGATCAGCTTGTTGACATGATGAAAGGAAAAGGGTATAACATCGCGCGGCGCACTATTTCCAAATACCGCAAACAACTCCACATCCCCTCTGCCAGGCTTCGTGTGGAACTGCAATAAGCCAATCCCGGTACCCATGGATGAACGAATCGCCCGAATTCTCTCTTTTCTTTTTCACCCGTTGCTGATCCCTACGTACCTCCTGGGTATCCTGTTCTGGCTCGACTCCACCTATTCGGTCCTGCTACCCTTGCAGATGAAGTTGCTGGTTGCCGGAACTGTGCTGGTCACTACGTTCATCTTCCCCCTGTTCATTCTATTTCTCCTGTTCCGGATGAAGATCATTACCTCCTTCTATCTGCCCCGGCGTGAAGAGCGGATCTTCCCCCTGATTATCCTGGCAATCTTCTACTATCTGACCTTTTATCTGATGAAAGATATCTACCTTCCCCGCTACTTCCAGCTCTTCATCCTGGGAGCTACTCTGCTAACCATAATTACCATGTTAATAACCCTCGGCTACCGTATCAGCATGCACATGACGGCCTGGGGAGGTGTGGCCGGTTTGTTCCTGGGCATGAGCCTTGTTTCTGGCGGGTATTCTCTGCTTATGCTGATCGCGGCTATCCTGCTGGCCGGTCTGACGGGATCGGCCCGCCTGAAACTGAAGGCCCATCAACCCGGGGAGATCTACTCCGGCTGGCTGATGGGCGCTCTGGTTATGTGCTTGACGGCAATGCTTCTCTAAAATGGCATCAGCAGGATTCCGATTGAGAGTGGGTACATGTCAGGGCCATTCCCTTTGGTAAAGATCTTCGAAATGGAGTAATACCCGTAAATATGAAACCACCGGTACCCGATCCGGAAGGTAGGACCATAACTGAACTGCTCCAGGTTCTTAATTTCACGGTACTTTACACGTAACGTCTCTGTAGTGCCGGTTAAATAATTGTTCCCGACATATTTGGCATGGGCCGGCAGCAGATAGGCCACCTTGAATCCGATGGCTACAGCCACCTTGGATTTGGATTTGAACTGAAATTCGATCGGCAATTCAAGATAGGGTAAGGTCAGCTTACTGCGCTTGTAGGAAACAGAATCAGGGATTTTTACCATCGTGGTGGAATCATTTGTGCTATCTTCCAGTCTGTAAAAATTCCCGTACAGGTTATTTACCCTGAAGCCTAAGCCAATGTTAAAGCCAAAATTACTCTTCCCAAATGGAACATGGTACATGGCAAAGGTTTGGAACCCCTGATTGATCGTCCGGGTTTTGATATCTTTCGGTGTCCCGAACCAGATATCGTTGAATATCCCGACGCCGATAATGACCCGCTTCTTGGCCACTTCATTGACCATCTGTGATCTTCCTGAAAAAGGACAAAATAGGATCAGGAACAGGACGGCCAGGATAACGCCGTATTGATGATTTCGTTTCATGATGGATTCTTTATCTTTCTACAAATATACACTTCCTACTGATAACGTAAAATCATAGCCATAATTTTTCCGGATAGGCGCCTTTTTCAATTAATTTCCGGATCCCTTTCTCCACCATTGCCTTATCCTCCCGGTAGGTGATTCCATACCATCTGTCAGAACAGGGAAGCACCTTCACGGAAGCGATCTTCGCTTTGATCAGCTGATTAACAGCCGTCGGTATATAGTATTCGGCTTTGATATTTTTCCCGTTAGCCTGCAGAAACTCCAGGAATCCGATCTTCAGGTAGCCGAAAAAAGAGGGTGTAAATCCCCAGAAATTCATTGATACCACCGTGTTGTCCGACACAGGAACAAACTGCCCTTCTTCGTTCCTGTACACAATGCCTTCGGGTTTGCGCTCAATCCATGTCCGTTCCACCACATCCACCAGGTGATCTCCTGCATCGGTCTGGCACAACCCGCGACTCACAGAACCATGTTCCGAAAGGGTTTTCCCGACTTCAAAAGCCAACATGGAATAGTCGTTCTCCCGTGCCGGTGTCCATCCCTGATAGTAATTCACCAGGGTCTGGTAGGCCTCCCGCCCATAGAAATCATCCGCATTGATCACAGCAAACGGGGTGGTGATAAGACTCTCCGCTACCAGAAGAGCATGCCCCGTTCCCCATGGTTTGGTGCGCTCCCTCGACCAGGGAATCCCCTCCGGAACCATCCGGATCTCCTGAAATACATACTCCATCGGGATATAGGATCGAAGTTTATCGATGATTACTTCGTTAAAGTCCTTTTCAATCCGTTCATTGATCACAAACACGACCTTTCCGAACCCGGCCCGGATCGCATCGAAGATGGAGTATTCGATGATGGTCTCCCCGTGCGGCCCAACGGCATCGAGTTGTTTCACCCCTCCGTACCGGCTGCCGATCCCGGCGGCTAAGACTATAAGTGAAGGCTTCATGAATTCCTCATTCTTAATTCTTCATTCCTCATTTCCAGTTCCTGATCTTGTGTCCCCAAACTGCATAATACACAATAAAGAGGTAGCACGGCACCGCCAGCCAATAGGCTTGCTGGGCGTTCCATACATCCGAGAAATATCCCCAGAGGAGCGGCAGGATGGCTCCACCGGCAATTCCCATTATAAGCAGGGCTGATCCTGTTTTAATGAACCGGCCCAGGTCGTGGATGGCCAGGGGCCATACGGCCGGCCATACCAGGGCGTTTGCCAGTCCCAGCAAGGCGACAAACAGGACGGTATAAGGCAACACCAGTTCCACACTCCGGAACGTCATCATATCCACAAACGGAAAAGAAAACGAAGCTCCGGAAGGAACTACAACGGCCAGGATGGTCAAGAGAATCCCCAGGATACCGCTCCAGGCCAGCGCACGTTTCTGCGAAATGACCTTCGGGATGGTGATGATCCCCAGGGTGTACCCTACGACCATGGCGATCAATACCAGTGACGTATAGTATTTAGCCGACTCCAGCGGCATTCCGATGGAGTGGCCATACCGGATGATGGTATCCCCCGCAATCACCTCCACTCCCACGTAGAAGAAGAGTGTCAGAGCCCCCAGAATCAGGTGCGGAAACTGAAAGATCGAGGTTCTGGAAGAGGCATAGCTGGTATCGGTATCTTCATCCTGTTCTGTTTCGATGTCGGGGAGCGGAGCAAAGCGGATGAATAATCCCAGGACAAATAATACAACGGTCATCACCAGGTAAGGACCCAGTACGCGGCGGGCCAGCCCATCCAGCGCCAGGTTCCGGGCTTCAGAATCCAGGTGATTAAGGCTTGCCAGAAAGGCATCGCCGTCGTGCAAAATGAAATAGGCCAGGACCAGCGGAGCCACGGCTCCTGCTACCTTGTTGCAGATCCCCATGATACTGATCCTCCTGGCGGCGCTTTCTCTCGGACCAAGGATGGTGATATAGGGATTGGATGCGGTCTGGAGAATAGCAAGCCCCGTTCCCAACACAAACAATCCCAGCAGAAAAACCGCATAGGTCCGGATCAGGGCGGCTGGAATGAATAGCAGGGTGCCCAGCGCCATTACCCACAATCCCACCATCATGCCATTCTTGAAACCGGTCTTTTTCAACACCCACGATGAAGGCAACGCCATTACGGTGTAAGAGATATAAAAGGCGAAGGCTACAAAAAGGGCCTGAAAATCAGAAAGCTCACAGGAGATCTTCAGGTAGGGTATCAGGATACCATTAAGCCAGGTGACAAAACCAAAAATGAAAAAAAAGATCCCGATAATGGTGATCGAAAGGACGGTTTTTCCGGAGCTGGTTGTCATGCGTTTTCTTTTCCCTCAAGCTGCATTGAAGGCACAAAAATAACGGATTTTCATTTTCTTGAACATTTCTTTTATCTTTACATTTTCATTGTACCTTTAAACTAGAGGTCGCACCAATGGAACACACAAATGAGAATTTCAACATTTTAATTGTTGATGACCGAAAAGAGAATCTGATTACCCTGGAGTCCATCATTGAAAGTCCGGAACTCAATATCATCCGGGCACTATCGGGGAACGAAGCATTGGCAATAATGCTCGAGTACAATATCTCCCTGGTCCTGATGGATGTTCAGATGCCTGGGATGGATGGCTTTGAAACAGCCGAATTGATGCGTGGCAGTGAACGGACCAAACACATCCCCATCATCTTCATCACCGCCACCTACCGCCAGCCTAAACAGATTTTCCGGGGGTATGAATCCGGTGCCGTGGATTACCTCTACAAACCGCTCGATCGGAAAATCCTGCAGAATAAAATCCGTGCCTACATTGAGTTCTTCAAACAAAAACACGAACTCGAGGTTACCACCCGACAGCTTCAGAAAACCCTTGATGAGGTCGATCGCGCCAAACGTATTGCGGAAGAGGCTACTGTAGCCAAAAGCTCGTTCCTGGCCAGCATGAGCCATGAGATCCGGACGCCATTGAACGGGATCATCGGTATGACCGATCTGATCCTGATGGACTCGGAGCTTCCGGAGCACTACTATGAGCACCTGATGGATATCAAACAGAGCAGCGAATCCCTGCTGGAAATCATCAACGACATCCTGGATGTCTCAAAAATCGAAGCCGATAAGCTGGAACTTGAACAGATCGATTTCAGCCTGCGTGAGGTATTAGGCAAGGTGGTCCGCCTCCTTTCTGTGAAGACCTTCCAGAAGGGGCTGGAATTCATCTGCCATTTCCCGCCGCTGGTCGTAGATGACCTTGTCGGCGATCCCACCCGCTTGCGCCAGATACTCATTAACCTGCTGGGAAATGCCGTGAAGTTTACCGAAACTGGCCGGATCACCATCTCTGTGAAACAACTGGAAAAGAGTGAAAAAATAGCCCGGCTTGAATTCTCGATCTCTGATACCGGGGTGGGTATTCCCTCTGAAAATCTGCCTAAACTTTTCCAATCCTACAGCCAGGCCGACCGTTCTACTACACGAACGCATGGCGGAACCGGATTGGGGCTAACCATCTCCAAAAAAATTGTAGAGATGATGGGTGGCGCCATCCACGTCGAGAGCACCCCCGGGGAGGGCAGCAATTTCAGTTTTGTCATTCCCTTCCAATTAGCCAAAGGAATGGGAGATCCATATGTCATCTGCCTGCCTGATAAAATCAAGGATCTGCACGTTCTCCTGGTGGATATGCAGGTGGCCCACAACCAGGAGTTAGAGGAATTTTTCAACTACTGCAAGATCCCTCTTACCATCGCTACCACCGCTGAAGAGGCCCTCAAACTGGCCTCCGCACCCGAAGCCGGGAAATATAAAGTCATCCTCATAGACCACCTCTTGCAGTACCATAACGGAAAACTTCTGTCGCTCCAGCTGGAAGAGAAACTCCCGGAGAGATCCAAACCCTCTTTTATCATGCTTACCGACGACAAATCGGTTCACTCCACCAAACGGATCAAAGAGGCCGGTATCGAAAACATCCTCTTCAAACCGGTCATGCAGAAAGAGCTACAGTGGATCTTCCAGC
The DNA here is from genome assembly GCA_007280875.1 of Bacteroidota bacterium. Lineage (GTDB taxonomy): Bacteria > Bacteroidota > Bacteroidia > Bacteroidales > FEN-979 > QYOJ01. Next base: position 16,526 of record QYQJ01000124.1, read on the forward strand.
GCCTATTCCAGAAGGAGCTGGAACTTCCGGGAAAAGTTGCCGAGTCGCGTCACGCCCAGCCCGATAAATCCTTCCAGGACCTGACCATCCTGCTGGCCGAGGACAATGTGATCAACCAGAAGATCGTGGTGCAGCTCCTCTCCAAGCGGGGAATCAAGGTAATTACCGCCAGCAATGGAATGGAAGCTGTGGAGCGAACCGGTGAACGGAAGTACGATATGGTATTTATGGATGTCCAGATGCCGGAAATGGATGGCTTTGAGGCGACCCGCCTGATCCGGAAAAATAAGAAAGGTCCCAACGCCGAAACCCCTATCATTGCTCTCACGGCCAATGCCATGAAAGGCGACCGGGAACTTTGTATCGAGTCCGGAATGAATGATTACCTTTCCAAACCCCTGAATCCTGAAGAGGTCTTTCACATCATTGAAGAATATTGTCGTTAAGCTATAACAACTACTGGTTATGTGGAAAAAAATCGTGCAAAAGGTTCATGAATACTTTCCTGATTTTCACTGGAAAACCCTGAAAAACCTTGGTATCGGAAAAACAATGCTGCTCTGGTTCCTGGCCATTTCACTGATCCCGCTTGCTTCGCTTAGTTTCATCAACTACCTCTATTACTACCAGGGATTGAACATACTGACCAAGCAATCGCTTTTTACCACTTCTCAGCTGCGTGTAAACGACCTGAACAACTATTTCAAGCAGGCAAACAATTACCTCGATTTCCTGGCTGAGGATCCTGAAAACAGGGAACTTATTTCGCGCATCCATCAGGAAGTAGGCTTGGCGGGGATTCTTCCTGCCAGCTTCATGACATCTGAACAATATGGAACCCTCTCCGGACAATTGAGACACAGCTTTGAAAAATCCTGGATGCCGGAAGGCCTGTACAACATCCTGCTGGTCAACACCGATGGAACCATTCTTTTCAGCCTGAAGGAGAATGGATTGGCCGGTCGGAACATCCATCAGGAGCCCCTGGAGAATACCCAGGTCAGTCAGACCGTTGAAACTATTCTCAAGAGCGGATCCATACGCTTCGCCGATCTGGAGCCCTTCCCTCCGACCAGTACCATTATCACCGGTTTCATGGGCCGCCCGTTTGTTGACAAAGACGGACATGAACTGGGTGTTCTGGGTATCCAGCTCACCACCGAACGGATCGATAAAATTATTCAATACAGCGTGGGTTTTGGAAGTACGGTCAGGGTTTACCTGATTGGGCTCGACCTGAATCTTCGGTCGATCAGTGAATACGGATGTGATTCCAGACGTCTCCAGCAAAAGGAAGACAACACCAAGACCCGCACCTGGCAGGCTTCCAAGATCAATGCCGCTTCCTCAACCCCCGACGGGAAGCCGATCATTGAAGAGGTCAGCTACTTCAAGAATTCCCAGAATGTAGATGTGATGGGACTTTTCCGGGAAATCGATTACCTGGACAAGCTGGGCACGGACTGGGCCCTGGTGGAGGAGCTCAGTACCGACCAGGCCCATGCAATAGGTCGTGAATTATCTACATTCGCCAAGATATCCCTGGTCCTCACGACCATTTTTGTCTTCATTATCTCCCTTTTCGTCACCCGGCGTTTCGTTACCCCGATCAAGAGCATCTCAGCCTGGGCCAAGCAGGTAGCACAGGGAGAACTGGTCAATAAGGATATCAGGGTATCGGAAGATGAGGTGGGTGAGATGAAGCACGTGTTCAACCGGCTGGTCTCTACCCTGCAACAATATGCCGATGTAAGCCAGTCGATCGCCCTGGGCGATTATACCAAGAAAGTTCCTATCCGCAGCGAGCACGATACCCTCGGAACATCGATGAACGAAATGGTGGAGAGCTTCAAAGGGGTGGTGAAACAGGCCAAAGCGATTGCCAGCGGTGATTATTCCACCAATGTGGTTCCCCGCAGCGACCAGGATACCCTGGGAATCTCTCTTTTCAATATGACCCGTACCCTTCGGGAGACCTCCCTGGAAATAAAAAACCAGGACTGGCTCAAAACGGGACTGAATGAACTGAGCATGAAAAGCAGCGGGGAGAAGAGCATCAAAGAGCTATCCAACGAAGTGCTTACTTTCCTGGCTCGATACCTGGAATCCCAGCTGGGGCTGCTCTTTGTCACAGGAGAACAAAACATGCTCACCCTGACTGCCACTTTCGCCTGTAATCCGGAGATCAAGACAGTTGAATATGGAGCCGGTGTGGTGGGGCAGGTTGCCAAGGAGAAAAAGTCTATGCTATTTAACACATCTCAGGCAGATTTACCGCCGGTCAATATCGGCCCCTCTACGGAAAAGCCTGATTATTTTATCGTTTCACCCCTGTTGTTTGAAGGCCAGGTGCTCGGGGTGATCCAGCTTGGTTCATTCCAGCCGTACGACCAGATCAAACAGCAATTTCTGGAGATTTCTCTGGAGTCAATTGGCCTGGCCATCCATACGGCCCGGTCGCGTGAACGCGTTGAGCAATTGCTGCTTAAAACCCAGGAGCAGGCCAATGAATTGGCCGAGCAGAAAGAGGAACTTCGCCAGATAAACGAAGAGCTGGAGGAACAAGCCAAAGCGCTCAGGCATTCGGAGGAAAACCTCCAGCATCAGCAGGAGGAGCTTCGGGTCATCAACGAAGAGCTGGAGGAGCGGACCAAGGTGCTCGAACTGCAACGCGACGACATCCGGAAAAAGAACCAGGCCCTGCAGCAAGCCCAGATCGAAATCAAACAGAAAGCAGAAGCCCTGGAGGTGGCCAGCAAGTACAAATCGGAGTTCCTGGCCAACATGTCGCATGAGTTACGTACCCCGTTAAACAGCATCCTGGCTCTTTCCGAACTGCTGGCCTCCAACAAGCACAAAGGAATGACCAAAGATGAGATTGAATTTGCCTCCGTGATCAACTCCTCGGGTAAAGACCTGCTCGACCTGATCAACGATATCCTGGATCTCTCCAAGGTGGAAGCCGGAAAACTGGAGATGGACATCGAAGATCTCTACATGGATGATCTGGAAGATTATGTCAGAAAAACCTTTACTCCGCTGACCAACAACAAGAATATCTCCCTTCAGACCCAGGTGGAAAAAGGGGTTCCTGAACACATCGAAACCGATCCGCAGCGGACCCTTCAGATCATCAAGAACCTCCTCTCCAATGCCATTAAATTCACGGAAAAAGGGGGAGTGACCCTCCGGATTCGGCGTCCTGAACAGGATATGGTATTTTCCAATTCGAACCTGAATGCAGCGAATTGTGTGGCTTTCGATATCATCGATACCGGTGTCGGTATTCCGGAAGAGAAGATCAACGTGATCTTTGAAGCCTTTCAGCAGGCTGATGGCACGGTGAGTCGTAAGTTTGGCGGGACTGGTCTGGGACTCACTATATCACGAAGTCTGACCCGTCTTCTGGGCGGAGAGATCAGACTATCGAGTACTCCCGGAAATGGATCCACATTCACCCTTTACCTGCCGGATACCATCGATCTCTCCCGGGAAATCCCTCCTTCGGAAGAGGGAACAGACCCGAAAGAGAAAAAAGAAAAAGAGCCGCTGGCTGTGTTTGAAGAAGAGCGTCCCGTACTCGTTCCGGAGGAGCCGGAAGAACCCGAAGGGAAACCGAAACATCCACCCAAAGAGGGGAAAGCCGACAAAGTATTTGAGAATAAAAAGATCCTGATTGTCGACGACGATATGCGGAATGTCTTTGTGCTTACTAAAATCCTGGAAGAGAAGAAGGTCCGTATCGTGGTAGGGAAGAATGGCCGTGACGGGATTACAAAGCTTAACCAGAATCTTGATACCGCCCTGGTGATCATGGATATCATGATGCCCGAAATGGATGGCTATGAAGCCATGCAGGAGATCCGGAAGGATAAACGGTTTGTGAAACTTCCGATGATCGCGTTAACGGCAAAGGCGATGAAGGGCGACCGGGAGAAGTGCATCCAGGCGGGGGCCAACGACTACCTTTCCAAACCGGTACAACCCGAGAAACTGATCTCACTCCTCCGCGTCTGGCTCCAGAAATAGAGATTCCGGCTTCCTGTGTTTGATCATTTTCCCATCGACAATGAATACGATGGATTCGGCGATGTTGGTTGAATATCCTGCAATGCGCTCAATCTGGGTCAGGATGATCATCAGGGTGGTAGCTACCACAATTACCCCCTTCTTCTGACTCATTTCCGCCAGAATGTGGTCCGAGATCTGCTGACACCGCTCTTCAATGGCCGAAGCCTGTGTAAAGATATCTTTTACGAAGGTGGTGTTCCAGGTGTTGAGAATGGTGATAACATCCGTGACGATTGCATCAGTCATCCGGATTAAATCCCCGATCTCCAGCTCCTGCATAATTTCTTTATAATCACTGACCGCTTCAATTTTATAGGCTATGCCAACTGCATGGTCGCCCATCCGTTCCAGGTCATTATTCATCTTCAGCGACGACATGATCAGTCTCAGATCAGTGGCTACCGGCTGAGTGAGAGCAAAAATACGCTGACATAACTTGTCAATCTTTACATCCAGCTTGTCCACGATTTTATCATTTCGGATGACCTGTGCCGCAAGCTCCACGTCGCAGGACTGCAACGCGAGCATGGTGTTGTGGACCTGGTCTGCCACCAGGTCTCCCATCTTGAGGATCCGCTTTTTCAGTTTCTCCAGCTCCAGTTCAAAATGCCGTTCCATAGCTACTGCTTTAATGATTCTGCCTCCGGTTATCCGAAGCGCCCGGTGATATATTCTTCTGTTTGTTTGTGGTCGGGTGTGGTAAATATCTTGCGTGTCTTCCCATATTCGATCAGCTCTCCCAGGTAAAAAAAGGCCGTGTGGTCACTTACCCGGGCAGCCTGTTGCATGTTATGGGTAACAATCACAATGGTAAAGTTTTCCTTCAGGGCGAAGATCAATTCCTCGATCTTCCCGGTGGAGATCGGGTCCAGGGCACTGGCCGGTTCATCCATCAGGATGATCTCCGGGTTGACAGCCAGGGAACGGGCAATACACAGTCGCTGCTGTTGTCCCCCCGAAAGTCCCAGCGCCGAATGGTTCATCCGGTCTTTCACCTCATCCCAGATAGCCGCCCGCTGAAGCGAGGTGACCACAATCTCTTCCAGTCTCTTTTTATCCCGGATCCCATTGATCCGCGGCCCGTAGGCGATGTTATCAAAAACCGATTTGGCAAAGGGATTCGATTTCTGGAAAACCATCCCGATCTTTTTCCGTAGGTTCACCACATCCACTTTGCGGTCGTAGATATCCAGCCCATCGATCAGCACCTTCCCCTCAATCCGGACGCTGGGGATCAGGTCGTTCATCCGGTTAAGTGTGCGAAGGAAGGTTGATTTCCCGCATCCCGACGGGCCGATGAAAGCGGTTACCTGGTTCTCCGGGATCTCAATGGAGACGAAATTCAGCGCCATTTTTTCTCCATAGTAGAGCGTCAGATCTTTGGTGACGATTTTAGTCTCTTTCATTCCTCCCTGCATTAAACGATTGCTTTCCTCCGTATCCGGGCCCGGATGAGAATGGCGATAAAGTTCAGTAAAAATGTCAATAAAAGCAACACCAGAGTGGTAGCGAACTGAATCGGCATGGTCCCGTCGACATCAGCCGACTGGGTCGACATGATATAAATGTGGTATCCGAGATTCATAAACTGGTCGCTCAGGGAGGTTGGCAGGGTAGCCAGGTAATAAGCGGCGCCGGTAAAGAGAATCGGGGCTACCTCTCCGGCACCCCGGCTGATCGCCAGGATCGTGCCGGTCAGGATACCGGAAATCGAACCGGGGATCACCACTTTCCGGATAGTCTGCCATTTGGTGGCTCCCAGCGCCAGACTTGCTTCCAGCAGTTCGCGGGGAACAGTACGGATGGCTTCTTCCACAGAAACGATCACCACCGGGAGCGTAAGCAACGACATGGTCAGGCTGGCCCAGAGGATATTGGGTTGACCCCATTTCAACTGCCCTCCCAGAAAAACCGAATCCATCTCCCCGCCCACGAACTTGATGAAAAATCCCAGACCGAACAACCCGAAAATGATGGAAGGTACCGTGGCCAGGGTGCGCACAGCGAACCGGATCGTCTGGGCAAAGATGGATTTTTCGCTGGTATATTCGGTCAGGTACAGGGCTGTAATCGTTCCAAAAGGAACTGCAGCCACCGACATGATGATCACCATCAGTGCCGTACCGTATATTGCGGGGAAAATCCCTCCCTCGGTCATGCCGTTTTCCGGAAAAGCCGTTATAAACTCCCAGGTCATCCGATCCTTTCCCCCGATGACGATAACCACCAGGATCACGATGATTATGGCAATGATGGCGATTGCCGAAAAAGCTGACGCCCCTACCACTACTGCCCCGGTGATGTTATTCCTCCGGCTCATGCGATCTTTCCCTGTATCCGTTTCATCAGTCGACCTTTGATATAGAATTCAGCCAGTGCATTCAGGCTGAAAGTAAATACAAACAGGAGCGATCCGATGAGGAATAACACCCCATAATGCGTATCTCCGAATACCACTTCAGCCATCTCTGCGCCAATGGTTGCCGCTAACGTTCGTACCGACTCGAATGGATTAGCCGAGATCAGCCCGGCATTACCGGTAGCCATCAGGGCGATCATGGTCTCCCCGAATACCCGGCCGATGCCGAGGAGGATCGCAGCAAAGACCCCTGGCGTGGCTGCCGGCAGCGTGACAAACAGGGCCGTCTGCCATTTGGAGGCACCCAGCGCTAAGCTGGCTTCCTTATAGGTACCGGGAATAGCCGTAAGGGCATCTTCGGTGATGGTATAGATGATCGGAATGGCCGCCAGCGCCATAGCTATCCCGCCGACGAAAGCATTCAGCCGGGTTTCATAACCAAACAGTTCCTGCAACACCGTGGCCATCACCATCAGGGCAAAAAAACCGATCACCACCGAAGGGAATCCCGCCAACAGTTCGATGGCCGGCTTAATCCATTCCCGCAACCAGGTGGGTGCAAAAGCGGAAGAAAAGAGGGCGGCCAGAATGGCAATGGGAGCTGCAAACAGCATGGCGATGAGGGTGATCTTAATGGTTCCCACCATCAGCGGAATCAATCCGTACCGGGGATTGGAAGAGACCGGATACCACTCGTCGCCCAGTAACCCCTTTACCGTCACGCGCCTTTCCTGACCAGCCGCGTGCTCCTCCGTAGAATACTCCCGATTCCCCATCAGGGCAGAGTCGGGTTCTATTCCATAAACCTCCTGCCTTTGAAGCTGGTCCGGCCTCGGTTCCGGAACTACCCCGTATTGCTCCTGAACCAGTTCCTCCCGGGAACCGGTTGGTCTCTCCTTTGAGGTAAAGAGCGGGATCGTTTCCCGGAAAACAAAAACAAAGATCAGGATGATGATCGTGATAGATAACAGTGCAAATCCGGTAATGATCTTCTCCGAAAGAAATTCAGAAAGCCTGAATTTCTTTCGGAGCGACTCCTTCGTAAAGGTATAACTCTTCATGCTACCTCACCGGGAAGTACCCGACTTCGGTCACCATCTTCTGCCCTTCCGGACCCAGGGTCCAGTCGATAAACTCCTTGATCTCTCCGCTCGGACGGTTCCGGGTGTACATATAGAGGTACCGGCTGATGGGATAGAGTCCTTTTTTGATATTCTCGGAGTTCGCTTCGTAGGCAGAGCTGTTGGCATCTTTCTTCACCTTGCAGATCTTGACCCCTTCGCTGTAGGCAGCGCCACCATAACCGATGCCATTCATATCCTTGATCACCGCATTCACAACGGCAGCCGTTCCGGGTAAGGTCTGGCAACTTGGGGCATAATCCCCTTTGACCACCTCTTCCTGGAAAAAGACATAGGTGCCGGAGCTGTTCTCGCGGCCATACAGTTTAATTGGGGAATCACTGCCGCCAACCTGCTTCCAGTTAGTCACTTTTCCGGAGAAAATATCACTCAACTGCTGGATTGAAAGTTCGTTGATCGGATTTTTTTTATTGATGTAAACAGTGATCCCGTCTTTTGCGCAGGGGATTTCCACCCCAAGGGTGTTGTACCGCTCCTTCAGCTTTTCAATCTCGGATTTTTTCATCGGACGGCTGGCGTTGCAGATATCCGTGGCGCCATTGATCAGTGCAGATATGCCTGTTCCCGATCCACCACCTGTGACCTGAATGATAATATCCGGATGGCTCTTCATGAATACTTCCGCCCACTTCTGAGATAAAATCACCATGGTGTCGGATCCTTTTACCGTAACTTTTTTAGGTGCAGGAGCAAAGGCTACCCCGGCAACGGCAATCGCAAGAACTGCCAGGATTCCAATTAATTTTCTTGATTTTTTCATACTTGCTTGTTGGGTTGTGTTAAAATTTGGCCTGCAAGCGCAGGGTAAAGACGTTTTGCGGGAAAACCCGGCTGTAGTCATTGTCAACAGTCTGATCGTTTACTGTATATTTTTTCACCAGGTTGGAGTTGCCTGAAGCATCTACGCCAACTTTTTCGTTGAATGGTATCTCATAGGCTACCTGGATGCGGAGGTTGTCCGTGAAGAAGTAGTTCCAGGCAAATGTGAGGGTATGGTAGGTGACATCCGAGGTCCCGCTTTTCAACGAGTTGGCAACAATATTCTTCGTGGTTTCATTTAATACGACCACAGGATTAGAGCCGTCGATCGTGGTGGTGGTCTGTATATCTGATGTGCCGTTTTCATACTTCACCACGCCTATCTGATCTCCCTTCAGTTTGGTATTGGGATCATAAAAGTCCCAGCGTAACGCAAACTGGTTACGCTTTCCTATATTTTTGATCAGGTAAACATATCCTCCCATGAAATTCCTGCAGATGGCAGGATTAATCTGCTGGGTATTGGTTGTGAGATAGGTCATCATCAGGGTATCATTGGCCAGGGTAGTCTGCACAGGATTCGCTACTGAAAAACTTCCGACAGCTCCCGGATAGGCATTGATCCCCATCATATACTCTGCCTTGATGGCCATGCCTCCGAGGATATCCATATATAGTTGCATCTCTCCGCCTACCCAGTGACGGTCAATACTCTTTCCGACCGTCACGTTTTTAAATAATGTGTAATCGCTGTTTAATACGGTCGTCGAATTCGATTTCATCCAGCCGTAATAGCCATTCAAGCCCACGTCAAGACCTCCAAAATTTCCCAGCTTGAAGTTGTAGGTCAGGCGACCCATAAGGTCTTTATAGTTATCGAAATCCTTGTTTTTGGGATTGATATCATCGCCGTTCACATCCTTGATGACCCTGTGGTCATTGCCATTGAACACGGCAAACTGGAATCTGAGCGGGACAGACGGGGGGGTTACCTCCAGTTTCGCGCCGATGGCACGTTCGCCCGGATAGAGAGCCCGGATCACAGCCGATCTTTCAGGTACTTCACGTTTGCTGGATGAATACTCCACTTCATAATTCGGACGGTTGAACTGACCTGCCCACAAAGAGAATGTTTTTAACCAGGGATCATGCAGTTCGACATAGGCATCTTTCAGCGTAAAACCGCTTGGCACAAAATCAGGTTGCAGTACAAAGACAACCCCTTCAACCGGTTGATACTGAACTTTAAATCTCACACGGCGTAATGAAATGTAGTTAGCCGGATAAACGGCCGGGTTTTCAAAACGCTGCCATTGCGCCTGTATATATCCTGATAGTTTGATCTTCGTCAGCTTTTCCAGGTTGTTCTCTGCGGTGGCTAACCGTTCTTCCATACCTGTTACGCGATCGCGTAAAGTTGTGACCGCTTCTTTCAGCGTGTCATTTTTCGCCTGGGCGTAGGTTCTCGCCTGTGGCACAATGATGGTCAGGCATACTAATCCCAACATCACGATAGTGATTTGTGCTTTTTTGATCATGATTTCAGGTTTTTGTTGCTGCAAAAGTAGGGTAAGCCGATCACCCGCATATTAACAATATATTACCGATATATTAAATAATTGTTAACGGGGAGGATTCCCCTGGTAGGGGCAACCGGGCCGGTTGCCCCTACCATTTATATCCTTTTTCTCTTCAATCGCAAACTATTACTCACCACGCTCACCGAACTGAACGCCATGGCAGCTCCGGCGATCATGGGATTGAGCAGAAAGCCGAAAAAGGGATAGAGAACTCCGGCGGCTATGGGAATGCTGATGAAATTGTAGAAAAAGGCCCAGAAAAGATTCTGTTTGATGGTTCTGTTTGTGGCATGTGAGAGGCGGATGGCACTGACCAGCTTGCACAGGTCCCCTTTGATGAGGATCAGCTGGGCGCTTTCCATGGCAATGTCGGTCCCCGTTCCCATGGCAATCCCGATATCGGCCAGGGCCAGGGCAGGGGAGTCGTTGATTCCGTCGCCGGCCATTGCTACTTTTCTCCCTTGATCCTTAAGCTGCTTCACATAATCTGCTTTTCCCACGGGTGTTGCCTCTGCCTTGTAGAAATCCACACCGGCCTGGGAGGCGATCTGGGAGGCGATGGCGACGCTGTCGCCTGTAAGCATATGGACCTTCAGTCCCATCTCTTTCAGCTCGCGGATGGCTTCCGGGGAATTCTCTTTCAGGGTATCAGCCACTGCTACCAGCACAATCACGCGATGGGAACGGGCTATGTAAAGGATCGACCGGGCCTCTTTCCTTAACCTGGCCTCCTCTTGAAGCAAGTCCCCTTCCAGACGGCAGTTTTTCTCCTGAATATAGGATTTGCTGCCGATGTAGTAATTGTCCCTGTTGTAAAAGGCTGATACTCCTTTTCCGGTATGGCTTTCAAATCCTACTACTTCATCGGTCTGATCTGAAGCCTGTTCCATAAAATAGTCAACCAGGGCTGCAGCGAACGGATGTTCTGAAAGACGTTCAATAGAAACGATGGCATTCCCAATTTCGAATTTCGAATTTCGAATTTCTGTTTGCCCACTGCCCACTACCAACGGCACACTGCTATCCCACACCACCTCCACTACCTCCGGCTTCCCAACTGTAATGGTGCCGGTTTTATCAAACACAATGGTATCCACCCGGCAGATGGTCTCCAGGCTGGTGGCATCGCGGACCAGGATGCCATGTTCGGCAGCTTTGCCCAGCCCCACCATCAGGGCAGTTGGGGTTGCTAATCCCAGGGCACAGGGACAGGCAATAATCAGGACGGAAACGGCGGTGAGGATGGCAACCTGGATACTAGATCCTGGATACTGGATACTGGATGACAGATGCTGGATGCCAGATGCCGGATACCAGATGAGCCAGGAGAAAAAGGTGATGATAGCGATCCCTATGACGACTGGAACGAAGATGGAGGCGATTTTATCGACGCGCTGCTGGATAGGGGCTTTGCTTCCCTGAGCCTCCTGAACCAGCCGGATGATCTGGGCCAGCATGGTTTCACTTCCTACCTTCTCGGCTCGCATCCGGAGGCTTCCGGTTTGGTTGATGGTAGCACCGATTACCTGGCTGCCGGAAAGTTTGGTGACCGGTATAGATTCCCCGGTGATCATGCTTTCATCCACCGTACTATGGCCTTCGGTCACCACACCATCGACCGGGATCTTCTCACCCGGACGGATCAGCAGAAAATCCCCGGGCTGAACCTCACCGATGGGAATCTCCATCTCCTTTCCTTCCCTGATCACCCTCGCACTTTTGACACCCAGGTTCATCAACTTACGGATCGCGGTACCGGTCCGTTGTTTTGCCCGCTCTTCGAAATACCTGCCAAGCAGAATGAAGGAGATGATCACCACGGAGGCTTCATAATAAACATGCGGTTCAAGTCCTTTCGATTCCAGCCAGGAAGGGAAAATGGTATTGAACGCACTGAATAGAAATGCTACCCCTGTCCCCATGGCCACCAACGTATCCATGTTGGCCGAAAAATGGACGGCCCGTCTCCAGGCAATGACGAAGAAATCGCGGCCAAACCAGACCAGCACCGGGAGGGAAAGCCCCATCATGATCCAATTGGAATAAGGTACCTGCTGATGAAAGAACATCGCGATGAGGAAAACCGGGATCGAGAAAAGCACGGACAGGATGGTGTTGAAACGCAATTGTTTCAGCCGCTTGTTCTCCGATTCCTCATCCTGTTCCGGGGTGGTTTCCTGTGTTGTGATCAGTTCGTACCCGATCGAATGGATGGCCTTTCCCATCGTTTCCCTGCCCGCACTTTCCGGATCAAACTCGACCAGCACGTTCCCGGCTGCGAAGTTGACCCGGGCCGAACGCACTCCTTCCATTGATCCCAGCATACTCTGGACTCTGGAAGCACAGGAGGCACACGACATGCCCTCGATCTTATAAATTTCCTTCCTGGTTGCCATTTTCGTGCAAATTTAAACCAAATCTAAATAACATTCAGCTTTCCGGCAGTGAATTTTTTTTGAATTCAGTACAGGTCTTTTTCAAGTATCTTTGCTTGTATGAAGCCTGTAAAAATTCCTAAACGGGAAGTAGATATTGTTGTTATCTCCGATGTCCATCTGGGAACGGTGGGGTGCCGTGCCAAGGAGTTGCTTCAGTACCTGCGAAGTGTCCGCTTTAAGACCCTGATTCTCAACGGGGATATCATTGACATGTGGCACTTCAGGAAAAACTATTTTCCAAAATTTCATTTGATGGTCATCCGGTATTTTACCGGACTTATTGCCAAGAAGACACGGGTCATCTATATCACCGGAAATCACGACGAACTGCTGCGAAAGTTCGTGAAATTCAAGATGGGAAGTTTTGAACTGGTGAATAAGGTATTGCTCGATCTGGATGGCAGAAAAGCCTGGATCTTTCATGGCGACGTATTCGATGTAACCATGCAGTATAGCAAATGGCTGGCCGTTCTGGGTGGCGTTGGCTATACCTTCCTGATCCTGTTTAACAACTTCGTTAATCTAGTCCTGATCAGCATGGGAAGAGAAAAAATTTCCTTCTCCAAAAAAATCAAGGAACGGGTCAAATCCGCCGTAGCCTATATCAACAAATTTGAGGAGACGGCCGCCGGTATTGCCATATCAAAAGGTTACTCCTTTGTCATCTGCGGCCACATTCATAAACCTGAAATCCGTACGATCTCCAATAATCATGGAGAGGTTCTCTATCTCAACAGCGGGGATTGGGTGGAGAATCTTTCTGCACTTGAATACAACAAGGGGCAGTGGGAGATCTATCAGTACCAGCAGGATGAATACGCTAAGGCATTCGCAGCTGTCGAGAAAAAGCTGGATACGATGACCGACCGCGAGGTATTCGAAAATTTGTTGAAAGAGTTTAATCTGAAATGATTTATCCTGCCTTTTTGGTACCTGCCTTCCCAGGATAAACAACGCCGGTCAATTGGGCTTCATTTTCTCAAGATGTGGATAAGCAACCTTTGGGATATACCGGAAATCCGTTTCCATTTCCTTGGGATCATAGTTGATCTTTAGAGTATTTGGCCCATAGTAAACAGGAGGAAGTAGTTTTTGCTTTGTCTGGACTGAGGAAACAGACGGGGGAAAACAATCCGGCAAAGGGTCTGGTTTATCGAGTCGACAATCCGGTTTACCATAACGTGAAGCATCCCTGATTCCCTTACCTGCTAAGTAATTTTGCTGTTTCCACCAGCCGGATAAAATCCCTGCGATAGCCAAACCGGTCGGCCCCCATTGATTCATTGGCCAGAAGAAGGGCCTGGTCGTAACTGGCATCGCCCCGGAAATCAGATTCACGCAACACCATGCCAAAGGAAGCTACAGCCGAAGCAAACTTCAGGTTGTCGGAATGGGAATGACTGATCAAATCCTGTTCTCCCAACCGGTGTACAATCAGCTTACTTACAGTATCATCCGGCTCCTTGTACCGCAACTTGACAGTCATAAGATTCCTTCCACCCGTGACCCTTACCTGCTGGTACTCCAGAGGATCTACAGCTGCAACCGGCTCCGTTGAGCCTGCCGGTATGATTTCATAGAGGGCCGTGACAGAGTGGCCGCTGCCGATATCCCCGGCATCTTTCCGGTCATTGTTGAAATCTTCCTTGCTGAGGATACGGTTTTCGTATCCGATCAGCCGGTACGCCTTTACCTTCGCTGGGTTGAATTCAACCTGGATCTTCACATCCTTCGCAATCGTAAAGAGGGTTCCCCATAACTCCTCTCCGAATACCTTTTTGGCCTCCATGACGTTATCGATATAGGCATAATTTCCGTTACCGGCGTTGGAGATCTGCTCCATCTTCGAATCCTTGTAATTGCCCATACCAAATCCGAGCACCGACAGAAACACTCCCTCATTCCGTTTCTCTTCAATCAGCCTGACCATCTCACCATCACTGCTTGCACCTATATTGAAATCCCCGTCCGTGGCCAGGATGACCCGGTTGTTTCCTCCGGGGAGGTAGTTTTGTTTGGCAATCTGATAGGCCAGCCTGATCCCCTCTCCTCCTGCAGTGGAACCTCCGGCCTGCAGGTTATCAAGCGCCATCATAATCTTCTCCTGATGATCTCCCGGAGTGGATTCGAGGACACATCCTGCAGCTCCTGCATAAACCACCATTGCTACCCTGTCGGCCGGTCGGAGCTGCTGAACCAGGATTTTAAAAGCCTGCTTGAGCAACGGCAGTTTGTTGGGGGTATCCATTGAGCCGGATACATCGATCAGAAAAACCAGGTTGGCCGGTGGGATCTTGTCTGCTTGCATGGTTTTCCCCTGGATTCCGATCAGGACCAGCCGGTGGTTCTTATTCCAGAAGCAGGTGCCCGTTTCAAATGTCACCGAAAACGGATCCCCGTTATTGGGTTGAGGATAATCGTATTCGAAGTAGTTGATCATCTCTTCAATCCGTACCGCATCCTTATACGGCAGCGTGTTGTTGCTGAGGAAACGGCGGACATTTGAGTAGGAAGCACGGTCTACATCGATGGAAAAGGTAGAAAGCGGGTCGTTTACTACCTCTTTGAATCGGTTTTCGTAGATCCGGTCATATGATTCCGTATTAAAATCGGAAACCGTACCATCATATGAACCCGCTGCCATTACTCCACCTAAATAACCCCCGCCTTTGGATTTGGCAAACTGGCTGTTCCCTCTTAACTCCATCCTGGATGGCTGGATCTTTTGCTCCGTTTCCGGCAGGTTTTGTTCATCCTTTCTGTTCGTAATAACCTTGAGGGCAATGTTCAGCAGGGTAGTATTTCCAAAAGTGATCACCACCTTCTCTTTTACCGGTCTGAACCCCGGTTTCGACACCTCCAGGGTATAGGTTCCCGCAGGAATCCGGGCAAGGAGGTAGGTGCCGTCCGGATTGGAATGTCCGCTGGCTGTCAGGCATTTTGTCTGGTACAGCAACAGGCTGGCCGCTGGAACAGGGTTGCCTGTTTCGTCGGTGATTCTTCCTTCGAGCTGGCCATCCCCTCCTGCTGAGGGTGTCGGACCGGTTTCTGCCAGGTATCTGAACGGGATGGCAAAGGAGATACTGAGCAGAAGGGTCAATACCAGAAGAATGCTAAACGGGAGCAGTTTCTGAATCATGTTCGTGCTTTTTAGTGTTTTCATTGCAAATAAGTTTTTTGTGAATAATGTGGATGTCGCAACTAGGATGCAATCCACCGGTTCTTTTCACAAATTCCTTTCCTTTTTTTATTTTTACGGGAGCAAATCCATGTAAATCAGAACGCTTTGACCGATCTTGAAATCATCGCTCATTATATGGCAACCCGCGATAAGGAGCTGGTGGGTGAATTGTTCAGACGGTATATGCGGTTTGTGTTCCTGGTTTGTATGAAATACCTGAAGGATGAGGAGCAGGCCAAAGATGCCACCATGCAGGTGTTTGAAAGTCTATTCGGAAAGCTTAGAAAACATGAGATCCACAACTTTAAACCATGGCTGCACTCCGTGGCAAAGAATCACTGTCTGACACAGCTCAGAAATAAAAAAGAGATCCGGTCGCTTGAGAATGATACCTTCAGGCAGTTTCCTGATCCTGTGGAATTGGAACCGGTTTTGCATCTTACCGACGAAAAAGAGAAGCAGCTGACCCGGCTTGAAGATGCCATCCTCTCTCTCAGCAAAGAACAACGGACCTGTATTGAACTCTTCTACCTGAAAAAAATGTGCTACCAGGAGGTCTCCGAAAAAACAGGTTTCACTTTTAAACAGGTGAAGAGTTACATACAGAACGGGAAACGGAATTTACGATTGATTTTGGAACAACATGTCAGATAACCTGCATACCATCTTTTCAGATTCGGAGTGCCCGACGCATGAGGAGCTGAAGGCCTACCTGGATCATCAGCTTTCAGCCGACAAACGGCACCGGATCGAAGCCCACCTGGCCGATTGCGAGCTGTGTTCGGACGAACTGGAAGGTCTCACCCGACTATCCAATCCGGGTCACCTTCCCGTGATTATGGAGGAGTTGGAACACCGGATAACTGCACGAAGAATCCGGGTCGTTCGCCTGAAACCCCGGCTGATCCTGGCTGCGGCCGCTGTAATTGCCCTGCTCATCGGGGTAGCGTTTATCTTCAGATATGTTGTGCAAAACCAGCAGCAACCCCTGCTCACCGAGCAGCACCCAGCGAGTGAACCGACACCCTTGCAACCAGAAGAACCGGCAAAGACTGATCTGGAGACCCAGGCTGTTGAACGACAACCCGGAACCGAACCACGAACTAAAAAAGAAGACCTTTTATCTCAAGAGAAGACGGGCATCGTCGAAAAGAAGAGCACTGCCGTTGCTCCCCCCGAGTCCCTTGCAGAAGCAAAAGAAGTGAGTCTCATTCCAATGGAGGAAGAAACTATTGTTGATGACAGTTCGCTATCCGGTGCTGGTGAATCGATTACTGTTGGTGGAATATTCAAAGATACTTCCACCATCGGACAATTCGAGGCAGCTGGCACTCAACTTCCTGAAAATACTCTCCGGGCTAAGGGCCTTTCCGGCTCCGACATCGCCTGGAGTCCCAACCACATCATGCGCCAGGCACTGAATTATTATGAGGATGAAAACTTCCGGCAGGCGGCAAAATTGTTTCAGCAGGTCATCCGCCAGGAGCCGGACAACTTCAAAGCTATTTTTTATCTGGCCCGCTGCTATGCAGAACTGAATAAGGATAAAGAGGCATTGAAAACCCTTGAAAAACTGCTGGTGGATCCGGAAAACGAATATTATAAACAAGCGTTGGATTTAAAAATGAAAATCTACTACAAATGAACTCAGATGAACTGAATGAACGTATCCGGTTCCTGGTTCAGTCCTCTTCCAACACACAGGAATTCATGGATTTAGCATCCATTAGCAAGAACTGGAAAGTGATTGATAAATCCATTACCCTGCCCAGGGAGGTTGGATTCACTGAACTTGACTGTCCTTCCTGCTTAGAACCCCTCAGGCTTATCTACGACAAGTTCGCCACATTGGATTACGAACTGGAACTGATTTGCCCGCATTGCCGGGAAAAGATACGATGCATCGGTGAATTCACCGGTTATACAAATGAAATCATACTGAAAGAGCTTTAGCGCCGGGGGATTTCAACACGTTTTTTTACCTCTCCCATCAGATTCAACGGGGTGTCGGTAATCACCATGTTATATAACCAGGCCGGGACAATCCCTCCAGGATCAACAAATCCTTCGAGGGTAAGCCTGACCATTCCTTCTTTCAGGGGCTCGATGGTCCACTTCTGCCAATAGTTTTTGATACGGATAATATTCTCCTCTTCGGGAATCACGTCCGGCAGGGGACGGGCCAGGATCACTTTGGTGCCGGTCACGGAATCTATTGTTACCCGGGCTTCCACACAAAGATCACGGTCCATCAGGGGCCAGGGGACATCATAGATCAGGTAATATTTGGAGTATACATTTTCGACATATTCCAGGACATCGATTTTCCGGATGGCGTCATCCCACCAGTCGAAATTCTTCACGTTCCCGACAACCGAGGCCACCATCTCCATGGTCGTATGGATCTCCATTACTCCTTTGAACGACTTCAGCGGACTCCCCTTCTCTTTCCGGGTATAAATCTTAATCCCGTCACGCTCCTTGATGAATTCCCAGGGCTGGGCTGCCAGGTGGAGCGTGAAAAAAAAGCTCAACAAGGTTATTATAGTCCGCACAGGTAAGTTCAATTATTGACGTAAAATTAATACAAATTAACGGCAATATTCCAACACATGATAACAAGTGATCAGTTCAAATTTTACTTTTGCTGTTTCTCAGCGTATTGCATATAGAGACGGCAACGACCATGCAACAAAACCTGCAGGAGACTATCACCCGATCCCTGGAAGGCAACCAGGAGGCTTTCCGGAGCCTGGTGGACCACTATCAGCAACCGGCCTTTACTCTGGCTTTTAGGATCCTGTGCGATGAAGAAGAGGCGAAAGATGCGGTGCAGGAGGGCTTTATTAAAGTCTGGAGCCATCTGAACAGATATGATAAAACACAACCATTTTCTTCCTGGCTGTTCCGGATAATCGCCAACTGTTCCATCGACCGGGTTCGTAAGATCCGGCGAAGGAATGAAATAACCCTGGAACAGATTGAGATCACGCTGGAGAGAATCCGGACAGAAGATCCCGGCACCACCCTGGATAACCAAGAGATCGCGAGGTTGATCCGGTTTCTGGCCAGCGGACTGCCTGAGAAACAGCAACTGGTCTTCATCTTGCGGGATATACAGGGGATGGATTCAGCCGAAGTCAAGGAAGTGCTGGGAATCCCGGATACCCTCATAAAAAGTAACCTGTACCACGCCCGGAAGTCCATCCGGGAAAAACTTGAAAAGATCTATTCAATGGAAAGGAGGCAACTATGAATCCTGATTCTGGCAAACAATCAGGGGATCCGCTGGATCGCTTATGTAACGCATTACACCGGAATGAACCCCGATTACATGACCGGGATGTGATCCCCCGGA
This sequence comes from Bacteroidota bacterium, assembly GCA_007280875.1. Lineage (GTDB taxonomy): Bacteria > Bacteroidota > Bacteroidia > Bacteroidales > FEN-979 > QYOJ01. The sequence goes on from QYQJ01000124.1 coordinate 35,414, forward strand.
AGGTGATGGAGACCATCGGGAACAAGAAACAAGCACCCTCCCGGTCCGCATATATTCCGATTGTTCGGAGACCGGTCCTGATTTTTGCCCAGCGGTTGCTTACCGCCGCATCCGTTTCTCTCCTGATCCTCTTTGGGGTAGAACAGTATATGGTAGTGAAAAAAGTCAACACGCTTGAAGAGCGCATGGCATCGGTTCACGTAGAGCCCGCAACAAATGTGGCAGCCCGTTTTGTCCGGAGCGGATTCACCTTTACCTCGCTACCAGAGCGTTTCCTGGTTCGTAAAAATCTGATCGCTTTCCAGCGAAACGATATCCGGAGCCATCTCGAATCAACCATCAAACACGTTCAACCATGAAAACACGAAATATCCTGCTGACCCTTTGTGCCATCCTGCTCGTTTTCAGCGGATGCCGAGAAATTACAGTCACAACCAAGGTACATCGTAACGGATCCTTTACCCGTATCATCCGGATTACCGGTGATTCCTCTTCTGTATTCAAAGGCGACCTGCCTTACCCCGTCGATTCGACCTGGGATCGGGTTGCCATGAAAGATACATCCAGGGATAAAAAACAAGGGGATGATTACATTCTTACCTATACAAAAACTTTTCACACCAGTGAGGAGCTGAATGCGGAACTGACCTCCGATACAAGCTGGCGGAAACGGCTTGATCGCCAGGTTACAGTGACCAGGTGTTTCGGTTTCTACTATTCCTACCTGACCTTTAAAGAGGTATTCCCACCGCTTAATCCCTTCACCTGCCTCCCCTATGAAAAGTACCTCACACCGGATGACCTGCTGTGGCTGAAGGGACAGAAAAATATTATCAGCCGCTCAGACAGCATTCATTTCGATGAAGTTGAAAAGAAAGCCCTGGAGTTCCTCGCTGCTTCCGTTACCGCCGAGTTGGAAAAGATCCTGGAGGAAGGGATTGCCCGTTTGAACGATCCGGATCTTTCAGCAGGTGAAGTTTCCCGTTTTCACGACAGCATTTCCTGCTATGTGGAGAAATGGGAGTTTGATACCCCTGAAAAATTCATTGTCGCATTCCGGAACTGGACCGGAAATCCGGCCGTTGACCGCCTGCAGGATAAGGAACCAGGGCTTTTTGATGACTTCCTCAAGAAAATAAGATTCTTTGATTCTTTGCTCATGATGGAAACCTATCCCGAAACTGTCGAAATGCCCGGCCTGATCACCGAAACAAACTCCATCATGCTCAAGGGGAACCAGGTAAGCTGGGAAGTTCAGCCCTTGAACTTGTTGTTTGGTGATTACATGATGCTGGTCGAATCCCGCGTAGTGAACAACTGGGCCTTTGTTCTGACCGGGTTGATACTGCTTTTACTTATTGTCGTTCTGATTGTTAAATCGATGAAGTAGCCGGTGGGTTGAATAGCTAACCCGGTTTTTCTTTTTCCGCCTTCTTTTTTGATTTCCTTAGCACAATCGTGAGAATGATCATGCCGATGGGGAGCAATAACAGGGCAAGCTCCCATAAAACCGGATAGGTCAAAGAAACCAGGATAGCAATCAGTGCAACAAGAGGTTCTATCAGCATATTCCAGTTGGTCTCCCTGATTTCTCTGCCTGATAAATGCTGTATGACAAGACGGTGGCCCTTGGTTGCATAATACCAGGCAAAATAGCTAAATATGCCAATCAGAAGCATGTCCAGATTGAAGAATTGCTGCACATAAATATCATCACCAAACTTCAAACTTAATGCATTGGGTAAGGGAGCGATGGAGATAAAAAACAGGTAAAAAATGTTAATCCAGATATAGGTAGTGTCAACTCTGATTATGTACTTCGACTGGCCGACATGCGTCGTCCAGTAGATTGCCATAAAAAGAAACACCAGAAAGGAGGTCAGTAATTCCCGTGCCTGTCCCGTTACAAATCCGGCCGGATCAGCCTCATATCCATCCCAGAAGTCCGCATTGTTGAAGGTCAGCATTCCCGAGATAATGAAAAGAACCATGGAAAATGCAAAAATGATATCGGTAATCCGTTGTAACCGGTGAACCGGAATAGTAACGACAGGATCTGCTTGATGTTCCATATTTCGTTTTATTGGTTTTTCTTTGATGCCGGGCCGATGCCCACCAGCCGGCCAATCATGATAGCAATATAAAGAACCCCCAGCACCGCCTCAAACATGGCAAGGACCTTGGTTGCTTTGATAACCGGCAAAATATCGCCAAATCCAACTGTCGTCAGAGCGATAAAGCTGAAATAGATCATATCCCCGCTGATATCGGATATACTGGAGGCTGAGTTGGAAATCGCTCCCGGGTGAATTCTTTCAATAAAGCTGTACAGAAATCCGAATCCGATTCCAATCAGGATGTATACGGAGATGGCATTACTGATGTCTGAGAATGAGAGGGTCTGTGAAGTCATGAGAGAATAGAAGAGAATGCCTGCAAAGAGAAAAATCAGGACCATCAGATTGAAATACTGAATAGTTGAAATCAATGGGGACGGAAAGATCAATCCGATAATCTCGAATCCAATGATTAGGGCAGAAAAAATGACCATGAACCGGAAAATCCGCGGGTGAATAGAAAGTACAAGTAAACAAAGAAAGATTGCAATACAGATTAACACCAGACTGATAACTCCTCCAAGAACAAGATCCTCTAAAAAAGGAGAAGCTAAAATTATGGTGATCAGAGAGACCAGCAAAAGGTAGTTCTTCAGGAATTTCATGGTTTTATAGGGTTGTCAACAGGATTATCGGGAGCAGGTAAAGGTAAAGATTAATAGCTAATTCCCATATTTTTCCCGTCATTTCCGGTTTTCATACGATGATGCTGTTCTTCACCATTGCCCTTGATTTACTATTGCATTCGATGCCGTATTTATTGTCCATGATCACACAGTGGTCAATCAGGGGGGATAAAGCATTTTTACAATTGATCCCGCACCATCCGTTATTCACAATCAGGCAATTTGTGATTCGACCTGTGGCGCCATTGAAAGTGATCCCTCCTGTGGCATTACAGATTTCTTTCCTTCAGCCAGAATAGTTCCATTCACCCGCAGGAACCCGCAGGAGAATCCCTCCTTCTCCATATCGTGAACTTCGCAGGTCCGGAATTTGACCACGGTTCCGGATTTAATGATCAGTAGCTGACCATTATACACATCTGACGCCGCCGACGAA
>QYQJ01000082.1 GCA_007280875.1 Bacteroidota bacterium
CATATAAAGGTCCCCCTCCTGAATCCTGCCCTGCCTGCCGATGCGGAAGGAATGATCACCTACACGGCCGATTTTGAAGGTACCGATAACTACCTCTCTGCTTCCGAGCAATTCATTTCCAAACCGGCCAGGCTGGAGGTCTCCTTTTACGAAGAGGACTCTGTCCGGTATATCCGGGTGAATGCCCAGCAACATGCTGGGGATGCCATGGAACCTATCACCGGGGAGACCGTTTTCCTCTTTGTTCCCACCCTGTTCCGTCCCCTTCCGATCGGAGAAGTCTCCCTGGATGAAGAAGGGACCGGGTCCATCGAGTTCCCGATGTCCCTGATCGGCGACTCCCTGGGAAACATCACTATCGTTGCACGGATCGATGAAAACGATCGTTTTGGGTATGTCAGAGGAGAAAACACTTGTAGCTGGGCCATCCCGAAGCATCTTTTCTCTCAGGATAAACCCACCCGTGAATTGTGGACGCCGGTGGCCCCCATCTGGATGATCATCACCCTGCTGACCTTGCTGGCTGGTGTGTGGGGTCACTACATCTACGCCGTCACCGAGCTGATAAAAATTAAAAAGAGCGCTTCAAAAGAGAAATCCGAAGAAAAAGACTGGTCCAATTATTCGTAGTTTTGCGAATACAATGACGCTTCCTTTTTCCATTTCCGGCATTATCGTCAAAGGAGATCAGCTGGGCAGAAAGCTGGGGTATCCGACTGCTAACCTGGATCTGCCCGACGCATCAAAATTTCACGGTCTCACCGGTGTCTATGCGGCGACTGTCACCCTGGAAGAGGTTCTTTATACGGGGATGGCCAATATTGGGTTTCGTCCTACCCTGATTCATCCCTCCTTTACCGTGGAGGTGAACATCTTTGATTTCGACCGGGATATCTATGGAACACCCATCACCATCCATTTTTTAGAGCGGATCCGGGATGAGATGCGGTTCAACTCACTGGATGACCTGGTAAAACAGATGGAACAGGATGAACGGGAAATACGGAAAATCCTTTCAGTCTTGCTCAAGCCGGATACCAACACCCAGTAACCCTGGTGTCTCTATCCGAGGTATGAGGTTCTCCAGTTCGATGACCAACAGACCCGATTTATTGATGACCAGTTCCCTGTTCAGGATGATCGAGACTTCGCACTGCTCCCCGTCCCAGTCTCCCAGAAATTTTTCCTTACTATCCCGCACGGAAAGCTGAAACTCCCTGATCCGCTCCTCACCGGATGGGGTTCGCAGGATCATTTGAAAATCCAGGGATTGATAGGGGAACTCCCGGGTATGCCTGGCAAAGAAAAGAACCCGATACGGAGTTTCCGATGATTCTACAGGAAGCTCAAAACTCAGGATATTGAACCGTTGCCAAACCTGGTCACGAAAGGGATAATAGACTTCATTGGGGTGATCCGGCTGGCAGGCCGGTAAAAACGCGAAGAGTATCAGACTGATCAGGAATGATCTTTGCATCATGATTCCTTCTCTTGTTCAGAGGGTTTGGTAGCAGGTAACCGTACGGTAAAAGTAGTTATTTTACCCGGATCGGAGGAGAAGGAGATAGCGCCGCCCACCGAATCCAGGATCCCCTTCACAATGGCTAATCCCAGTCCAGCTCCACCACTCCGGGTGGTAAAATTGGGTTGGAATATCTTGTCAGCTTCATCCATCCGGATGCCTTTGCCGTTATCGGTGATCTGTACGATGTGTTCTGTTTTGGTCGTATCCGTTCGGACCAGGATCTTCCCGGATGTTCCGGGCTTCGCTTCAATGGCTTCAACTGCATTGTTCAGAAGGTTACTGAACAGACGAAGGAGTTGTCTGCGGTCAGCATAAACCCACTTCTCAGCAGGTGCCGGATCAAATTCCAGCTGAATAGAGGGGACCTCTTTGTACATCGTCAATGAACTTTTCACCAGGTCGTCAAGGAGCAGGGTCTCATTCTCCGATTCGGGCATCCTGGCGAAATAGGAAAATTCAGAAGCAATGGCGCTCAGAGAATCGATCTGCGTGATGAGCGCCTCCGAAAACCGCTTCAACCGGAATTCCCAGTCCACTGCACGATCGTCCCAGGCTTTCTGAAGATGTTGCACTCCCAGCCGCATCGGCGTAAGGGGATTCTTGATCTCATGAGCCACCTGTTGAGCCATTTCACGCCAGGCGGATTCACGTTCCGAAACAGCCAGTTTTTCTGCGCTGATAGCCAGTTCATCGAGCATCCGGTTGTACTCCTCAACCAGTTTCCCAATCTCATCTTCCCTTCGCCAGATCAGTTTATCATCGGTACGTCCGATACGGATCCGGCCGATCCGCTGGGCAAGAAGTTTCAGTGGAGCGGTAATGTAAGTACTAACCAGATACGTCACCAGCACCCCCAGCAGGATAAAAAGGACATAGATATTAATAAACGCGACCAGGAATGTGGAGATCTCCCGTCTGAGATCGTCCTGCCGTGAAAAGTAAGGCAGGTTCAGGTATCCGAGCAGCTTGTTTTGTGTGTTATAAAAAGGCACATAGGCCGAGAGGTAATGCAACTCTCCGATATGCTCGATCTGCACAAACATGGAGCTCTTTTTTCCAAGCAGACGGTTGAACGCTTCCCGGTTGATCAGGTCGGATATCAGCCCCTCCCGGAAGATACGGGGACGGGAGGATGCCAGCAGGATTCCCTGTGGGTCATAGAGGTTGATATCCGAGAAAAAGACATTGGAGAATTTGATCAGGATGGTTTCCAATTCCTCCGGACCAGCATCCTTTAAATCATTCAACCGGTCGAATTTGTGTTCCACCTCTATGAGGATCGACAGGGTTCTCTCCATTAGGTTTTCCTCGTTTTTCTTGCTGTTTAACCAGGTGAGATAAACCATCATCAACACACCGGTAATGATGAACAGCGTGATGATCATCCCCAGCATGGAGAACTGCAGCCGGTTCCTGAGCGAACGCATCATAAGCCCGGTGATCTCGTTCAGGTTCAGGATACTGAAGCCAATGGCAAAAAACAGCAACAAAAATATCAGGAGATAGGAAAAGGGAGAGATGGTGTTGAGCCAGGTAGGGAGAGGCTTACTCATGATGAGTGATTCCTTGTCGTTGATCCGGTACAGGAAATGATCCATCCTGTCTGTGGATGGAAGAAGTGTCTGGCTCAATGTATCAACATATCCCGTCAGCTCAAATCCATAGATATACTCTCCTACCCTGTGAACCAGCTGATTCTTCTGGTAGAAGGCATAGGAATAATCGCCCGGGTCGGGAAAATCGTAAGAACTTCTGTCAACCAGCAATTCCGGATAGCCGAGGTCCTTATATGTGCTGCGGGAACTGATCTCCAGATAGATTACTTCTTCTCTTTCCGGAACAGGGAGCCGAACGATATAGTTCTCGTTGCCGTAGCCATAATCCAGAAAATAGATGCCCTCCTGGCAGCTCTTTCCATACGCGGAGATGACCTCTTCAAAATAGGCAGAGCAATTGATTTCGAATCCCTGTGGCTGGATCCGGAGGATCTTGGATCCTCTGCAAATGGTTGTCTGTACATTGAAATTATTCCAGTAATCCCTGAAATACTGATGCAGGAGGTAGGACGACACACTGTCGTCAGTTACCAGAATGTCCGGTTCCACGACTGCACGGGAAAGGATCAGACCGACCGATGAATCGTCTTTAATAGCCTGCACCGTTTGCTGAAGAAGTAGTTCGGTCACCGGATTTTGACGGGCAGTCAGTCTCATCGCCAGTAATTCCCGCTGATTCTGTTCGCGCAGGGTATTTGCTCGGTTCAGGACAACGGTAGCACATACGGCGAACAAAACCATTGCCAGGAAGAACCAGGAAAAGGGAAATTTTCGTTCTTCTTCCGCTTTCGCCGGATCCTCAGGAAGCTTTGGAAGTACCAGTTTCAATGTAATGAGAATCCATCCAAGGGCCAGAAATCCGATACTTGCAAAAGCCGGTACACTTGCCCAGGAAAGACGTGAAACATTTTCCAGATTCATCGCCAGTGTCGAGTGGATCACCAGGCTGTGAAGGCCTGTCATGACCAGTATGAGGGTAGCCAGACTGACTCCAAAACGGAGAAATGGGCATAGGGCCTTTCCCCAGTATTGAGGCTTGTTTCGCGTAGTTATTTCCGGCCAGATACGGTAAAAAATGAAGGCGATGATCAGGATCAGAAAGCTGTTGATCAGAAAATCCCCCAGCGAGGGAAAAAGCCAGGAGGAAGAGTAAAGCACGGGGCCGAATAAATCGGATCGGTATAGCGTTTCCGGCCAGCGGAAGGCAAACTGCAGCCCTCGCAGGATCAGGATATCAGCTAACAGTATGAAAAAAAGCCAGTACCGGTTCCTGAAAACCTCCTGTACTCCCAAAGAGAGCCGGTACAAAAATATGCTCAGGAGGAGGTAAGCGGATATCAGGAAAAAGATCAGCCAACTTTGATCTTTCTGGGGAGGCATTTCTCCGGGAATATCCAGAGAGCATACAAAGGTGCCCCTGGTTGAATAAATTGTATATTGTCCCTCTTTCGGTGAAATCTTCACTTCGTCAGGGATCCGGATCGATCCGATATAATGGTTCCTCAGGTATTGGTTCTGAAAGGGATAATTCTGTTTTACCAGACAAAGTCCCGCAATGGTAAAAATTCCCTTCCTGAAAACAAGGAGTTCATACCACCCGTTTTCAAGCCTGACGAGTTCAGGGGTAACATCATGATGAAGAAGTAGGGCCCGGGAGAAAGGTACCCGGTTATCTGACCAGTAGATGAGCGAATCGCCCTGGTAGATGAAAATGGTCATCTCCTGGCCGTTTAATTCCGGAATGGTTGCGACCTGATCAGGATCCAGGGGGGTAAGAGAATCTGTCAGAAATTCAGACGAGATTCCTGATACCTCTTTCCGTATATGATTTTCATGTTCCTGTAAAAAAGACTCAAACCGGAGCCGGATCTCTTCCGGCCTCTCCCGTTTTCTTGTCTGCCAGGGAGTCACTACCAGAACCAGCAGAGCAATCAGGCCAAGCAGAAGACAGGCCAGGCATACGTTCTTGCCCTTAATCCCGGGATTTTTCATTATCGTTCTGAATGTCAGGTCTTTACGACTGATTTGATCGGAGGCTCTCTGAGCTCATTTTAGGGATTCTCCCACCATTTGGATTCAAACAGGGCTTCAGCTGATTCTAAGGCTTAAAATTAAGAATTTTTAATTTCCAGGATATAGATTTCACTTGAATGACCTGTGAGTGGATTACGTCCTTCACAATTCGACCTGAGGCCTCTGTAAACTGCCCGGACAAAATTCGATGATCCGGTTCTGTATTTCTCACTCAAAAGGGATATGTAAAAGGCATCCAGTTTTTGGGGCAGAATTGTGATACAGGTTAATGAGTATTTTGAAGCAAATTTAATGAAGGTCTCTCTGGTAAAATGATAAATATGTCGGGGCAGATCAAAAGCGGCCCAAAATTTTCCATAGTAAGTGGCATCATGCGCATTGGAATTTGGGAGCGCTACAATAAGAACTCCGTCCGGCTCCAGTACTTCAGTCAGTTTCCGCATGGTTTCATCCAATCCGTGAATGTGCTCCAGCACATGCCACATGGTGATGCAATGGTACCTGGACGATGGGGAGATGTCTGTCAGAAAGTCAGCCTTCACATCAAGGGAATATCTGTTCTGCGCAAAATTCCGGGCTTTTGCGGATGGCTCCACCCCAGTACACTTCAAACCCTTTTGCCGGCACAAGTGAAGAAACTCTCCTGTTCCGCACCCGATATCCAGCAACGAATTGCCCTTTGCATAAGTCTTTACGATGTTGTACTTGGAATGAACGTTGAATCTCCTGGCCATACCATAGAGGATTGGAATGATGCCCCTTTTACTGGAATCGTGAGATAGATATGCTTCAGACTGATAATATGTTTCCGCTGAAACAGGATTCGGACGCGGATTTGTAAACCGGAAACCACAGGCAGTACACGCTACAATGCTAAACGGCTCCTGGGTCAGAAAATAGTCTTTCCCTTTAAGGAATAGCCTGAATTGCTGATGATCACAAATTGGGCATATCGATATTGTTTCACTCATTTTTCCCTGTTTCACGTGGAACAGTCACCTGCCGTGGTGGACAATTAATACGGAGATATCTGCCGGTGATACCCCGCTGATCCGGGCAGCCTGGCCAATTGTTTCCGGCCTGACCCTGCTCAATTTCTCTCTTGCTTCAGAGGAGAGCGATTGTAACTTATGGTAATCAATATCCTGCTTAAGCGGCATATTTTCGAGTCTGGAGAGTTTATCCGCAATCTCCTGTTCCTTTTTAATGTACCCGTTATATTTGATCAATAATTCAGCTTGCTCCATGGCTTCCTGTACCTGTCCGGAAAGCTTGCCAAGGAAGGATGAAACCGGTAGGAGTGCACCTGCCATATCTTTCAAGGAGATCTGAGGCCGCAGAAGGATGGTAGTCAGTTTCGTTCGTTGTATCAGTGGAGCAGTCCCGCATCCGGTAAGCATGGGATTCGCCTCTTCCGGAGAGATGCCCGTCTCCCTTAAAAACCGGATGATCCTTTCGACTGCCTCATATTTTTTCTTCAATATCTCCATTCTTGTATCCCCTGCCAATCCAAGCTTGTGTGCTTTCGGGGTTAACCGGTAGTCGGCATTATCCTGTCGCAAAAGGATTCTGTATTCAGCCCTGGAGGTAAACATCCGGTAGGGCTCTTCTGTTCCTTTCGTGATCAGGTCATCAATTAACACACCGATATATGCTTCTGACCTCTTCAAAATAACTGGTGGTTGTTCCTGCAGTTTCAGATGCGCATTGATCCCTGCCATAAATCCCTGTGCCGCCGCCTCTTCATAGCCGGTTGTTCCATTGATTTGGCCGGCCAGGTACAGGTTCTCCAGGATCCTGGATTCCAGTGTCAGTGAAAGCTGATGCGGAGGAAAATAGTCATATTCGATTGCATATCCCGGCCTGAAAAAACGGGCATGCTCAAACCCTTTTATCCTTCGTAACGCGTCAAACTGAACCTCTTCCGGCAGGGAGGAGCTGAATCCGTTTACATAGTACTCCACTGTGTCCCAACCCTCAGGTTCAATAAAAAGCTGGTGTCTTTCCTTATCTGCAAACCGTTCAATTTTATCTTCAATAGAAGGACAGTACCTGGGGCCAGTCCCCTTAATACGACCTGTAAAAAGGGGCGATTTCCCAAAACCTGTACGCAATACATCGTGCACTTCCGATGTAGTAAATGCCAGAAAGCAACTTCGTTGCCTGGTCAATTTCGGTGTGTCCAGAAAGGAAAATCTTCCCGGATTCTCATCTCCCTTTTGCTCGGTCATCTTAGAAAAATCCAGGGTACGTCCGTCCACCCGCACCGGTGTTCCTGTTTTCATCCTGCTTGCCCCTATCCCATACCTCTTCAACGACTCGGTCAAGAATTTTGAAGACCTCTCTCCCATCCTGCCTCCCTGAAATTGTTTCTCCCCAATGTGTATGATACCATTTAAAAATGTTCCATTTGCAAGAATTACAGCCCTGGCGTAAAACTTCATTCCCATAACCGTTTTCACACCACTCACACGGTTTTCACGTACTAAAATTTCAGTTACAGCATCCTGCCAGAAATCAAGTTTCTCAAATTTCTCCAGCTGTCTTCGCCATTCAATCGAAAACAACATCCTGTCATTTTGGGCGCGCGGACTCCACATAGCTGGTCCCTTTGACCTATTTAATATCCTGAATTGAATCATTGTCAGGTCCGTTACCACCCCTGTTAAACCGCCCATGGCATCAATCTCACGTATGATCTGTCCCTTTGCAATGCCTCCTATGGAAGGATTACAGGACATTTTTGCCATGTTTGTCATGCTCATAGTGATAAGAAGAACCCGTGATCCCAGTTTTGCTGCAGCTGCTGCTGCTTCACATCCGGCATGCCCCGCCCCTACAACAATGATGTCATATGTCTCCTGTTTTTCCACTGTATGTTTCACGTGGAACAATTACTCGTTATTCCCTGATTTTCAGTATTTAACAAACGTTGATATATAGAAGTCCTCTTCTCTCCTCATTTCCCTCTTTTCTTCCTCAGTAGCATCCTTCATTCCAGTTAAATGAAGAATTCCATGAATGATAACCCGAGCCAGTTCCATCTGGATAGGTATACTGTATTTCTTTGCATTTTCTCTCACCCGATCTATTGAAATGTAAATATCGCCTGCAATAATTCCCTCATCATCGGAAAAATCAAATGCAAGTATATCTGTGTAATAGCTCCGCCGAAGGTATTTTTTATTGTACCTTCGTAAAACGTTGTCGCTGCAACTAATAATGTTAATGAAAGACGGCTTTCTTTTTTTTTCTCTGATCAACCGTTTAATTCCGTCCCGAATTGCATTCTTTCTCCGTATCTGGTAGGATATTCCCTCCGTAAAAAAATGTATTTTTTCCTCATTCATTCCTGCCCACCACCTTTTCTTTTCTGCCAAAGTATCCCTTTACTTTTTCAGATCTGATCAACGCCCGTTCCAGGTTTATCCCTGCCACCTGAAAATTAAGTTCAATCGTATGTCCATTGTGGCTTAGTTTCGCTTCGTCTGCCAGTGATCTAATAATAAATGTCTCCCGTGCAATAGCTTGCCTCTCGATTGCTTTATCGAGCTCGTCCAGGTCGCCAATCGCTGCATCCTTTCGAGTAACTAAAAAGTTCAATCCATTCCTGCTTTTAATTATTTTAATGGTCACTTCCCCTTCTCTTTTTAATCCCATAATTGCAGCTTCCGAAACTGCCAGCATGATATTTCCGAAATATTCGCCCGGAACATTATAATAATCCAGGATCTCTTCAATAAAATGCTCCAGCCTGTGTAAATCCACACTTGAGGAGATTTTAATTTTCTCTAGACTTCCAGCCATATCACTTTTCAATTTTAATCAGGTACTTGTTCGTTTTGCCTTTATAAAACCGGTTCACCGGCAACGTCTTGCGCCTCAGTAATTCAGTTCCCCCGTATGAATACTTGTTATACTCCAAATTTTGCCCCGGGTTACTATATTTTTGATTTTTCGCCTCATTTGATTCCCTTTCTTCCTGGTGTTCCCTGATTTGTTCCGCCCGCTCCGATTCAAGCAACCTCGTAAGAATCTTTTGCTGCCTTAACAATGACTCTCTGGTGACCTGTTTGTTGATCAGGTCTCTTTCATTTTGTTCCATCTCCTTTATTGCTTCATTCAAGCTTCCTTGATCCATTTCTCCCTGTTCCTTCAGGTACTGAGCATATTTCTGCAACTCTTCCCGCACAGCCTCCTGTTCTGCTGCCAGTCTGGCTATTTGCTCGTTCATACCCTGAGTCCCCGCTTTCCCTTTCTCTCCCTGCTTATTCATTTGCTCCTGCAATCCCTTTCGTATCCTTTCCATCTGCTCGGTTAATTGCTGCTGCATTTGGCTGATTTTTTTCATGTTCTTATTCCCTTTTCCCATGGATGGATTCTTACACATTTTACCCCCTTTTCCTTTCATACTCATGTGCATCTCGTGGTTCATCTGTTCCATTGCCTCATCCAGTAATACAGCCAGGTTATTCAGCGCCGTCATGGAAAACTGTTGTCCGGCCAATGCCTCCGGCATATTCCTTTCCGTTAAATTCTGTACTGTTTTCTCTATATTCCTTTTCAGTGAAAGCAGTTCTCTTGCAATTATCGGCTGGATGACAAACTGTCTTTTACCGATTGCTTCGAGTGTATCTTTGACCGGTTCCAGGTTTTCCATTACTTGCTTCTGCCTTGTTATGATCTGCTGAAATCCGGGATCATTCCGGTTAATGGTCCGGGTTCTGTTCAGCAATTCTTCCTGATCAAAGGAAACCGTCAGCAGATGCTCCAGTATCTGTCGTATCTGGTGGGCATCTTCGGCATACTGGTCTTCCTCAGCCTCCGCTTGCATCTGCTCAAGATCGTCTGCCAGCCGGTCCATCTGCTCTCCGGCATCTCGCTGGTTTTTTTCTGCTTCCTTTTCATTCTGCTTCTCCATCTTTTCCACCACCTCTTTCAGCGATTCACTTATACTATCCTGCTTCTCCTTTGTCTTCTCGAGTCCTAGCGGACTCTCGAGCTCCTGATCCAGTTTCTCCAATTTTTTTAATTCCTTCTGAATGGAGTCGTATCTTGCATTCACCTGCTTTTGCCCGGATTTGTCCTCTTCCCGAATCTCCTTCTGCTGTTTAAGTTGATCCGCTAGTTCAGATTGTTTTTCAGCTGTTTCCCGCAGTTGTCTGATATTCTCCTCCAGCTTTCGTTCAAACTCAATTTGCTTGAATAATTCCAGATTACGATCGAGTTGTTGTTCCAACTCTTTTGCGGTCATTTTCATTTCCTCCATCAGGGTCTTTAACTTCTCCTTGTCAACCTGCTTCATCAACTCCTTAAGCTCCTCCAATGTCTTCTTCATCTCTTCCGTCATCATATCTCCCATCAACTCCTGAAGACGCTTCTGCTTTTCCATGATAGCCTGACTCGTCTGTAAAAATTGCTCTTCCGATTGAATTGCCTTCCTGTTCCCTTCCTTTATTTTGTCAATGGTCTGAAGCATCTCTTCGTTTCGCCTGATCAGTTCCTCTATGTCCTTCTTCTCCTGCCAGTCCAGTGTTTGCTTCTCCAGCAACTTCCGGTTCATCTGTTCAATTGCTTTTTCCACATCCTCAGCGTCCTGTCTTGATTTTGACAGTTTTTCGCGGACCATCTGTTCATTCTCTTCCGCATGAGCACGTATCTCATCCATCGTGAGTGCACGGATTTCCCGTATTTCAGATCGTGCAGATTTAGGTCCCCTGATGCCATCATTGTCCCATACTTCAAAAAAATAAGTCATTCTCTCTCCCGGTTCAAGAAGAAATTTCTCCATATCAATCGAGTAATAAAATAGTTCTTCCCTTACCTCTTTACTGATCGGAAGTAAAACTTTTTCGTCTTTTCTGTGTATCGTATCTTCAGCCTCACTGATTTTATAGTTAAATTCAAGTCCCGTAAAGCCGTAATCGTCCTTAACGGATCCTCTGAAGAATATCCTTGATGGTAAAAGTGAATCCTGCTGAATTTCGGTCAGGATTGACGGATAGCCATCCTCAATACAAATGATCCGGTAGGAGAGGGAGTCGTTGTTTTTGCTGGACTCATTCTCAGGCAGGAATGAATAATTTCCGGTTGACGCGCAACGGTATCGGTACGAAAAAAGGTTTGATCCATTTGATTTCATTTTTGTATCCCTATCCGGAAGACGCAGAAACAGGGATGTTACGTCCCGGGTATTCCATATCCACTGAATCATGGTCCCCTCGGGAGCGACAATATCGCCTGTGTTCTCCAAAATTTCACTCTTCCTTCCGGTATAAGCCGGAAATTCCAGGTTCACCGTAAATGAAAAAATGGTCGGTCGGAGAAAAACCTTAATTCGGTATTCATCGCTCCGATATCTTTTAGCAACGATCCTGAATGAGATCTCTTTTTGCAATGACCTGAACAGGAAAGAAAAATTACCCGCACTGTTCTGTCGCATGCGGTATGTGTATCCCTCTGTTTCAATATGAACCTCGGATGGAATTTCCTCTCCTGTTACTCTCACCATCAGTTCGAAATCGTCTTGTTGGTAGGCTTCCAGTCGGTCGTTCAAAATGGTGACTTCAAATGGCAACGGGATTTCATATCCTTTCGAGTAATTTACGATCCGGCTTGTCGGCTCTGTAATAAAAGCCGGAGCTATAACCCAGGCCATTATAATAATGGCAACAGGAGGAATGGTCACCTTCAGGTATCGCAGATTTCTTTTATAATTGATCACCAGGGTAAACTGGAACAGTTTCATCTTTTGTATGCGCTGTTCAATGGAGGCTATCAGCAATTCCAATTCCTCTTTATTCTCCTTTTTCTGTCTAATTAACTGTAACGAATTCAGCAACTTATCGTTGATTTCCGAAAAATGTTGCCCGATGATCCCAGCCGCTTGCTCTTGCGAGATTCGTTTTCCAAATCGCAAAATAGATCCTATAGGTTTCAGTATCCACGCAAAGGAGGAAATGGCTGCAACGGCTATAAATAGATAGAACAGAACCATCCTGACAACGGAGTCGAAACGGAACAGGTTTTCCAGGATCACAAACAACAGGTAACATCCACCCAGAAAGCCAACCGTCAGAAGTACACCTCGAATAATCCGGTTGATATAATACTTCCGAATGAACCTGTCAAGTTTTTTAATGAGTAGTTGCTCGTTATCCATGCTTATGTCCTGTGCTGTATCTAACGCCCTGGTGATGGTTATATTTCACCCGCTACAAATTTAGGAATTATCCTACTTTTGTACATTCAATCATCCACTCATGGTCGATTCAAGTACCTCTTCCCGCATCACAAGAAGAGATAAGGAACACTTTTTGCATCAACATGCCCGGTCGATCTGGATGACCGGCTTATCCGGTGCCGGAAAAACAACCCTTGGACTTGCGCTGGAAAAGAAGTTATTTCACCTTGGTTTTTTTATTCAATTACTGGATGGCGACCATGTGCGGACTGGACTGAACAAAGACCTTCGTTTTAGCGATGCAGATCGTACTGAAAACATCCGCAGGATTGCCGAAGTGAATGCGCTTTACAATCATTCCGGCATCATAACCATCAACTGCTTCATCAGTCCGACCCATGCCATCCGGCAGATGGCACGGGCCACTATTGGTTCTGCTGATTTCATTGAGGTCTTTATCAAAGCCCCCCTGTCTGTCTGCGAGGAGCGTGATGTGAAGGGATATTACCGTAAAGCCCGTCAGGGACTGATCAAGGAATTTACCGGGGTTGATTCGCCCTTTGAAGAACCCGAACATCCTGACCTGCTTATTGATACTTCCTTCTCATCAGTGGATCAGTGTCTTCATAAGATGATTGGTTTCATTCTGCCGAAAATAACGATAACCCCAGTTTCGCAACGCGTTTCGCAATGAATGGAAAATCCATCCGTGTAAGGTTCGCTCCCAGCCCAACAGGTCCCCTTCACCTGGGAGGTATCAGGACCGCCCTGTATAATTACCTCTTTGCCAAACAGCATGAAGGTACTTTTATTCTCCGTATCGAAGATACTGACCAGAATAGGTTTGTTCCCGGGGCCGAGGAGTATATTCTGGAAGCGTTGCATTGGTGTGGGCTTGAGCCTGATGAGGACGTGGTCCGTGGAGGAGCCAATAGCCCTTACCGTCAATCGGAACGTAGTGCGATTTACAGGGAGTATATTCAGATTCTGATTGACCGCCAACATGCTTACTATGCATTTGATACACCGGAAGAGCTGGAATCGATCCGGGATAAGCACCAGCAGGATCGGGGAGAGGTGTTTCAGTATAATATCCACACGCGAAAGCAACTCAGCAACAGTCTGACTCTCTCCAGCGAAGAGGTTCGGCATCGTATTGATAACGGGGAACCTTATGTGGTCCGTATCCATATTCCGGAAAACCAGGAAGTTATCTTCCAGGATCTGATTCGTGGCGAGGTAACTGTCCATACAGCTAATCTCGATGATAAAGTGCTTTTCAAGTCCGACGGTCTTCCTACTTATCACCTGGCCAATGTAGTCGACGACTACCTGATGAAGATCTCCCATGTGATCCGCGGGGAGGAGTGGCTTCCTTCGGCTCCCATGCACCTGTTGCTGTATCGTTTCTTTGGCTGGGAGCAGCAGATTCCGCAGTTCGCTCACCTTCCGCTCATTCTCAAACCCGACGGTCACGGAAAGCTAAGTAAGCGCGACGGGGACCGCCTGGGATTCCCTGTCTTTCCTCTGGAATGGAAAGATCCGGTCTCGGGTGAGGTGTTCACGGGCTTCCGCGAATCGGGTTACCTTCCCGCAGCCTTCATCAACATGCTGGCCCTGCTGGGCTGGAATCCCGGTACCGAACAGGAGATCTTCTCCCTGGAAGAGCTGATCCGACTCTTCTCCCTGGAACGGATCCACAAATCGGGTTCACGGTTCGATCCAGACAAGGCGAAATGGTTCAACCACCAGTATCTGATGAGTCTTTCGGATGAAACACTGGCGGAGATGCTGGTTCAATTGGCAGTTGACAGTTGGCAGTCGTCTCCCTCACCCTGTCACCCCCTGGATGATCTTTCTTATGCCTGCCTTGTTGTCCCGCTGATCAGGGAGCGCATCACCCTGTTCCCCGATCTTCCAGTCAGCGCCCGCCTGTTCTACTTCCCTCCCGAATCCTATGATCCCCAGGTGCGGGAGAATGTCTGTAAACCCGGGACCCCGGCGCTGATCCATCGGTTCATGACGGAGATCGCAGGCCTTGATCCCTGGGCCGCTGAGGCAATCCATGAGTTCGTGCAGTCATTCACGGCCCGGAATGAGGTTAAAACGGGCGCCCTGATGATGCCGCTAAGACTCCTCCTCGTCGGTTCCAACCAGGGACCCGGACTGACGGATATTGCCGCAGTTATCGGGAAGGAGGATTTCCTGTCTCGCCTTGGATCCGGTCTGGAGAGACTTGGATAATTTCTTTATCCACTATTCACCTGCTCACCAACTAAAAAAGCGCTTTCATGAGCGCTTTTTTGTTGTCCGACCAGGGCTCGAACCTGGACTCTTCTGATCCAGAGTCAGACGTGTTGCCAGTTACACCATCGGACAATTTGGGGGTGCAAAGATACAAGAGTCCGTAAAATTTCCCAAATTATTTTTATCCCCCGGCCTTTGTCCATGAGTCTTTCAGAGGGACCACCCGGTTGAAAACCAGGTTCGTTCCGGAGCTGTCCTTATCGACGCAAAAGTATCCTACCCGTTCAAACTGAAATTTTTCTCCAGGCTTAGCGGTCAGGATGGCCGGTTCCAGATACCCTGTAACCACTCTGAGTGAATCGGGATTCAGGTAATCCTTGAAACTTTTCCCTTCTTCCGTATCATCGGGATCGGGAACCCTGAACAACCTGTTGTATAACCTGATCTCAGATTCCAAGGCATGGGGAGCAGAGACCCAGTGGAGGGTTCCTTTAACCTTCCGGTTGCTGTTTGGCATTCCGCTTCGCGTCGTGGGATCATACGTGCAGTGAATGGTTGTCACTATATTTGTGACTGGCTCTCTCTCTATACTTTCGCATCTGACAATGTAGGCGGAGCGGAGCCTCACCTCCCGTCCGGGAGCAAGCCGGAAGAATTTGTCGGGTGGATCCTCCATGAAATCTTCCCGTTCGATTAAAATCTCCCTTGAGAAAGGTACCCTCCTGGTTCCCGCATCAGGATCTTCCGGATTGTTGACTGCCTCCATTTCCTCAACTACGCCTTCCGGGAAGTTGTCGATGACGACCCGCAATGGATTTAGCACGCCCATGATCCGATTTGCCCGCTTGTTCAGGTCTTCCCTGATACAAAACTCCAGCATGCTCACATCAATGACATTGTCCCGTTTGGCTACCCCAATGAGTTCGGCAAAGTTGCGGATCGAATCAGGGGTATATCCGCGACGTCGTAATCCGGAAATAGTAGGCATCCTGGGATCATCCCATCCATTAACATGTCCTTCCTGTACCAGTTTCAGTAACTTGCGTTTGCTCATCACCGTATAGCTGAGGTTTAACCGTGCAAATTCTATTTGCCGGGGGGCATAAATTTCAATTTCACGGATCAGCCAGTCGTAAAGCGGACGGTGCACTTCAAATTCCAGTGTGCAGATGGAGTGGGTGATCCGCTCAATGGAATCCGACTGTCCGTGGGCAAAATCATACATCGGGTAGATGCACCAGGTATCTCCGGTCCTGTGGTGCGCCGCATGAATGATCCGGTACAGGATAGGGTCCCGCATATGCATGTTGGGGGAGGCCATGTCTATTCTGGCACGCAGTACCCTGGCTCCGTCAGGGAATTCTCCGGCCCGCATCCGTTCAAACAGATCCAGGTTCTCTGCCACAGACCTGTTGCGATAAGGACTCTCTTTTCCCGGACGCTTGGGTGTTCCACGGGTGGCACTGATCTCATCCGCCTGCATATCACACACGAATGCTTTCCCCTTTTTAATCAGGATCACGGCATATTCATATAGTTGCTCAAAGTAATCGGATGCATAATAGAGACGGTCTCCCCAGTCGTATCCCAGCCAGCGGACATCTTCCATGATTGAATCCACATATTCCAGCTCTTCTTTTACAGGGTTGGTGTCGTCGAACCGCAGGTTGGTCAGCCCCTTGTATTTCGCCCCCAGTCCAAAGTTCAGACAGATGGATTTGGCGTGGCCGATATGGAGGTACCCGTTGGGCTCCGGCGGAAAACGCGTATGCACCCGACCCTTATTTTTCCCTTCCCGAATGTCCTCTTCAATGCTCTCTTCGATAAAGTTGCGTGATCGCCCGGAATTTGAATGCTTTATAGTACTCGACTCTTGCATAAGCGAAACCAGTGGTTCAATTCAGGCGGCAAACTTACAGAATTTTAAGTAACTGTCGTCCTTTATCCGGGGAATTTCATAAATTCGGAGCCTCAGAAAAAGATCATGGGAAAAATTCTTCTTGAGGGAATGGAATTCTTCGCTTACCATGGCTGTTTCCATGAAGAGCAGATCATCGGGACACGGTTTGTGGTGGATCTGGAGCTGGAAGTGAATACTACCCGGGCGGAGATCAGCGACCACCTGGAAGACACCATCAACTACCAGACAATTTATGGCCTTGTCAGGCACGAAATGGAACAAAAGTCACAGTTGATCGAACATGTGGCCCACCGAATTCTTCAGGCTGTAAAAGAAACCTTCCCGGGAATCGGAGCGATTCAGGTCAGTGTTTCAAAAGTCAATCCCCCCCTTGGAGGCAAAACAAAACAGGTCTCCTGTGTACTGACCGGTTGAATTTTTTTTTATTTTTGCATTCCGTTAAGGTCTCGTGGCCGAGTGGCTAGGCAGCGGTCTGCAAAACCGCGTACAGCGGTTCGACTCCGCTCGAGACCTCTGATTCAGAACCACAGTACCTATATCCTCCTAGCGATTGATACAGATAGATTGGCGGGTGTATCTGTCGCGTTAATATACCAATGAAGCCGCGATGAGGGCTTACTGAGGAGATTATACCTGTACGATTCCGTTCTACTTCGCCAGTGCGCCGAGAGCAGCCTGCCAGGTTGGTCTGGCTTGAGCCCAGGTACCTTTGAATGATGACTGAGAGATGTGTGATTCAAGAGTCTTTGCCAGGCCAGCCACTGTTTTCACAGAATTGGCCGTTTTGGTATCCTTTATCCATTTATCTTTTACTGCACTCCAACCTTTATCCATGGCCGATGGCTTTATTCCGCCTTGAAGTGTCTGCAATGCATTACTGAGACCCGATACATCAGATTTACCCGAAGCCGCTTTTACGAAACCCTCCTTTTTCGCTTTGAATTCATCAGTCAGGGCATTGTCCGAAAGGCCTTTTGAGAGTTGACCGATCAGGCTCCCCAGGTTGACGTTGGAAGTGGCCTTGTTAACAACCTCATTAGTGGACTTTTGAACCTCATTGGTGGTCTTGTGCACCTCATTGGTGGTTTTCTGCACCTCATTGGTGGCTTTCTTTACATCCTTGGATGTGGGAAGTTTAATGTCCTGGGCTACCGTAATTCCGGCTATCAGGACGAATGCGATAATTAAAGTGGCAACTGTTTTCATAGGTACCTCTATTTAGGATTTGCGAATATAATCAAAAATATCCACTATGATTCGATGGGTATTGAATTAATTCTCATGAGTTGCTTTCGTCAGTACTCTCGTGATCTTGCTACCTCCTTTGCATCCTTCCCGGATAAAACAACAGTTCGCTCAGGAATATCATTGCCAGGGTGAAGAGTGAGCTGAGGACCACGCGCAACAGCGTCTGGAAAAATTCGGTGAACCGGAAGATCTCCAGGTAGAAAAGCGCCAAATGGTGGATCCCTACCAGGCTAGCTGAGTAGAAGAAAAACCATTCGAAACCCCGACCCTTCAGAGAGGGCTGAATACCCAGCTCTTCTTCAGGTTCACGTGAAATCGCCCGGATGACATAGGGGCGGAAGAAAGCCATCAAAACCGTGGCTGCAGCATTCAATCCGGGAGTATTTGTAAATACATCGATAGAAATACCTAGTGCAAACGCAAGGACCAGCAGGAGCCACCGGGGAGTGGCAAAAGGAAGCAGCAGGATGAAGTAAACATACAGATACGGATTGGCATATCCTCCCAGGTTGATATGATTCAGGATCAGCACCTGGAAAAAGACCAGGAACAGAAAGCGGATACTATTTCTGACTACCAGATTGGTCATAATTCCTGAAATGAGCCCTTCAGTTGTACTTTCTCCTCCCGGAACAGGTCAACCACTACCTCTACATACCCGAGGCTGTTAAAGTCAGTTAAAAAGGTGAGGGTGGCTGTATTGAAATTTTCGTCCGGTTGTTCCCTTACCTGATCAATCACCCCGATCAGGATCCCGTTCGGAAATACCTCCGAGTTTCCGCTGGTTACAATCGTATCGCCCGGAAGTACCCGGATATGCTTCGGGATTTCCCGGACAAAGCCCTTACGGTAATCTCCTCCCGGCCATTCCACGCTGACCAGCTGATTGTTTTTCAGAAATTTGGCCGAAATTTTGCTCTCCTTATGCAGCATGGAGAGGACCCAGCTGAAGTGTCGGGAAACGCTCACCACCTGCCCTACAAGCTTGTTTCCGAAGATTACTCCCATGTGTGGTTCCACGCCCTGTAGCGATCCCTTGTTGATCATCAGGTAATTATTTCTCCGGTTGGTTGTGTTGCTGATCACCCAGGCGTTGATAAACCGGTACTCGGTTTGAAGCAGGGAGTCGCTCCGTGTATAGATCGCTGTGTCGGTCATGTAGAGCGCTTCAGGCATCCGGCCCCGCAGAATAGCATTTTCTTGGCTCAGTATGAAGTTGGTACGCTGGAGGGCAAAGTACTCGGCTATTTCATAGAACATCGCATTGATACTCCCGGAAACAGACGAGGTCCAGTTGTACATGGCTGCATTCTGAAATTGATTATAGTGGAAAAAGAAGATCAGCGAAACCACCTCCAGAAGCAGAAAGAGGAAAATATAATAGTGCTTCCGGAAGAAGAGGTACAGATTTCGCATGGGGCATTTACTTGATCAGGAAGGTGAACTTATCGAAGTTTTTCAGGGCAATCCCGGTTCCCCTTGCCACCGCACGTAAGGGGTCTTCGGCCACGTATACTTTCAACTTGGTCTTCAGATGCAGCCGTTTGTCGAGTCCGCGCAACAGGGCGCCGCCACCTGTCAGGTAGATGCCTGTTTCATAAATATCCGAAGCCAGTTCAGGCGGGGTCATCTCGAGGGCATTGAGAACGGCGGCCTCTATTTTGGCAATTGATTTATCCAGAGCATGGGCGATCTCGGCATGGTTCACGATCACCTCCTTGGGGATGCCGGTCAGCAGGTCTCGTCCGTGCACTGCGTACTCTTCAGGGGGATTATCAATATCGGGCAAAGCTGCTCCTACTTCAATCTTGATCCGTTCGGCCGTCCGTTCACCCACATTGATGTTATGTTGTTTCCGCATGTATTCGCCGATGTCGGAGTCGAATTCGTCGCCTGCAATCCGTATTGATTTGTTATTGACAATACCGCCTAATGCAATCACTGCAATTTCGGTGGTACCACCGCCAATATCAATGACCATGTTGCCGATGGGTTCCAGCACATCGATCCCGATCCCGATGGCGGCTGCCATGGGTTCATGGATCAATCTTACCTCTTTTGCGCCCGCTTGTTCTGCCGAATCCTTTACCGCCCGTTCTTCAACTTCGGTGATTCCGGACGGGATGCAGATGACCATTTTCAGGGCAGGCGGAAACCAACTCTTTCTTACCTCGATCATCTTGATCATCTCGCGGATCATGTGCTCGGCGGCCTGAAAATCGGCTATCACGCCACCTCGAAGGGGACGGATGGTTTTGATGTTCTCATGGGTCTTCCCATGCATCATCAGGGCCTTCTTCCCCACTGCGAGGATTTTATTGGTGGTTCGCTCAATGGCGACAATAGAGGGCTCGTCTACCACCACTTTATCGTTGAATATAATGATTGTATTGGCAGTTCCTAAATCAATGGCAATCTCTTTTGTGAATAAGCCCATAGCAGTTTCTTCTTTTAGTGTTTAAAATGTCGTATTCCCGTGAAGACCATCGACATGTCGTGTTCATCACAATAACGGATCGAATCTTCGTCCCGGATCGATCCCCCCGGCTGGATGACCGCCCGGATGCCCGCTTTATCAGCTATCTCCACTGAATCGGCAAAAGGAAAAAAGGCATCCGATGCCATCACCGCACCCCGGGTATCGAAACCGAATACCTCCGCCTTCAGTATGGCCTGTTTCAGTGCATCCACGCGGGAAGTTTGACCCATCCCACTGCCAATCAGCTGCCCGTTTTTTACCAGAACGATCGTATTGGATTTCAGGTGTTTGACAACCCTGGCTGCAAACAACAGATCAGGTATTTCATCTGCCGCCGGTCGTTTCTTCGTAACATAGCGGAAATCTTCTTTCTGTTCGCTCTTCAAATCACGTTCCTGTTCAATGACCCCATTCAGGAGTGATTTGAATTGACGGTCGGGCAGGGCAACCGGTTTCCGGCACAAAATTATTCTGTTTTTCTTTGACTTAAGGAGTTCCAGTGCTTCATTTTCAAAGGTATCAGCGATAATGATCTCAAAAAACAGCTTATTGATCTCTTCTGCGGTTGATTTATCCACCGGCCTGTTTACGCTGATAATTCCACCAAAGGCAGATACCGGATCACAGGCCAGGGCATCTTTCCATGCTTCGAAAAGGGTAGAACGGGAGGCTACCCCGCAGGGATTGGTATGTTTGATCACTACTGCGGTCGGATCCTGAAATTCGCCGGTCAGCTGAATGGCCGCTTCTACATCAACCAGGTTATTGTACGATAATTCTTTCCCATGAACCTGCTCAAATACGGCGCTGAGATCTCCATAGAAAACACCTTGCTGATGCGGATTTTCGCCATACCTCAACGGAATAAACTGCGACAGGCTCTGCTTAAATCCCGGCAAACGAAACTCCCGGTTGAAATACCTGAATATCTCCGTATCGTAATGGGAGGAAACTTCGAATGCTTTGGCGGCAAACCATTTTCGTTCGCTCAGTGAGGTAAATCCCTTGCCCTGTTTGAGCAATTTCGACACCTTGTCGTAGAGGCCGAAAGCAGGCACCACCAGAACATGCCTGAAGTTTTTCGCTGCGGCGCGGATCAGGGAGATCCCGCCGATATCAATTTTCTCAATGATCTCGTCCTCATCTGTCGTGCTGGTAACCGTCTTTTCAAACGGATAGAGATCCACGATGACCATATCGACTGATGGAATCTCGTACCGGGTTACATCTTCTACATCGGCCAGTTCGTTTCGCCTCCACAAAATACCCCCAAAGATCTTGGGATGCAATGTCTTGACGCGTCCCCCCAGAATCGACGGGTAAGAAGTGATTTCCTCTATCGGCGTGGCAGCAATGCCTTCGCTCTGCAGGTAACTGTAAGTACCGCCTGTTGAAAGGATCTCTACCTGGTAACTCTCCAGCAGTTTTGCCAGGTCGGCGATTCCCTCTTTGGAATAGACCGAAATCAGGGCCGATTTGATTTTTATCTGGTCAACCATAGGAACCTGAGTTTTATGATTTTGTGCAATGTTACCAAAAATCGACGTACAAACGACCGGAAACCTGTTCCAAAAGGGAAAATATATTACCTTTACAGATGCTTTGTCCCTAAATATTCTGAACTATGTTGCTCATCGTACGACTGCTTAGAGAGAGCTTAATTTTCGCATTTCAAGCCATTATTGTCAATAAGATCCGGACTATTCTCTCCCTGCTTGGCATCACCATTGGGATTTTCTGTATCATCTCCGTCTTTACCATTTTTGATTCGATGGAGATTGCTATTCGCACCAACATCGAATCACTGGGAAGCAACGTCCTGTTCGTCCAGAAATGGCCATGGGCCATGGGAGGCGATTACCCATGGTGGAAATACTATCAGCGTCCCGAGACCTCTCTGGACGATATGCGTGAAATCCAAAAGCGCAGTACACTGACCGATGTCACGGCATTCATGATGGGTGTGTCAAAAACCGTGAAATACCAGAGCAATTATGTGGAGGGGGTGACGATACTAGGGGTTTCACATGAGTATGACCAGGTTCTTCCCTTTGAAATCAGTGATGGCCGCTACTTTTCATCCCTTGAATCCACTACCGGGAAGGCTGTAGCCATCATTGGAAATAACATCGCCGAGGGCCTGTATCCTGGAGTTGAAACGGTTGGTCAGAAGATCAAGGTGATGGGGCGGAATGTCGAGGTGATCGGAGTGATCAATAAGGAGGGGGAGGACATGTTTTCCAATTCAAATGATGACAATGTAATATTGCCCATCAACTATTTTAAAACCCTGGTGGATATCCGGGATATGGATGCAACCATTATAGTCAAAGCCCGTCCCTATGTTTCCAATGATGAGTTACGGGATGAACTGACCGGGATTATGCGTTCGGTACGGAAACTGAAACCTTCGGCAGAAGATAATTTCGCCATCAATGAGACCAGCATCATCACCCAGGGATTTGATGCGCTTTTCGGTACAATCGGAATCGTAGGCTGGATCATTGGAGGTTTTTCTTTGTTGGTCGGGGGATTCGGGATTGCGAATATAATGTTTGTCTCGGTAAGGGAACGAACCGGTATCATTGGCATACAAAAGGCCCTGGGCGCCAAAAATTACTTTATTCTCTTCCAGTTCCTTTTTGAGGCGATATTTCTCTCTCTAATCGGCGGCGTGGTCGGTTTGCTGATCGTTTTCATCCTCACACTGATTGTATCACAAGCTTTTAGTTTCGATCTGATCCTGACAGCAGCAAATATCTGGTTGGGAATCGGCGTTTCGGCAGCTATTGGTCTGATCTCCGGTATCATACCGGCATTTACGGCATCCAGGCTGGATCCGGTGGAGGCGATGCGGAGTACCGGTTAGATCGCCAGTTTTACGCGGGAGGACAGAATATCTATAGCTACGCTGTTTTTACCGCCCTGCGGAATGATGATGTCGGCGAAACGTTTAGAGGGTTCAATGAACTGCAGATGCATCGGTTTGACAAATGTTTCGTAGTGCTGTAATCCCTGGTCAAACGTACGGCCACGTTCTTCGATATCCCGCCGTATGATCCGCATCAGCCGGTCGTCGGGATCAGCATCCACAAAAACCTTGATATCCAAGAGTTCACGTAATCCAGGTTCGGTAAATATCAAAATTCCCTCAACAATGATAATCTTCCGGGCCTGAATGGTCACGGTTTCTGCCGACCGGCTGCAGGTCACGTAAGAATAGACCGGTAGTTCGACAGAACTCCCGTTCTTTAGGGCACCCAGCTGGGCAATCAACAGTTGCCATTCAATGGCATCGGGGTGATCAAAATTGATGCTGCGCTTCTCTTCAGGTGTCTTATTCCCGTTATCCCAATAATAGGAGTCCTGGGGTATTACGGTAATCGTTTCTCCCGGGATCCGTTGGATCAGTTCATGAACCACCGTCGATTTACCAGAGCCTGATCCGCCGCTGATACCAATTATTAACATACTCGCAAAGATAATGAATCCCGGTTGTTCTTAAGGGCTGCATAATTCTATGAGGACGCCATGGGTCGATTTGGGGTGAAGGAAGCCGATGTTCAGGCCCTCGGCACCTTTGCGGGACACCCTATCAATCAATTGGAATCCTGCCGTCCCGGCCTCTTGCAACTCCTTGTCGGCATCATCTGTAGCAAAGGCAATATGGTGTATCCCTTCGCCCTTCCTTTCAAGGAATTTTCCTACCGGTCCTTCGGGATCGGTGGGTTCCAGCAACTCTATTTTTGTCCGTCCTGCTTTGAAAAACGCTGTCCTGACCCGTTGGTCCTTCACCTCTTCAATGGCGTAGCAGGGGGCTCCCAGGAGCTTTTCGTAGCAAGGGATGGACTCTTCCAGGCTCTTGACGGCTATGCCGATGTGCTCAATGTACTTAATGTTCATGGGATGGGTTTGCATCAAAATATTGTCTCTTAAACCAGAAGGCAAGGTTGACCAGGCTGATCAGCACCGGCACCTCCACGAGCGGCCCGATCACGGCCGCAAAGGCCTCTCCCGAATTCAATCCGAAAACAGCAATGGCTACGGCAATGGCCAGTTCAAAATTATTGCTGGCAGCGGTAAACGACAGGGTAGTGGTTTTCTCATACCCTGCTTTGAGCTTCCAGCCGATGGAATAGGAGAGGATGAACATCACGCCGAAATAGATGGCCAGGGGGATGGCAATACGCACTACATCCAGCGGGATCTTAATAATGAACTCGCCCTTGAGAGAAAACATAACCAGGATCGTAAAAAGCAATGCAATGAGCGTGATAGGGGATATCCTGGGAATGAATTTCTGTTCGTACCATGTTTTTCCTTTCCAGCGGATCAGACTGAACCGGGAAATGATCCCGGCCAAAAAAGGGATGCCCAGGTATATGAAAACACTTTTGGCGATCGCTGAAATGGTAATGTCGACGTCGAACGACTGAAGTCCGAACCAGGCAGGCAGAAGGGTAATAAAAAACCAGGCATAAACGGAAAAGAAAAGAACCTGGAAAATGGAGTTGAAAGCCACCAGTCCGGCACAGTTCTCACGGTCTCCCCGGGCCAGGTCGTTCCACACAATGACCATGGCAATGCACCGGGCGAGACCGATCAGGATAAGGCCCGCCATGTATTCAGGGTAGTGCCGGAGAAACAGAACCGCCAGGAGGAACATCAGTACCGGTCCGATCACCCAGTTGAGGATCAGTGACAAAGAAAGTACTTTGTAATCCCGGAATACGTCCCGCATCTCTTCGTACCGTACCCTGGCCAGTGGAGGATACATCATCAGGATGAGACCCATAGCGATCGGAATATTGGTGGTACCCATCTGGAACCGGTTCCAGAAACCAACAATGCCCGGAAAGAGGTATCCCCAGAAGACACCGATCCCCATGGCCAGAAAGATCCACAGGGTTAAATACCGGTCGAGAAATTTCAGCTTTCTTTTCTTCAGTACCATATTTTTATTTATTCAGGCTTCCCGGCTGTAACAGTAATGCTAAAAATGCCCACTTTGCTTTCCCTGAATTTACGGATCTTTTCTTTTGGGAAAAAATTCCGCAGAAGATCATCCGGGAGGTCAATCTTCTTTACTTTTTGCACTTCAATATTACAAAATCCCGCCTTTTTTATCACACTCAAGTAGTCGTCTTTGTCAATGGCACCGGCAACGCACCCGGCATACATGACGGCGCTATCCTTTAATTCAGGGGGCAGCTCTCCCTGCAGTACCACATCAGAAATGCTGAAAGAGCCGCCCGGTTTTAGCACCCTGAATATCTGCCTGAAGGCTTTTTCCTTGTCCGGAACCAGATTCAGCACACAATTACTCAACACCACATCCACACTCCCGGAAGGTAGCGGCATTTCCTCGATGTCGCCGGCTATAAATTCCACATTGGTATAGCCCATTTTTTCAGCATTACGACGCGCCTTTTCCAGCATGGTGTCACTGAAATCGAGACCGATCACCCGGCCCGTTTCACTCACTTCGGCTCGGGCTACAAAACAGTCGTTCCCGGCGCCGGAACCAAGATCCAGAACAGTATCGCCGGGTTTCATCCGGGTAAACCGGGTAGGGATGCCACAACCGAGGCCCAGATCGGCTTCGGCATTGTATCCCTTCAGGTGGTTGTAACTCTCGCTGAATACGGTGTAATCAGTTTCACAACAACCTCCGGATCCGCAACATGATGTCTCATTCTCCTGCTTGGATTGGGTGGCAATCTGGCTGTACTTCTCTTTGACGATCTCTTTAATCTCTTTTTGTCTTGTTTTCATAGGATTGAATTTATTTTAGCCGCGGCAAATCGCGGCTGTACTGTATGAAGGCATCCTTGATCTGGTCCCGGATTTTCCGGTACACGGCAAGCACCTCTTCGGGATTTCCCCGGGCAGCAGCCGGATCCTCAAAACTAAAGTGAATGCGTTTTGCCACCTTGCCGGTAAAGAGAGGGCAGCTTTTCCGGGCATTGTCGCATACGGTGATCACATAATCGAACCACTCTGATATAAACCGGTCAACCTGTTTGGGATAATAGGAAGAGATATCCAGACCGATTTCTTTCATTACCCGGACTGCATGCGGATTGACCTTTTTTTCAGGACGGGTACCCGCCGAATGAATTTCCCAATCGGGACGCAGAGAGCGAAGAATTCCCTCGGCCATTTGGCTGCGACAGGAGTTGCCGGTACATAAAATCAAAACCTTCATAAAGCTGATGGGTTGAGGTTGAAAAACGCTGACATCATCTCTTTTGCCTTTTTCCAATTTTCAGGATCGATGCAGTACCGGACTTTTGGCGGTTCGATATTTCCCTGAATCAATCCACTAACCTTCAGTTCTTTAAGGTGCTGTGAAACCGTCGCCTGCGCCAGGGGAAGTTCCTCTACGATATCACCGCAGAAACAGCAATTCATGTTGGCCAGCTGCCTGAGAATCGCAATCCGGGCCGGATGCCCAAGCGCTTTGGCAAACCTGGCTAATCTGATATCATCCTCATGGTATGCCCCTATCTCTTTATGAGCCATAATCTTTGTATCTTTAGCGGCAATTCAATGGTAGTTCATTGTTCATCGCAAATATACGATGAATAAATGAACCATTTCAAATTAATTTTGTATTTTTTCTCATTAGTTATCTAACCTGCTGAATTTGAAACATCTTGAAATAGAACGTAAGTTCCTTGTCAAACCAGGAGTATGGGAACAAACAAAGAAACCGTTAGGAAAGAAGTTATTCCAGGGATATTTGTGCAACGATGATAAAAAATCGATCAGGGTAAGGATCACCGCCGACAAAGCATCACTCACCGTCAAAGGAGCCCTGGAAAATCTTTGCCGGCCTGAATTTGAGTATGTGATCCATGAGGGTGAAGCCAGTGATCTGCTGATCTTTGCTCAGAATCATTGTATCGAGAAGACGCGCTACAAAACCGAGTACAAAGGAAAGATATGGGATGTGGATGTGTTCCATGGACTGAATGCAGGATTGTTCCTGGCAGAGATCGAACTGAATCATCCGGATGAGCTCGTTGAACTGCCTGGCTGGGTAGGGGAGGAGGTTTCATGCGATCCCAGGTATTATAACTCCTATCTTTCGGAACATCCCTTCACTACCTGGAAATAAAAAAGGAACCAGCGTTTTCTGTTCCTTCTTCGTAAATCGAAATTCATAAATTGAACGGGTGGAGCATAAGGGAGTCGAACCCTTGACCTCTAGACTGCCAGTCTAACGCTCTAGCCAGCAGAGCTAATGCCCCAAAATGATTGCAAAGGTATAAAAATTTATTTTTGCGGAAACTTTTTCCATGAAGCGCCTTTTTGTTGCTGTTAAAATCAATCCGGATCCGGATTTTCTTCATTCGTTTCTGGAGTTGCGTCATTCCTTATCTCATGAAAAAATCCGGTGGGTGGAGGAGCGAACTATTCACATCACCGTGAAATTTCTCGGTGAAACAGCCGAATCACGTATTCCGGAGATCACCGAAACAGTGAGAGGGCTCGCCGAATCTACAGAAGATTTTGAATTCAGTCTCACGGGACTGGGGGTGTTCGGAAGCTTCTACAATCCCCGTGTGATCTGGGTTGGAATTCATCCGTACCACTGCCTGGCGGCATTATTGAAAAAGGCAAGAGCGGAATTTACATTGCTTGGTTTTGCAGATGATCGCCAGAATCTCGTGCCTCACCTCACCCTGGGCCGGATCAAATACCTGCATGATAAAACAGGATTTCGGCAAATCCTAATCCGGTTCGGAAAGATCTCCTCAGAGCCGCTGGCTGCAGAAAAACTGATTCTGTTTGAGAGCATTCTTCGCCCTTCGGGGCCTGAGTATCATTTGCTCAGCTCTTTTTCTTTTCCAGGTTCTTGGCAACGAAATGATAGGCCAGAAGGCTGATTCCTCCACACAGAAAGACCATGGAAAAGAATGATTCCTCTTCGCCCATAACGGTATACAGGGCCAGAAATCTTCCAATTAGAATACCTATACCGATTCCTACCAGTAACATTCCCCATTTCAATTCGCTGGGAACGTTTTTGCGGGTATCGAATAGGGTCGCAGACTGTCCTTTTTCAATCAGGGCAGCCCGTTCTTTTCTTCGAAGGATCAGGTACACAACCAGTACGATTGAAGCAAAAAACGTGATCGGGATTAAAATTTCACCTTGCATGGTTTTTGGATTTAGGGTTTACATGTTTATTCGATCCCTATGACGTACTGATGTTTATCCAGGTTACAATTCCTTTGGCTTTTTTTAACGTCGAACCACAAATTTATCGATATAGTACCGGTTATCATTCGACATCCTGATGAAATAAAGTCCCTCGGCAAAGCCGGAAATATCAATTTGCCTGGTGCTTTCGACGGTAAGGTTAATCAGCTTTTCGGAATATTTGATGTTTCCGGTCACATCGCTGACAACCACCAGGATCTCTGTCTCTGTGCCCCGGATTCGCAGATTCAGTTTTTCTTCGACCGGATTCGGGTAAAGGGTGACATTCGACTTCAAGCTGAATTCACGAATTCCGGCACAGTCGGAGACAAAGATAGGTTTAGCCATTGGGATTCCGTTTCCGCAATCGTTGGCTCCATATACAGAAATATCACCTGATAAGGCGGTTGGGCCAATGTCGATTGTGATTTGGCGGGTTCCCTGTCCGGAGGCAACAGTGGTTCCGGCCGGGAGAGTCCAGACATACGTGCTGGCCCCTGTGATCTCTTCCACACTGTACGGGTATCTGGTGTGATTCACACATACCGTATCATTTCCAGTAATATTTCCGGCTGCACCGGGAATACTGTCCGCTGTGAGTGTACGTTGGCTTGGCGCGCTGCTACCACACGTATTTTCGGCAACTACGGCAATTTCTCCGGTGGTGGAACCCCAGATCACGTATACCTGGGTTGTTCCCTGTCCGGATGTAATCTGTGCATCAACCGGAACAGACCAGGTATAGGCTTCCGCTCCGGGAAGCTCGTCAATTTCAAACATGGATTCGATTCCGGTACATCCCAGCCCGGGCCCAAGAATCGGTCCGGGAGCTGGCAAAACGGTTAAAACAGTAACATCAATGGTTTTGGGAGGACTGTTTCCACATTCATTTCCCGCTATAACGGAAACCACGCCGGATGTTTCCCCCCATACTACTTCAATGGTCGGGGTATTCTGTCCCGCCACAATGGTGGCATTATCAGGCACCGACCAGGAGTAGGACGTAACATTACTCATTGGCGTAATCGAATAAATAGCAGTTGAATCTTTACACACCATAGAAGGGCCGGAAATGGGGCCCGGTATAAGTGGCGCCATCAGTACAATCACCACAACGCTGTCTGTAGCGGTCTCAGAAATACTATCCGTGACCGCTACAACGTATTCCGTGGTGGCCGTGGGTGAAGCAATGGGATTGGCAATATTCGGATTGTTCAGGCCCGTTGCAGGCGACCATTGATATGTATAAGGCGGTGTACCACCTCCGAGCGGTGTGACATTCAGCTGGGAAGACGTTCCCTCGCAGATAGAGTCCGGATCGGCCGTAGCAATCACAGAGAATGGCATTACCTGTATTGTTGTGGACCGCCGGTGAACAGGTGTTCCGTTGGGTCCTTTACCTTCTAAGGTTGCCGTGTAGTTCCCCTCCGGCACTAATCCGGTTGCAACAACATAGATGGGCAAAGATCCCGGGAACGAAGTAATTTCTGTACCGTTAGGGAAAGAAAAGGTGATATCACCTTCGGTAGGTGCAGGAAAAATACTCGCAGTCAGTACAATGGTATCATCATATAATTTGACGTCCGGCATGTTGACGCTAACCATGCAGGAATCGAGCGGAGTATATAGGGTGTCATTGAGGTTATCGAGCGCCATGGCAAAATCGGGTAAATAAGCGGTCATACTCATGAAACTACCGTTTCTAAAGTCGGTCCAGGAAGACATAGAGACTTTGCTGTTGGATATAATTCCATTGTAATCGCCCTGATAACGGGGGGTGCCGCCGCCTCCGCAGGTGGTGCAGTTGATCTTCATCTTCTGATTGGAAACGGCCTGGTTTGCTGCGAAAATGACTCCTCCGTCATCCGAATAGGTTGCGTATATCAGGGCGCTATCGGATGTTGGCGTATCACGGGTATCCATCCACTGGATATATAACCGGCCGGTCTCCCTGTCACACCAGGGAGCCGGTTGCCACTGGTTGTGCTGGGTTGGGTCAGGATCGTCGTTAACCCTGACTGCAGATGACCATGTGTAGCCTCCGTTATCCGAATACCGGCACCAGATATCCGGTTTGTTTCCGTTTCCGGGAGGATCGTTGGAAGCATAAATACAGTAAAGCCTTCCGCGGTAAGGTCCGTAACTATTATCGGCCGTAATTAAGGGATAAGGCCGCGTTCTCATATTCTCTACCGAATGACGACCGCCTACGTTACTACCTACATAACCTGCAAATTGTTGTGACGACATATTTGTAAAGGTCATGCCCCCATTCAGTGAACGGTAAAAGGTGAAGGTAGAAGCAAAGGTACTTCCGCCATTGGCTACGACATATACCGCCCCTCCCTGAATATTCTGGTATGCACCAACACAAACCATCATTCCGGGCAAGTTTTGTTCAGAAGTGGTAAATGTGGTAGTCCATGTTTGCCCAAAATCGGTACTTCTCGCAAAATTTCCGCTACTGAGGGAAGGCGCGGTCATAGTAGTATAAATATAATTGGAATACGGGCCCCCCGTTTGGTCGGCAGCAATCCAGTTTTTGTCACCGCCTGAAATAGCTGTTGTTATCGACCCCCATGTGGCTCCATTATCGGATGATATCGCAACCTTACAGCCCTGGGGTGCTCCTGTTCCGAACATGTTTTCATAATAGAGATTTCCCATGCTGTCATATACCTGAACGACATCTCCCCACATATTGGCGCCAAAATTAGGATTGTTTGTATTCCAGTTGTATCCCTCTTCGGTATGATGGGTTTTATTGATATTATATGCTGCAAAATACCAGGTTGGCATGCCCGGATTTTCCGCAATGTTCCCTTCAGCAAAATCAATGCCCAGATTGAAGTTATCATAATTATCAATTGTAATAACTGACGATAACGGCGGGGCATCAGATACATTCCGTGCCTCTTCTAAAAGTGCACGCGGGATCCGGTCTACACGGGGATTGCCGTAATCATCGGTATTCTTCTGGGCAACGACCGCAGATGGAACAAAGAACAACATCCCTGCGGCCACAAGACAGTTCTTTAAAAATAAATTTGTCTGCTTCATGAGTGAATGAATCTGTTTGATAATTTAGATTAAATTAACACAAAAATAACCAACAAATATACAAATTCCAAAATAAATCCATATATTGTAACCTCTTTTCGTTGTACGCGTCTAAACGCCAGATGAAATTGCGGGACGACAATTATTATATAGATCGTGTACTGGGTGGAGATCGTTCAGCTTTTACCGGATTGGTCGCCAAGCACAAGAACATGGTCTTTTCCATTGTACTAAGGATCACACAAAACCGGGAAGATGCAGAAGAAGTAGCACAGGATGTGTTTTTAAAGGCTTTTGGATCTCTTGGGTCGTTCGAACGCAAGTCCAAATTCTCAACCTGGCTTTTCCGGATTGCCTATAATGCTGCTATCTCTAAAACCAGGAGAAAAAAAGTTGAATTTGTGGGGCTCAACGATCGGATTATCACAAACTATACCGAAGATGAGATCCAAGCGCAAAGCGGTCAACTGGACCAGCAGGAACGGAAAATGCTCATTGATACAGCACTGAAAAAATTACCTGAAGAGGATAACCTGTTGATCACCCTCTTTTACAAAGCCGAAAACTCGGTAGAAGAGATCAGCAGTATTATGGGTCTGTCCGAATCAAACGTGAAGGTCCGGTTGTACCGGGTACGTAAAAAACTTTATGGAGAACTCTCTGAAATCATGAAGTACCAGATGGCTGTCTGAAGAAAAACGTAAATTTGTACCACCATGAAAAAGAATGATTTATCGCAGAATGATTTTCTGGCTGACCTGATGAAGGAGGCTTCGCTTGAGACCCCTTCCGACGATTTTATGGAGAACGTCATGACCGGAGTAGAGGCTATGCCCGCTTATCAACCCCGCAAAAAACCCTTTTTCCTGTTCATTAAATCCGTAGTCCCCTGGATCCTGCTGATTGGGGTGTTCGTTCTCTATTATACAACCTCTGATCTTCCCTTCACCAATTATATTCCCGGAAAAGAGTATGTTCAGAATGTGTTGCTTCCTTCTCTTGGAACCTTTTTTACTTCATTTAAAGAGCTTTTCAGCACAAAGTTTTTTTCCATCTCCCTGGCGGTTCTGGTCTCCTGTGGAATTTTGTTTGGACTGGAACGATTGATCAACCGCAGATCGGCGCATCAACACTATGTCTTGTAAATGATTCCCGACGAACTTAAGCTATTTTTACAGAATAGGTACCAAATTCAGTCAATCAGGCCGCTGGTGGGCGGAGATATCAACCAGGTATACCGTCTTGATAGATCGTCGGGAACTCTCTGTTTGAAATTCAATTCCGCTGAACGGTATCCGCAAATGTTTGCAAAAGAGGCCAATGGCCTCTCTCTGCTGAGGGCATCACAAACACTTCGTGTTCCGGTTGTTGTTGAAGTGATCGACCTTGACTCTTGTTCCGCTCTGTTGCTGGAGTTCATCCATTCGGCCGGGCCGGTGAATGATTTTATGTTCCGATTCGGTTTTTCCCTGGCAAAACTGCACGATCTGACTGCTTTCGAATATGGTTTGGACGATGATAACTATATGGGATCCCTGTCGCAGTCCAACAGGAAACACAACAACTGGATTGATTTTTTTCGGGAAGAACGATTGGAAAGACAAATTCATCTCGCCAGGGATTCCGGAAAAATATCCGCTGAAACTTCCCGGTTTTTCTCCCGGCTTTTCGCCCGCCTTGATCGGTTGCTTTCTGTGGACAGACCCGCGCTGGTGCATGGCGATCTGTGGGGCGGGAATTTCATGGTTTCCGAAACCGGTGAGGCATGCCTGATTGATCCGGCGGTCTATTATGGTCATCGTGAAATTGACCTGGCAATGACCACTCTTTTTGGTGGTTTTTCTGCTGACTTTTATACCGGCTATGAAGCCCATCATGAACTGGTACCGGGATGGCGTGAGCGCCTGGATATATATAATTTATACCCTTTGCTGGTGCATGTAAATCTATTCGGAGGAGGGTATCTTGGTTCTGTAATGAGTATTCTCAAGCGTTTCGGTTGATCGATTGTTGTTCCATCCATCGCTCTTTGAAGCTTTTTTGAGCTATTTTGGGTAGGGTCCTCCGGGGGCCCCATGGTTTTTTAGCAACCATTTTAATGGCCCTGTTCTTCAAAGAAGCTCCTGGTCTATCCAGGGTCCACCGGTGAAGCATTACAAAATTCCATCCTTGTATCGCTTTTTTCCACATAAATGCCGGGTATTTTCTCATAACCGCTTCCCGGCGGTTATATAGCAACAATTCATGCAGGGGGATCTTGACGGGGCACTCTTCCGAGCATTTCCCGCACAGGGAAGATGCAAAGCTCAGGTGGTTATAATCCTTGAAACCCTTAAAATGAGGAGATATCACCGATCCGATGGGGCCGGAATAAACGGTCCCATAAGTGTATCCGCCGATGTTCCGGTAGATGGGACAACCATTCAGGCAGGCGCCGCAACGGATACAGGAGAGGGCTTTCCGTTGTTCTTTGTAATTCAACACCTCCGTGCGATGGTTGTCCAGTAATACCACGTACATCTGCTCGGGGCCACTTTGTTCGTCCGGTTTTCCGGGACCAAACAGTACATTGTTATAGGCCGTCAAGCGCTGGCCTGTCCCAAATGTAGCAAGGAGCGGTAGAAACAAATCAAGATCTTCCAGGGATGGAATTACTTTTTCTATACCGGCAACAGCAATATGGATCCGGGGGAATGCCATGGTCAGGATGCCGTTTCCTTCATTTTCAGTAAGAGCTACAGCTCCGCAATCGGCAATTAAAAAGTTGGCGCCGGTAATTCCGACATCAGCCCGGATAAACTCTTTCCGGAGTTTTTCCCTTACGAATGCTGCAATTTCTTCTGGGGGGGCATGCTCTGCAATGCCAAATTTCTCATGAAAAAGTGCTGATACATCCTCCCTGGATTTGTGCATGGCCGGTGTTACAATATGGTAGGGTTTTTCGCCGGCCAGTTGCACGATGTACTCTCCCAAATCCGTTTCAAATACCTCCCGCCTGTTTTTTTCAAGCAATTGATTCAGCCCCAGCTCCTCCGTAACCATCGATTTTTGTTTGACGATGACCGTTGCTTTTGCTTTTTTAATGATCTGGAGAATCTCTTTCTGGGCATCCCGTTCGCTTTGGGCCCAGATTACTTTTCCGCCGCGGGAGGTGAAATTACGTTCAAATTCCGCCAGGTATGTGTCCAGCTTGTTAATTGTTTTTGATTTCAGGTTAGCGGCCCTGCATTTTGCCAGTTCCAGGTCCCGGTAGTGTTGCTTTCCGCGCAAAACGGCCTGATCATATTTTCCTATGTTGAAATCGATTCGCCGCCGGTGTTCCGGGTCAAATGATATTCGGGCTGCTTGCTCCTGAAAATAATAGGCTGTTGAATTCATCCGGATATTATTGCAGTAATATTGAAATTTTTTTTACTCGCCGTTCGTGTCTGCCTCCTTCAAATGTTGTATCCAGAAACAAATGAACCATTTCCGCAGCCTTCACATTCGAGACAAACCTGGCTGGTATAGATATAATATTGGCATCGTTGTGCTGCCGTGCAAGTTTGGCAATCTCGTTGTTCCAACATAAAGCGGCCCGAATGTGCATATATTTATTGGCTACCATAGCCGCACCATTTCCGCTTCCGCATATAATTATCCCCCTTTGATATTCTCCTTTTTCCATCGCACTGGCAAGCGGATGAATTGGATCTGGATAATCCATACTCTCTTCTGAAAAAGTTCCGAAATCCTTTGATTCAAAACCCCATTCAGCTAGCTTTTTCTTCAGGTACTTCTTCATACCAAAGCCGGCATGATCACTTCCAATAGCAATAACTTCACCAGAATCAGTCATTGTTAACAGTTTTTAGCAAAGGTAGCCATTCTATGCACGGGATTCCCTGAAAACCACAATTTTAAATTTTACAGGAAAAGATGTTCACAACTGTGTAACTTTGTTATCAAATTCTGATAAAATACCTCTTTCATGCGGTTTTTTAAAACTCTGTCATGATAACATGTTTTTATCCAATTTTATCAAATAGTTTTCACAATTTCCCGT
This sequence comes from Bacteroidota bacterium, assembly GCA_007280875.1. Lineage (GTDB taxonomy): Bacteria > Bacteroidota > Bacteroidia > Bacteroidales > FEN-979 > QYOJ01. Next base: position 35,510 of record QYQJ01000082.1, read on the forward strand.
CGTAAAAACGTACATTCTTTATAAACAATGCAGATTTTTTCCCAAAAATAATATTTATTTAATTAATTAAATAACAACAATATACAAAAGATAACCTGTGGATAACCTGTTCATCGTCCGAAAGAAATGAACATCGCAAACTTTTAGACCAAAATTTTTCAACCAAATCAACAGATACTATAAATAATAATAAAAGAAAATATCTTTTTATTTAATATAAGATGACTGTTTTGAAAGAAACCCTGATCAGAGAAATAAAAACGTTACAACAGAAAAAAAATACTATAATCCTGGCCCATTTTTATCAGGTACCTGAAATACAAGATATTGCTGATTTTGTTGGAGATAGTCTGGCGTTGGCTCAAAGTGCTTATGAGACAGATGCCGAAATCATTCTTTTTGCTGGTGTTCACTTCATGGCAGAGACAGCTAAAATATTGAATCCGGCAAAAAAAGTGATTATTCCGGATTTGGAAGCAGGATGTTCCCTTGCCGATTCTTGTCCGCCGGAAGAGTTCAACGCATTTAAGGAATTGCATCCTGATCATGTAGTTGTATCGTACATCAATTGTTCAGCTTCGGTCAAGGCTCTTTCTGATGTTATTTGCACTTCCAGCAATGCAATAAAGGTAGTGGAATCTTTTCCGAAAGAACAAAAGATCATTTTTACCCCCGATATAAACCTGGGGAACTACGTGAATCATATCACCGGAAGGAACATGGTATTGTGGAACGGGTCCTGTGAAGTTCATGATGTGATTACGGTTGAATCGGTTATGCAGTTAAAAAAGGAACATCCTGACGCAAAAATTATAGCTCATCCTGAATGTAAGGCGATCATTCTGGCAATGGCCGATTATATCGGATCAACCACCAGTTTGCTGAATTACACAAAAAATGATCCGGCTAAAAAATTTATAATAGCCACCGAAACAGGAATTCTGCATGCCATGCAAAAAATATCACCCGACAAAGAATTTTTAATCGTTCCGGCAGATGAAACATGTTCCTGTAATGATTGTCCTTACATGAAAAAAAATACACTGGAGAAAATATACCTTTCCCTGGAAAGAGAAAAACCTGAAATTATTCTGGAGCAGGAGTTAATCCTTAAAGCCCGGAAACCCATTTTGAAGATGTTAGATCTATCTATTTAACGGTTAAATTATGCGTACGTTCTTGACTTGGATTATACTTCACTGTTTATTCGTTTCACTATCGGGACAGGACACGACCCGTATTTCTGGGTTTCAGCAGTTTTTTTATCCAAATGGCCAGATTTCAAGCGAAGGGATCCTTGTGAATGGTCAACCTGACGGATACTGGAAATCTTATTATGAAAACGGGATTCTGAAATCGGAAGGAAACAGAACGAATTTCAAACTCGACAGTATCTGGAAGTTCTATAATCCGGAAGGAAAGCTCATTCTGGAAATCACCTACCGGGATGGAAAACGAAACGGATACAAAACCTCCTTCCTCGACAGGGAGACCATCCGGGAATACTACATCAATGATAGTAAAGAGGGATTTACGGAATATTATCACACGGAAGGATGGAAGAAGCTGGAAATCCCTTTTGAAAAGGGGCTGGAACAGGGAATCGGAAAGGAGTATAACGAACAGGGAGAGATCATTACGATTACAGAATACAAAAAGGGATTCATTGTGGAACGAATGAAGATTAACCGGAAGGATAAACTTAACCGGAAACAGGGCAAATGGATCACTTTCTGGGAAAATGGAAAAATGAAGTTGGAGGGAACCTACAAAGACGACAAAAGAAACGGCTATTTCAAGGAATACGCCGAATCAGGAGACCTGTTGCAAATCACGAAATATATCGAAGGAGTTCTGCAACCTGAAGCGGCTGAAATCCAGAAACTTGATATTGAAAAAGAATATTATCCGACCGGTACGGTCAAAGCTACCCGATTGTATAGAAACGGGGTTCTTGAAGGTATTTCTGTTGAGTATTCACCCGATGGAGCCATTGTGTCTGCTAAGGAATTCCAGGGAGGAATACAGATTGGACAGGGGTTGGTGCTGGAAGACGGTAGCCGGGAAGGACACTGGATAGAATACTATCCGGGCGGAACCCTGAAAGCGGAAGGAGATTACAAAGCAGACAAAAAAACCGGCAAATGGAACTATTTTCATCCAAATGGCAGGCTGGAACAAACAGGTGTTTACAACAAAGAGGGAAAACCGGAAGGAACGTGGAAATGGTATTATGATTCAGGACAATTATTGCGGGAAGAGAACTATTACCGGGGCAAAAAAGATGGTCTTTCCGAAGAATTTGACGAAGAAGGCATCCTCATTGAAAAAGGGGAATACCTCGATGGCCTGGAAGACGGACCCTGGTTTCAGTGTGTCGGAGACTGGTGTCAGCGCGGCAGCTACCGGGATGGGTTGCGTAACGGGCTGTGGGTGGCGTATAACCTGCAGATTGGAGAAAAAGGAACCGATAGCCTGTTGATTTTCAAAGGAGGATTTCTGGAGGATCTTCCCGATGGAAAGCACTCCTATTACTGGGACAACGGAAAAATACGTGATGAAGGGATGTACGTTATGGGCAATAAAGAGGGGGATTGGATTAAATACAATTACGACGGGACCCTGTTCATGATTATATCGTATATAAACGGAATAGAAACCCGCTTCGACGGCGTCAGAATTAAACCACCATTTGAACCGGAAGAATGAAACCGAGAAAACCACCCATCAGAAAACCTGACAATAAACAAGAAATGAAAGATACTGAATTGATCAGGCTAAATAAGTTTATTGCGAATTCAGGTATTTGTTCCAGGCGGGAAGCGGATAAAATGATCTTGGCCGGTGCTGTAAAAGTGAATGGAAAAATCATCACGGAACTGGGAACCAAAATAGCGCTGACAGATAAAGTGTTAATAGGCGACCAGGCGCTGCACCAGGAAAAGCTACGGTATATCCTGTTGAACAAGCCGAAAAACTATATAACCACCGCCGATGATCCCTATAAACGAAATACTGTAATGGCTCTGATCCGGGACGCCTGTCCCGAAAGGATCTACCCGGTCGGCCGGCTCGACCGTAACACCACCGGGCTGCTGCTGCTGACAAACGACGGGATCATTGCTAAAAAACTTACCCACCCCCGGTACGGTATCCGCAAGATTTACCATGTAGTGCTGGACCAACCCCTCACAAAAGCGGATTTGCAGACGATTACCGGCGGAATCGAACTGGACGACGGATTTATCAAAGTCGACCGGATTGAATATGTAACAGACGGAAAAGATAAGAGGGAGGTAGGACTGGAGCTTCACTCTGGGAAAAACCGCGTCGTCAGACGGATCTTTGAAAAACTCGGTTATAAAGTGGAAAAACTTGACCGGGTCTATTTTGCCGGGTTGACGAAGAAAAATCTACCCAGGGGAAAATGGAGGTTTTTAGAGGAGAAAGAGATCAATATGTTGAAAATGATCAGCTCAAAGTGATGAAAGAACCGATTACCATCTACATTGTCGAAGATGAATTATTGATTGCCGCCTGCCTGAAGGATCAGCTTCTCAGTACGGGATATAAGGTACTGGGCACGGCTACCCGGGGCGAAAACAGCATTCAGGCTATCAGGGAGCTGAAGAATGAAGGACAGGAACCGGAGGTTGTGTTAATGGATATTCATCTTCGGGGAAACCTGGATGGCATTGAGACAGCCCGGCTGATTTCAGAGGAGTTTCATTGTGCGATTATTTTTATCACCGGCCAGAGTTCGAAAGAAGTATATGACCGGTCGTTTCATATCAAACCGTTCGGATATGTGCTGAAACCTTACGACCTCGAACAGATGATTATGATAATAGAAATCGCGGCCTATCAGCGGAAGCTGGAAATCGAAAACCTGGAAATCAGGGAAAAACTGGAAAAGCACCTGAACGAAAAAATCCGGGAGAACACCGAGGTGCTGGAACTCTATGAAACCATCACAGAAAATACCCTGCTTGGCATCTGGGTGCTTCAGGATGAAAAAGTAATATTTGCCAATAAAGCCATCGCCAATCTATTCGGGTATACCCTGGAAGAGATAAGTACCTTTAACGAACGGGACCTATTGGGCCTGCTTCACCCGGACGACCGGAGCCGACTGCTGGATCTGGCCAGAAAACGGCTTCAGGGAGAGACTCCCCCGCAGCATGCCCTGTTTCGGATATTCAGAAAAGATGGGGAGACCCGGTGGATGAAAACGTTTGTCAGGCGCATCCAGCACCGGGGGAAACCAGCATTGCACCAGACCTACCTGGATATCACAGAATATGTGCATTTTGATCCAAACAAACCAGTTATACATGATGAAGAAAGTTAGTCTGATTCTGCTTTTGCAGGCACTCGTGCACTGCACATTTGCAGGAGACCCCATCAGCGCACTGATCAAAACAGCCGGCGATGCCAGCACGTTTCCAAATGATGACCTGCTGGTGATCTTTGACAGCACCCTGACAGACGTGAAGGAAAGCGGATTGACCTATGTGACCAATCATATGCTTTACAAAGTGTTGACTCCTGCAGGAGCCAAAGAACTGAATGCTCTTACGTTTGGGTATGATCCGCAATCGGCCTTTGTGGAGATCCGAAAAGCAGCTGTCTATAAAAACGATGGCCGGATCATGAATCTTGACCTGAACAGGGTTATGGATTACCCTGCACCCGCCAGGGGAATATACTGGGGCGCCCGGGAGATCATGATCGAAATGGGACGGCTTGACCCCGGAGACGCGATAGAGGTGGTCATGTTCCGAAAAGGATTTACCTATGCCCTGCTGCAACAAAACGATGAAGACCGGTACATTCCCCCGATGCGGGGCCAATTCTATGATATTGTGGAATTTTTCAGCTCCTGGCCGGTTAACCTGAAAGTATACCAGGTGAGAGTGCCGAAAGAGAAATTACTACAATTTGAATTTTACAATGGAGAGGCGCAGGTATCAGGCTGGCTGGAGGGGGATGCCTTTGTGTACACCTTTTCGAAGACCGGCATGCGACCCATCAAACAGGAACCAAGAATGGTTGCCCTGTCGGATGTGGCACCGAAACTACTGCTTTCCACCAGCCCCGACTGGGTTGCCAAATCCACCTGGTTTTTCAAGGTCAACGAGGATTTCGGCAGTTTTGATTTTACCCCGGAGATCAAAGCCAAGGTGGATACTATTTTGAAAGGAGCCCGCACAGAAGCGGATTCAATCTCCCTGCTCACCCACTGGTGCGCTGATGAGATCCGCTATTCGGGCATCTCTATGGGAGAAGGGGAGGGCTTCACCCTGCATAAAGGAGCAATGACTTTCAACGACCGGTGCGGAGTATGCAAAGACAAAGCCGGAATGCTGATAACCATGTTACGGGCTGCCGGATTTATGTCGTACCCGGCCATGACCATGGCCGGATCACGGATCGACTACATTCCGGCCGACCAGTTCAACCACTGTGTGACGGTGGTAAAACTCAAGGATGGTCAATATCATCTCCTGGACCCTACCTGGGTGCCCTTTCTCCGCGAGTTGTGGTCCAGCGCTGAACAACAGCAGCAATACCTGATGGGGGTTCCCGAAGGGGCCGACCTGGCAACTACTCCACTTTCGCCGCCTGAAAATCATTATATTCACGTGGTTGCTGAAGCGGAATTACTGGATGACGGGACACTGGAAGGGACCCTGGTGATCACGGCAGAAGGGCAATCGGACGGATCGGTTCGCGGGTATTTTAAAAATTCCAATCAAACTGAATGGAACCGGAACATCGAACGGGAATTTCTGCGGATCCACCCTAAAGCCACCATCACGAAACTGAATTACGGAGACCCCATGGATTACCTTTCAGGACCCATCCGGATCGAAATCGGGTACTGCATTCCGGATTACGCAATGGTTTCAGGAAACACCCTGTTTTTTAAACCGTTGATGGCTTCGCAGTTATTCAAATCGGCTCAATCGCACCTCTATTTCGAAACCGATCTGGAAACAAGGCAGTTTCCTTTTCGCGACAGGTGTTCCCGCCAGGTCGTGGTTTCAGAAAAGATACGGATCCCCTCCCTGGAAAAGACAGTCCGGATTCCGGAACCGGTCAACCTGCAGGGAGCCTTTGCTTCCATCACAGGCGGATACAACCTGCAGGGAGAGACCCTCGTTTTTAAAGAAGAGATCTCATTTGGAAAACGGATCTACGAAGCCGGCGAATGGCCTGAATACCGGGATGCAGTCAAAGCCCAGAACCGCTTTGCAGACGAAATGGTTGTGGTGGATTTAAAAAAATGAATAACGGGTTAATAAGCCTAGCAATATGAAACAAGTCACGATACTGATATTATTCTCTCTTTCTCTCTTTCCATTTTTTCATCTTTCTGCACAGGAGGAAAAATACGATGCCATATACCTGTCTCTGACCAAAGAGTACACCCTGAATACCGACGGTACCATGGAATACCGCTATGCCAAGGAACAGAAACTGCAAAACTACCGGTCGTTTCACCGGTTATTCGGAGAGACATTCATTTTGTATAATCCTGATTATCAGATACTCACTGTAGATCAGTCGCTTACAGTCATGGCCGACGGTAAAAATGTGGTCACACCGGCAAATGCATTTAACGAAGTGCTTCCAAGATTTGCTTCCCACGCCCCGGCCTTCAACCGGTTACGTGAACTGGTCATCACCCATACCGGGCTTGAAGTTGGTGCTACCGTGTATCTTGATTACCGGATCCGGACAGCCGTTGATTTCTTCCCTGCATTTATGGGGAGCACGATTTTGGCCGAAAACCAACCGGTAAAATCCCTTACGATGATCCTTCGGGTACCGGAAAACAAACCCCTGTTTTTTAAATTGTTCAACAGCGAGAAAAAACCATCGGAGACAACCGAAAACGGATTTCGGGTATACCGATGGGCCCTGAACGGGATCCCGGCCATGTCGCCCGAAGATCACCGCCCCAACGATCAGTCGCTTTATCCGACTCTGATCTTCAGCACACTTGATGGGTATCGGCCGATCGCCGGCTTTTTCATGGATCAGGAGGCTTTCAGGTACGCCACATCTGAGACCATGAATCAATTTGTAACAAAATTGGAAACAGACCGGAAAGAGAAAAAAGAGCTCCTTTTTACCCTGCAGGATTTTGTAGTGAAAGAGATCAATCTCTTTGACGTCCCCGGGGAACTTACCGGGTATCGGCTCCGGACTCCGGAAGAACTATGGAACAGCAACGGTGGAACAGTGGCGGAAAAAGCGGTTTTCCTGACAGCCCTTTTGAAGCAGGCCGGAATCCAGGCACAGCCGGTACTGGTTTTCGACGGATCCGATTTTAACAACCAAATAGGAACCCTTACTACACTGGAAGATTGGGTGGTGAGGGCCGAAGTGGCCGGACTCGGAGAGGTATATTTATCGGTAGAACAGGCAAATGCGTTTGATATGCCTGTGCTTGAACCCGGAAAGGTATTCCTGGTTCTGAAGGAAGATGGGACCTTCCAACCGGTTGATACAGAAGCGAAAAAAAACGCTCTTTCGCTGAAAGGAATACTGGTGATCGGTACGGCGCTGACCCTTTCAGGCGAACTCATAGGAACGATCAGCGGCCCTTCCAATCCTTTTCTGGCCTTGACCCGAAGTGAAAATAAGCTGAAGCAATATTTCCGGGGCGGAGTGGCTTCAGCCGAAATTAAGGAGATCTCTTTTTCCAGGCTGACACCTGCGGAATCTTCTTTTACCTGCAGAGTGGATCAAGCAGAAATAGTAAAAAAAGATTTGAACTATTTGTTCTTCACGCTTCCGTATCTGAATACCGGGATTGAAAGCTGGAATGTCCAAGCGCTGGTTGCAAAGCGTGAGACACCACTGGAAATACCTTTTCCATTAGAGGAAAAGTACGATTTTACAATCGCTTTACCTGATAACATGAAAGTGTTTTTACCCAAGCAAAATATAAGAATTACAAATCAGGCAGGTTCATATTTATTTGTTGTGTCACAACGGGGCGGAACAATTCATGTTAGAAAAGAGTTAACCATTAACCAGTACATCATTACGCCTGAGAGATACACCGGGTTCAAAGAATTAGTTACTACATGGTATTTACCTGGAAACAGTAGTCTTATTTTTGGATTTATTGACCGATAATACCAAAACCCCACCTGAATGAACATTTCATGCCCGGACTGAATATAATAATTGGAAACAAGGGCCTTTCTGGTCCAAACGATCTCCTTGAAACCGTATTAAAACGTTGTTTGTATACTTTTGAATACAGGACGAAAGTATATTGCTTGTTTGAAAATTTACGGATTGCTGTGGTAACCTATGCCGGTTATCCGGTACGTTATTTTTCAGACGACCGGTTTGAATATTTTTTAGAGGGCAGGATATACAATTTATCAGACCAACAGGAAGAACAACGGATCAAAGAGATCCCAAAAGTATTTCAGGGAAACTGTATACCCGGGGATCGGTTATATGCCCTCTTAAATTCAGACGATGCAGAGTTTTTTCTGTGTATTGTAGACCGGCTTTCCCGCCAATGGATGCTTGTTGGAGACTCCTTGAGCAGGCTTCCGGTCTATTCCTGCCAGAATAAAAACTGGGCGCTGTATCTCCGGGATCTGGCTATAAAAAGAGCATTAATACCTGACGAACCGGATCAGGTTGGAGTAGCGGAGACATTATACTTCGGGTATCCACTTTCCGACCGTACGATATATCGTTATACACACCGGCTGATGCCTGCATTTTATATACTGGAAGATATACACGGGAGAAAGACCGGCACCTGGAAACAATATAATTTTGAGAACTATCATACCGAACGGGATCCCCGTATTATTGCCGGGAAAGCTCGTGAATTGTTTTTAAATGCCTGTACTCTGAGGCTGAGGTCGTATGAAGAACGAAAATTGTCATTAAGCGGAGGCCTGGATTCCCGTGTAATTGGAAGCGCCTTGCGGACGCTGAAATTAACATTCCGAATCGATTCCTATCTTGATCCATGGAATAATGCTCTTCAGGATTTGCAAGTGGCCAAAAAAATAGCAGATACCTGGGAGAAAAAGCTGAATGTTGTTGAAATAAAAAGATCCTCCGGAGAGTTTGAAGATATGCTGATAAAAATGAAATCCGGAATGAACTCACTTGGGATGTCATTTATTCTTGAGTTTTTTACCCGGATTTCTGGTCCCGGGATGGTTTATATTACCGGAGACGGTGGAGATAAGGTACTTCCGGATTTAACCTGGGACATGCAGGGAAAAAATGTCTATCAGCTTGCTTCGTTTATTCTGAAAAAACACATCATAATAGTTCCTGAAATTGTCGCAAAAGATACGCGGACAGAGATGATTCGTAATTCACTGGTTGAATTACTTGAAGCCTCGCCCGAAAAATCAATGGAAGGAAAGTATATTCGGTTCCTTATCATGGGAAGAGGGGTAAAGTGGTTATTCGAGGGCGAAGATCGCAACCGGTGCTTTTTTCCCTCGATTACTCCATATTATTCCACCCCGCTGTTTGATTATTTAATGGCGATAGATCCGGCAGTGAAAAAGAATTATCAATTGTATCACCGTTTTATTTCGGTTGTTTCCCCGGAAACCTTACGGATCGATAATGCCAACTGGAATTTTCCGATAGATCAGACGACGCGCATAAGGTTTTTACTCTTCAAACAACGAGTAAAATATTCACTGCCCGGATGGGCATTGAATGTTGCTGAAAAAAAAGATCATCAGGAATATGTCTTTATCCTGAAAACACTATCAAAGGTTTTTGGTGACAGATTCGATCCGAATCAGTCACCACTTTTAGTGAGCAAATGAACGAAGGATGCCGGAAGCACTATCATTCGGAATTTTATGCAATAGCCTGATGCTAGAAAGATGGCAGGCTGATTCGATCAAACATCTCCGGGATCATGGCATAGAGCTGAAACTTATCATTGTTAAGGCTTCCGGTAAGGAACCCGTTCTCCAAAACCGGATCCGGTCAAAAATCAACCGGCTTTTCTCCAGGAACGCACTTTTTTATTTTTTTGATCGCTATTTTCTTCATCCTGAATCAAAAAGGATTGTAAATTATACCGACGAGGCCACAGATATTTATAAGCTTTTCTGCACTCCTGAAAAACGGAAATACATCTCTTTCTTTCATGAAAAGGATCTTCAAACCATCCGGGAAATCGGCCCGCATTTTCTTCTCAGATTTGGATTTGGGATTATTGGTGGCGAGATTTTAACAATCCCTCAGTATGGCATTTGGTCATTCCATCATGGCGATGAAATGAAATACCGGGGTGGACCTCCTGGTTTCTGGGAGATACTGAATAACGAACCGGTCACAGGTGTTATTCTGCAGCGATTGAATGAAAGATTGGATAAAGGATTTATCTTGAGAAAAGGATGGTTCAAAACGCAACGCCATTCCTATAAGGGTCAGCTGGATCAGCTCTATCTACAGACAACCCGGTGGCCGTTGCAAGTATGTATTGCGATTCAAAACGGGACCCACTCCGAATGGTTATCTGACAGCAAGGCTCCCTTGTACAGGGCGCCGGGAAATGTTACAATCGCAAAATTTCTGTATAAGTTGATCTGGAACAGACTGATGTTTCACTTCAACGAACTGACTCGTGCAGAGGACTGGAATATCGGTATTATTCACAGGGCGATTCACGATATTGTCAAATGGGGTTGGGATCCGGAAGAAGTGCAATGGTTCCCGAAACCCAAACTGTCGAAATTTGTCGCCGATCCCTTTTTACTTGAAATTGACGGCAGATCAACCGTGTTCTTTGAATATTATAGTTACCGGAGATCAAAAGGAGAACTATACAGCATGGATATATGTGATATGCAAAGTTTTCCTAAACAGATCAGAAAAGCACTACAGACAGAAAATCATAGCTCATTTCCTTTTGTCTTTTCCTTTCAGGGGGAATATTTTCTAATTCCCGAAACCCATCAGGATAACCGGATTGTTTTGTACAGCCTGAACCATGATACCGGGCAATTCGGTTATAATCGTACATTAGTGGATCATATGTCGGGTGTAGATCCTGTTATTCTTCACTATCAAAACAAATGGTGGCTGTTTTTTACCCGGAAGGATCTTCCCAGTGTTCATCTATATATCTATTATTCGCAGTCGTTATTTGATAAGTTCATATCACATTCCAATAATCCGGTAAAAACGGATATTCGTTCCAGCCGTCCGGCCGGATCGTTTATCCGGATGGATGGCTGGCTTATCAGGCCGGCACAGGATTGTTCCTGGCATTATGGAGCGAGGATAGTATTGAATCATGTACTAAAATTATCTCCTTTCGATTTTCAGGAAGAGAAATATCTGACGGTTTGTCCGAAAGGAAATTATTATTCTGAAGGATTGCATACGATAAATGGAAATGACCGGATTACAATAATTGATGGAAAAGAGTTTCGCTTTCTTTGGTCAAATTTTTTTCATGGGCTAAAACGAATTGCAAATAACCGGATAGGAATTACAGGCATATGGTAAGAAAGATCACACAAACGTTCCTGGTACGGGTTATCAATGCATTTCTCATGCTGATCCTGGTTTTATTATGCACCAACACACTCAAACCTGAATATTATGGAACCATCGGGTTGATTGTACTTGATATCGCGCTGATCATGCTTCTGAACGACCTGATAGGGGGAAGCGCTATGGTATTTTTCTCTTCCCGGATAAACCTATTCAGTCTGATCCTAATCGGTTATCTATGGGCAATAATTACTTTTGTGGTCGCTACAGGTATTGGATCTGTCCTTTCCCTTTTTCCGACAGTTTATAGTATTATTGTTCCTTCCGGATTTGGTACACATATTCTGATTCTTGCACTTATAAACTCCTTTTCAACTATCCATATCAATATTTTGATCGGAAAGGAAAAGATCACTCTGTATAATACTACCTTTTTGACCCAGATAATCAGTTTGGTAATTTTAGTATCGCTCCTGCTGTTTGTGATTCATATCAGAACCACTATCATGTATGTGTATGCGCTGTATGGATCTTATCTCCTTACATGGATGATGGGATTATTTCTTACAAGACGGCATATACGGATTGATCATGTAAAGGAAATTTTTTCGGGAATTGCCGAAATAGTAAAATATGGAATATTCACCCAGATCGCTAACCTCATTCAACTGGGTAACAAACGGTTTAACTTTTATGTAATCAAAGCGATACACGGAGCATCCCCACTCGGGATATTCAATGCAGCTATACAACTTACGGAGGGATTAAGGATAATAGGACAGAGCATCTCGCTGATACAATTCTCCCGTATTTCCAGTTCGCGCGATTTGGTATATTCGCGTGAACTTACTATCCGGTTGTTAAAAGTCACTGTGCTGGTAACCATGTTTTTAACATTGGTCATGATCGCCATTCCGGAAGGAATATATGCATGGATTTTTGGTGAAGCTTACCGTTTCATTCACACTCTGGTGTTTTGCCTCGCCCCGGGAATTCTGGCACTGAATGCTTCCATGTTACTGAGTTCCTTTTTTTCAGGAATCGGAAAGCCTAAATACAATATGATTGCATCCGGGATAGGTTTTCTCTTTACCCTCGGAGCGATATATCCTGCCGTTCTTTATTGGAACTATGTTGGAGCCGGACTTACGGCTTCGGCTGCATATATCCTCGCCACGATTTACCAGATGGTAAAATTCATAAAATTAACCAAAGTCACACACCGGGAATTCTTCATCAGACCATCCGATTTTATACTGGTTTATCAGATGATCCGAGTGGAATTTTCAAAAAAATACAAAAGATAATCGGGAGCCATGCTGATGCGTTACTTTGTAATGATTCTGCCCAGTTCCTGGTTAATCCGGACATGACTTGCTTTCAGATTCCGGAGCTCTGAAAGAAGCAGCTCTACGTCGGCCGGATCCCTGGCCTCCTGCATTTCTTTCTGTTTGGCCGTAATGATTTTATCCAGTTTCTTGGCTTTAAACGACAGCATGGCGGAAATGACCAGCTCTTTCATGCGTGCCGGTTCTTCCTCGATCAGGATGTTATTTTTCCCCCAGTTTTCACTGAGTTCATACGGGGAGAAGATCAGGTCGATAGCTGCGTGGGCAATCTCCGGATCTTCGTGCAGTTTGAAATAGGAAATATCGGGGATCTCATCTCGTTCCCGGGCAGCGACAAATTCGGCAAAGATCCGGCCATAGAGAGCTTGTTCGAATACCAGTTCATCGCGGAGGATATCGATCACAATAAAATCGGCCACCCGAATAGGGAAAGGGATATCCCGGCCATCTTCATCAGTCCGCTGAAGGGTGATGGTCTCCCGTCCGTAGAGGACTAGCTGCCTGATCAGTTCCCGCTCCTGGTATTCGTCGGAGAAGAGGTCGATATCCTCCTGGGAGGGGGCTGTGGTTGTTTCCTGCCATCCGATATCTTCCGCCTTCTCCACCTCCGGGAGCCTTTTTTTGATCCGGTCACGCAGGATCTTCCGGACTTCATTCATCAGGATCTGTTCCGATACCCCCATCAGGGCCGAACATTCCCGGATGTACAGGGTCTGGGAAATGCCGTCGGGAATCAGACTGATGGTATGTACGATCTCTTTGATCAGTCCCGCCTTTTTGATCGGGTCGCCTTCAGTCTCTTGCAGCAGTAACTTGGTCTTGAACAGGATAAAATTGTCGGCGTTGCCGGTGACAAAGGCCTCCACTTCGGAAGGATGGTGATTACGGGCATAGGAATCCGGATCTTCCCCATCAGGAAAAAGCACGATTTTTACATCCATGCCCTCCTCCACGATCATGTCAATGCCGCGAAATGAGGCTTTGATTCCGGCCGGATCCCCATCGTAGAGGATCGTAACCTGGCGGGTATACCGCTGGACCATCCGGATCTGATCCTGAGTAAGCGAAGTTCCGGAAGAGGCTACAACATTTTCAATACCGGCCTGATGCAGGGAGATCACGTCAGTATATCCCTCCACCAGGTAGCAGGTATCATTCGAAGCAATGGCATGTCGGGCGAAAAAGATGCCGTAAAGGGATTTGCTCTTATTGTAAATCCCTGATTCGGGTGAATTTACATATTTCGGACGATTTTTCTCCGAAGTCAGGATCCGGCCTCCGAATCCGATCACCCGTCCCGAAACACTGTGGATCGGAAAGATCACACGGGCGTGGAACCGGTCGTATGCCCGCTCCTCCTTCTGGAGGGTCAGGCCGCTTTTAATCAGTGCTTCCAGCTTATATCCCTGCTGCCGGGCGTACGAAGTAAAGGCATCCCAGGTTTCGGGACTGTATCCCAGCTCGAATTTCCGGATAATGTCATCACGGATTCCCCGCTCCTTCAGGTAGCTGAGCCCGATGGCCTTTCCCTCCTCGGTGTGGTGGAGGGCTTGTGCAAAATAGTCACGGGCAAACTGGTTCAGGTTGAACAGAGCTTCCCGCTCTCCAAGCTCCTCCTGCATCTCCGGTGTTTGTACCTCCTCCTCGATCTCGATCTGGTATTTGTTGGCCAGGAAACGAAGCGCTTCCGGGTAAGTGTAGTGCTCGTGTTCCATCAGAAAATTGACCCCGCTTCCGGCTTTTCCGCACCCAAAGCATTTATAAATTCCTTTGGAAGGTGAGACAGTGAACGAGGGAGTCTTCTCTTTATGAAACGGACACAGGCCAATCAGATTCGTCCCCCTTCGCCGGAGTGTGACAAAATCACCGATCACCTCTTCGATGCGAATGGCGGAAAGAATGCTTTCAACGGTATCCCGTGAGATCATACAATACAGTTACCCTGAAGCGAAAATACGAAAAAGGAGGATCATTTTTTTGTAATTTTATCCACAATGGGACCAATTCGATTTGCATGAAATGGAAATATCTGAAACCGATCCGGGTAGCGATTTCACTCCTGATTTTTGCATTTGTCGCCTGTATTTTCGCTGATATCGCGCTCATCACCACGAAAGGGCTGATAAAAACCCTGCTCTATCTCCAGTTCATCCCCTCCCTGATCGGCTTCCTGAGTTCGTTTTCCCTGGCTGCAGCGGGATTTCTGTTTATCATGCTCCTGACCCTTCTTTTCGGAAGGATCTACTGCTCCTCCCTCTGTCCGCTCGGCACGATTCAGGATATCGTAAACGGAATCCGGTCACGATGGAATCCGGGAAACATATTATCACAATCCAAAATACACTACAGAAAACCGGTACAGTGGGTCAGCTACCCCATCCTCGCTCTGACCCTGCTTCTTTTACTGGCAGGCAACCTCTTCCTGTTGACCCTGCTGGATCCTTTCAGTCTGGCTGGACGATCCCTGTCGGGACTGATCGGTCTATTCATTGATCTTCCGGGGAATCCGCTGTTTTTTTCGCTTGATTCCCTGCGGAGTCCGGAAGGAGAAACAGCCATGCGGACTAGTACGTCCTGGTGCTCCTGGGTGGTCACCCTGACGATGTTTCTGGCTATTGTCCTCCTGGCGGTGTGGAAAGGCCGATGGTACTGCACAGTGATCTGTCCGGTCGGGACCCTGCTCGGGATCCTATCCAGGATTTCGTTGTTCCGGCTCAAACTGGACACTGTTACCTGCAGTGCCTGCGGAAGCTGCATGAAGGTGTGTAAAACGGGATGCATCGACAACGATGCAAAAATCCTGGATTTCGACCGCTGTGTAGCCTGCTTCAATTGCCTGGAAGCATGTTCGAATGGGGCGATAGGGTTTAAGGTTCAAGGGTCGAGGTTCAAGGGTCGAGGGTCAAGGGTCAAGGGCCAAGAATCGGGGATCGAAGTTAGAGGATCAAAGTTCGAAGGGAGGAGGGCGTTCCTGAAAAACGCCGTGTTGTCGGTTTCGGTGGCGGTGCCCTCCCTGGCCATTGCACCGGCCCTTTTCTCCAGGCTGTACGGAAATCCTGCAGAAGAGCTGGCGGGAGGAGAAAAGAATTCAACCGATGAGGAAAATCCCTATCCGGCTACCCCTCCTGGCTCGGTCAGCGTAGCTTATTACACCGAACGATGCACCTCCTGCCACCTGTGCGTCAGTGTCTGTCCGACCGGGGTATTGCAACCTACTATCGGTGCCTTTGGTCTGGCAGGAATCCTCCAGCCGGCAATGGATTTTGAAGCAGGCCTCTGCCGCTACGAATGCACGAAATGTCTGGATATTTGTCCAACCGGAGCCATTCTTTCATTATCTCCTGAGCAGAAGAAACGAATCCGGATCGGAATCGCCCGTTTTATTAAAAACCTATGTATCCCGGTAGCGGAACGGACTTCCTGCAGCCTGTGCAGTGAACTATGCCCGACCAGGGCCATTACCATGAAGCCCTATCTGGGAGAGCTGACCATACCCGTTATCGATGAAAAAACCTGTACCGGATGCGGGGCTTGTGAATACATCTGCCCCACCCGGCCTGTCCGGGCCATGTATGTGGAACCGCTGAAGGTTCATACGATTGCAGGGAAAGCAAAAACCTGTTAGTGCCTGGCCCTTACTTCCTCTAATTCTGTCTCCTCCCAGCCCTGGCCGGTCAGCAGCCACTGCGATCTGAATCCGAGCTCCTTCAGGATCTCTGTTGCTTCCGGAAAACCTAGGCTGAGTTCTTCGGGACGGTGTGCATCGGAAGATAGAGTTACAGGGATTTTTTGGGTCAGTATTTTTTTCAGGATCCAGGGGCCCGGGAAAAGGGAATCAGAGCGTTTCTTATAGAGCCCCCGGGTGTTGACCTCCACCACTGCGCCCAGGTGCAGGATCAGATCAAGCGTTTCGTCCACCAGGTCGACGTACCAACCTTCGTCTTCCCGGAAATATCGTCCGCGGTTATGCATTTTGATCTTGTCAAGATGGCCGATGATATCGGGTTTCTCCTGCACTACCATCTCCTGAAGCTGCCGCCAGTAGGCTGTCACCGCTTTCCGTGCATCCCCCTGGAACACCTCACGCAGCCCCTTGTCGTAGGTCTCCACTTTCGGGCCGTCGATGAACCAGATCAACCCGGGATGATCATTCCTGATCAGATGTACCGAACCAATGATATAATCAAATGAGTAAGCCTTGCGCAACTCCCTGATCGATCCCGTCAGGCCGGGAATATAGTCATATTCAAGTCCCAGCAGGATTTTGATCTCCGATCTCCGATCTCCGATCTCCGATTGTTGATTGTTGATTGTTGATTTTCGTAATTCTTTGACCCTTGACCCTTGACCCTTGACCCTGGTTATCGCCTCAATGTAACCCGGAAGACCGCTCTCCGGAATGGCAAAAGTATTCGGAAAGGGCACCGGTGAATGATCGGTGAAACCCAGAACAGAAAATCCCTGGTTAATGGCCTCTGCAATATAGTCTTCGGGAGGGGAGGAGCCGTCGCTGAAATGCGTATGGGTATGAAGATTTCCGAGCATTTATTTGAACAATCGAATAACGAACAAAGAACAATGAATGATGAATTAATTTTGAATTACCTTATAAATTTTATCAGAACGGCGAAGGAATTCTGGTACAGGGATTGAGCAGACCTCTCCTTTTTTGGCTTTTTTTACCGGTTTCAGGTTAACCCTGATCTCCGGAATTGATAGTTCGATCACGCCAGTTGTCGGGCCCTGGATGTAAATCCGGTCTCCGGGCGCCAGATAATCGGATTCCAGCTTGATTTCAGCCACCTGAAGTTTTGTATAGTAGTTAGTTACCTTTCCGACATATTCTTTTGACTGTGTGGCGACAGAACCATGTTGTTCCGCCCATTCACCCATGGTTTGGCCCAGGTAGTATCCATCCCAGAATCCGCGGTTGTAGACCGATTTCAACCGATTCAACCAATCTTCAACCCGCTCCTGTGAATACCTGCCTGCTGCAATCGCTTCAACGGCTTCACGATAACAGGCGGTAACGGTTTTTACATATTCCGGGCTACGCCCCCGCCCTTCGATCTTTAACACAGAGATCCCTGCTGTTACGATCTTATCCAGGAACCCAATGGTGCAAAGATCCTTGGGTGACATGATATACTCGTTATCGACCAGTAGTTCCACCTCTTTGTCGAAGTCAGTTACCCGGTAGAGACGCCGGCATACCTGGTAGCAGGCGCCCCGGTTAGCTGAGGCGTTGAAGTGGTCAAGGCTCAGGTAACACTTTCCCGATACCGCCATACAGAGTGCTCCGTGGATGAAGACCTCCAGCCGGACCAGTTGTCCGGATGGACCGGTGATCCGCTGCCGGCGGATGGCCCTGACGATGGAGGCAACCTGATTTAACGAGAGTTCCCGTGCGGTGACCATCACATCGGCAAACTGCGACCAGTATTTCACCGCTTCCAGGTTGGTGATGTTGGTCTGGGTCGACATATGAACCGGCATCCCTACCGAACGGGCAACCTGGATCACAGCCTGATCGGAAGCGATGATGGCATCGATTCCGTTCTTATACGCCGAATCCACAATCCGTCTCACCTCTCTGATCTCGGAATCGTAAATGACGGTATTTAATGTGAGGTAACTCTTCACGCCGTACTCCCGGCAGATCCCTGAAATCTTCACCAGGTCGCGAAGGGTAAAATTGATCGATGACCGGGCCCGCATATTCAGCACACCCACCCCGAAATAGACCGAATCGGCACCTGCCTGAATGGCAGCCGAAAGCGATTCCCAGGTTCCGACCGGAGCGGTGAGTTCGGACTTGTTCATAAAAATTTATGCAAAAATACGGAAAATGAGTGCCGGAAAATGGCTTGTCAATCCCTTAATCATAGCAGACTAAAATATATTTGTTATATTTATCCTTTCATTGTGGGATGATCGTGGGGAAATGCAAATCCAAAATCGACAATGATGAAAAGAAAAACCAGAATTACTCACATGCAGTTTTCCGGCTTATTAATCTGTTTCCTGTTTTCAGGCTGGGGAATGGCACAGACAACCGCCGACCTGGTATTGATCAAGGGGAACATTATCACAATCAATCCCAATGACGATGTGATGGAGGCTGTTGCGGTGAAAGACAGTATTTTTATTAAAGTGGGATCCAATCAGGATGTTCAACCCTTTATAGGGACAGGCACTGAAGTGATCGACCTAGACGGATTGACCGTAACACCAGGCATGATTGATGCGCATTCACACTTGATGTACTACGGGCAGGCAGAAAATGATTACGTCAACCTGCGCCCTCCTGAAGTAACTACAATTGCTGAGATTATAGCCAAAATAGAAGAACGTATCGCGCAAATTGATTCAGGTGATTGGGTCATTGGAGATGGTTTTTATCGCCTGGAAGACGGACGACTGCCAACGCGATATGACCTGGATCCGGTTTCTCCCAATAACCCGGTAATACTGAACAGTATGGGGGGGCATTTTGGCACCTCCAACAGTTATGGTTTAAACCTGGCCGGGATCACTGACACGACGCCCAATCCACCCGGCGGTATCATTGAAAGAGACTCGGTTACCGGTATTCCAACAGGGGTTCTCTATAACCATCCGGCCATGGATATGGTCAGGCTTCTTGCACCACCATTGGAATTGGAGCCCCTGGTCAACGATGTGAAATATGCCCAGGAGGTTTACCTGGCTGAAGGGATCACAAGTTTTGGCGATGTCAATACCAGAGGATTGACACGGTTTGGTGCCTATGCCCAGACAGCCATTAACAGTGAACTGAAAATCAGGTGTTTCATGCATTATACCATTGAACGGACTTCGGATGTATCCCTTTGCCTGGAGAACACGGAGCTTTTCCGATATCCCATGATTGCTTATACGGGCAATAAATTTCTCCTTGATGGTCAACCTCCGACCTCCTACACATATGACCCGCACCCGGGACCTTCATGGAACCTTTCTACCTGGAATGCGGATACGTTGAAAATGGTGGTTAAACAGCTTCACAGACTGGGCAGACAACTCTCATTCCATGTGATGGGCGATCATGCGATAGACCTTGCATTGGATGCTATTGCAGAAGCCCAACAGGATACATTGATCGTCGATTCCCGTCATCGGCTTGAGCATGTCATGGTCCCTTTGGGAACTTCGTTAATCCGTATGAAAAATATGGGAGTGGTTGCCTGTATGCAACCGGGAGCCATCTATTCCTGCGGAGATTTCTATCGTCTTTACTGGCCGGATCAGATTCAGCGATTGATGCCATTACGCTCAATGATCGATGCCGGAGTAAAAGTCTCCCTGGGATCCGATTTTCCGACAGTTCTTTCCCTGGATCCCCGGCTGACTCTTTGGGGTGCACTTGTCAGAAAAACCTCTTCAGGCGTTTTAATCAATGCGAATGAACGGATTACCATGAAGGAGGCGCTATATGCACATACCATGGGTTCAGCTTATGCGCAGTTCGAAGAGGATGTAAAAGGATCGATTGAAGAGGGAAAGTATGCTGATATGACCATCTGGTCAAAGGATCTTTATACCATCGATCCTACCGAACTCCTGACAACAGATGTTGTAATGACGATTGTTGGAGGCACGGTATATGATTTTCTGGGCATTGAAAACAGCATGTGGAATAAAAAGAATTCACTTTTTCAGCTTCATCAGAACTCCCCGAACCCATTTACTCATGAAACTGATATTTCATTTGAAGTATTTGAAAGTGAGACCAATGAACCGGTTTTTCTGAAACTTGGAGTATATAATTTAAAGGGAGACCTGGTAAAAATTATCATGGAGAAAAAATTGATTCCTGGTAATTACGTTTATTCATGGGATGGAACCGATCATTCCGGAAACCGTCTTACCAGTGCGATGTACCTGGTAAAACTCACCTCCGGTTTACATGCACAGGTTAAAAAGATGGTATTGATTGATTAACATGACGATAACAAAGATACTGACAAATCTATGGACGAAAAACAAAAACAGCAAATAGACGAGATCCTGGAAAGGGCAACCTATGCTGCTGCGATCTTTAACCAGTATGATCAGGCCCACACCGACCGGATTGTAAAGGCGGTCTATAAAGCCGGGTTGAACAACCGGGTGAAGCTTGCAAAGATGGCGGCCGAAGAGACCCAACTCGGCCGCTGGGAAGATAAAGTAATTAAAAACGTAGTAGCAACCCAGTACGTCTACGAAAACCTGAAGAACCAGAAAACCGTAGGCATTATTTCCGAAGATGAGCAAACTGGCATCATTGAAATTGCCCAGCCCATCGGGCCCATCCTGGCTGTTATACCGGTTACCAATCCTACCTCCACCACACTGTTTAAGATTTTGATTGCCCTTAAAACCCGCAATCCTATCATCATAAGCCCTCACCGGAGAGCAACCAGATCCTCAATTGAAACAGTGCGAATCTGTTACGAAGCGGCACTGGCTGCTGAGGCTCCCGATGATTGTATCCAGTGGTCAAACCATAAGTCGCGGGAGGAGACGCTGTACCTGATGCAACACCCGAAGCTGGCATTGATCCTGGCTACCGGAGGGACCGGACTGGTTCACGAAGCATATAGCTCAGGCACTCCCGCACTGGGTGTAGGGGCCGGAAATGTTCCCGTATATATTGAGAAATCGGCTGATATCCCTTTTGCCGTAGAGCAGCTGATACGATCCAAGACGTTCGATAACGGAACCATCTGTGCCAGCGAGCAGGCCCTGGTGGTTGAAAAGGAAATTGCCACGAAAGTGATAGAAGAGATGAAGAATCAGGGAGCCTATTTTCTTAATCCGGAAGAGATAAAAGCAGTGGAGAAGGTAGCCTGGTTCGCCGGGAGCAAATCGATGAGCCCCGAAATTGTGGGTCAGTCTGTAGAGAAGATCGCTGCCATGGCAGATATCAGCGTTCCTGAAAATACGCGTATCCTGGTAGCTCCACTGGAAAAGATTGGAGATGAAGAACCGCTCTCTTCGGAGATCCTAGCCCCCATCCTGGCATACTACGAAGCAGATGATTTCGATGATGCCATCAGGAAATGCATCGATCTCAATTACCACGGTGGAATTGGCCATACGGCCTCCATCTTCTCATACGACGAAGAGAAAATCCGTAAATTTTCCATCATGATGAATGCGGGCAGAATTGTGGTTAACATGCCCGCTTCTCAAGGAGCGGTTGGTTCTCTGTATAATACACTTGAACCCTCTTTCACGCTGGGCTGCGGAACAGCCGGTAAAAACATCACAACCGATAATGTGTCGGCACGTCACCTGCTGAACATCCAGCGGATCACCCGCCGCCGGATGAATGTACGGATGCTCAACCTCGGATTTGATATTTACCTGGACGAATCGATCGATGCTGACACC
>QYQJ01000112.1 GCA_007280875.1 Bacteroidota bacterium
ATCAAAAATAGACATATTCTACAACATATCTAATTTAGTTTACTTAAGAAAATAAATATACAACCGGTAATTTGCCGGATAACCACAAGTGATAAATGTAAAAACTTACAGAACTACCGAGGAAAGAAACACGTTTTGAGGGAGATCCATTAAAAAGCAATTAAAATCAACTCGTCCTTCGTTCCTCAATCCTGAAGGCATCGCACCGCAAATGCATTCGATCTGAGTGCCGGATAAAACGATACACTGGGCGTGTATTCGATGTCGATGGCCACCTCATTCATCCCGTGTGCCCATGCTTTGGAAGGAGAGTGCAGGCTGGACGACCAAAAGAGAATCGATCGCAAAACCGGATCACCGGCCGGATACTTCCAGATGCTGGTATGGAACCGGATCCCGGAGAGCAGGGCGTTGAACCCGGAATACCCGGTCGATTTCAGGGCGCTGCCGGCAAATCCGTTGTTGATGTACTGGTTGAAAAGGAGAGTCCAGTCGGCTTCGGTTGGAATGTGCCATCCGGGGGGACAAAGGCCCTGGAGTCCGGGAGTATTATCGTACTGCATGACCTCTTCCCATTGATAGAGACCGCCTGTTGCAGTGCAACGGGCCGGGAGGTCGTTGTAACAATATTTTTCGGCCAGGCAGTTATCCCGTTGCAGGATGCTGCTGGTGATCTGTTGTCCGTAATCCAGATTGGCAGCCATCCAGCACTGAGATCCAATCAGTACTGTCGGGTACCTTTTGATGTCCCTTACATCGATTAGGGAATCACCACAGGCAAATACAGCAACAGGCAGGACGAAGATCTGTTGCGAGGAAGAATAAGCACACCCATATACATTGGTGTAGATATATGAAATAAGGATCGTGTCGGTTCCCGGAGGAATCAGTGAGGGTGTAAACCAGCCGGCGACGACTCCGACGCCTGAATAGGTCCCTCCAAGCGGGAGCCCACCCCGCAGGCGAAATGGCTGAGCTTCCCGGGTAGTAACCGGTAAACAGACCTGCAGCGATACAGTTGCCCGTGGATTTACGTGAATAAGGAATCCGGGGGATGGGATCCCTGACCCACATGCATTTTCTCCTTTAACTGTGAGTGTTCCGGAGGTAGCCAGGGGAGAAAAACTCAGTGTGACAGAGGCTCCGTTGTTGACTATGGTGACGCCCGTCCCTGTATAAGTCCAGGTATAACTGTCAGCATACTGGATCGGAGAAACCTGGTATGGAACTCCCGGCTGGTTCTGACAGACGGTATCGGAACCGGTGATGGTACCTGCAGCGACCGGAAGAGGATCCACCACCACTTGAAAATTGCTGTGCCGTCCATTCCCGCAGGTGTCGTTGTGCCCTCTCGCAGTAATAAGTCCGGATTGAGCTGTGGTGGAAAAATCGACCCCGATCTGGGTAGTACCGGCCCCGCTGGTGATGGAAGCTCCGGGAGGCAGTGTCCAGATGCAGGAGGAGGAATAAGTGATCGGGTCTACTGCATAGAGAACTACTGTTTGCCCCTGGCATACGGTATCTTCACCGGATATTGGACCGGCAGGAACAGGAAGAGGATTGATTTTTATGGTCCTGACGGCACTATCGCCAATACCACAATCACTCCAACCCTTGACCACCAGATTCCCGGAAAGAGCGGTAGAGTCGAAGGTAACAGTAATAGAACGGGAACTATCTCCTGATGTAATCGAAGCATTCGCAGGCAGGGACCAGAGGTATGCAGAGGCGCCTGCGATGGAGTCGACAGAATAGAACACTCCTGCAGTGCCCTGGCAGAGGGTGTCGGGGCCCGAAATCGGTCCGGCCGGAACCGGGAAAGGTTTTACCGTCAAAGGGAAGAGGGTGCTGTCACCATTCCCGCAATCATTCTGGCCAAATAGGAGGATGGTTCCAGTGGTAGCGGAGGAACTCACGGCCACCTGGATGGTGTCGTTTCCGTTTCCGCTGAGAATGCTGACTCCGGGAGGCAGGATCCAGTTGTATGTAGTAGTATACGTAATTGGATCAGTGGTGTATTGAATACCGGAACTGTTCTGGCAAACAGTGTCCGGACCTTGAATCATACCTGCAGATCCGGGCAACGGTTTCACTGTGATCTGCAGGACGGTATCCGGACCGTCCCCGCAGTGGTTGTGACCTCTCACCTGAAGCGGTCCGGACGAAGCCGTTTCGGCGAAATCCAGGGTGATCTCGGCCGTATCGCTGGACCCGGAGGCTCCGGGAGGAAGTGTCCAGATGTAAGTTGTGGCAAAATGCAGGGAATCCACAGAATAATAAGCGCCTGTTTGATTCTGGCATACCGTATCGGGGCCGGTGATCGGATGGTTGGCCATCGGGAGCGAATCGATATACAGCATCACGGTATCCCGGGCCACACAATCGTTGTTGTTTTCCACACGTACCCAATACTCTCCGCCTGTACCCGTTGTAAGGGTCGAGCCGGTGTATCCCGTACTCCAGAGGTAGGAAATGAATTGTCCGGGATTAAAAGTGATGGTAGTGCCCTGGCAAATGGTGGTATCCGGTCCCAGATCAACCGTGGCATTCGAATAGAATCCGATGTGTATGGTATCTTCCAGGGTGCAGTAGTTCCCATTGACGACACACGCGTAATACCCGCTGTCTATCACGGTGTATTCCCTCGTGGTATCGATCAGGGTCCACGTTCCGGTAATATATTTATACCAGGCATACGAGGTCATATTGGATCCCCCGTCGAGGATCATGCTGTCGCCCGGACAAATATTCGCATCAGCGCCCAGGTAAAGGCTGCTGAAGTCGCTGAAGTACCCGTATTCGGCACTGGGCCCGGTCTGGTGCAGGATTCCCAGGTGAAACTTTCCCGACGTGTTCCGGATCAGATTCGGACCCACCGGTACCTGGGCAGTGGACATCTGCTTCCGTGCATATACCCAGGCATTGCCGGTGCCCGGAACAACGGAAAAATCTGTAGCCGTGATGATGGTATTGGACCCATTCAGGAGAAAGCTGCCTTCGTTGCCATTCCGGGTCAGGATCAACAGAGCGAAGTTATTGTTGTTGGTGCGGTTAAAGCCGATTTGGGGAGACCCAGTACAGGAATCCTGGGGAAGAATGGATCCGCCGAATTCATCGCCATAGCCGGATAGATGTAAGACATGAACCGGTTTGGAAGCTTCAAGATAAGCCGTATTGCTGGCAGAAGGGAATATGTATTTATAGGTCTCTCCGGCATCGATGATTGCAACAGGTGTTGGGTTTCCGTCAATCCAGATCGTGGTATTATTCTCCGTACCGCAAACATAAATCCGCTCATTGGTGTTGGCATATCCCCGGATGGCAATGTATTCCCAGCCCAGGATGTTGGTGGGGATGATCTGGTCGCAGATCACGTCATAAGCTCCTCCCTGATAGATCGAATCATCCTGCCAGGAGATGGCTATGGGTTTGTCGGATGTGATCTTGGAACCTGAAAGGGTATGCAAGGCAGTGGTATTGATAGCCCGGCAGGTAAAGGTCTGGCCTTTATTCAGGGTGATCTGAAATGATTGTCCGGCAGCATGCCCGGTGATGTCATCGGAAGGGATAATTGTGACGGTTGTATTGTCCTCGGTGGCAACAATATCGAACGATTCCTGCCCGACCTGGTTGAAGTAGTCGTTTTGTGAAACGATGTAGAACTCTACGCCAACCGCATTTTTTCCTTTCAACGAAAAAATTCCCGGATTATTTGGATGAGCAACTTCATAATAGGCTGTTACATCGTTATCGGAGGTGAGCAGGAGCCCCCGGTCCAGGACCTGGTTAGCAGGAGCATTTTCAATGATATCGATCCATGTGGTCAGATTGATGCTAAAGGTCGTATTCGGATTGATGGTCTGCGTGATAGGAACGAAAGAGAGGTTGGCGGGCATCCTTAGCAGGATATGGGCCGTATCCTCCATGGTGGAGATCCGCATGTAGATTGGCCGGTCGCCATGAGATTGGGCAATGTCGGGCGCTACAAACCAGAATTCATTATCGATCTGGGCAAACCCTGATGAGAACAGAAGAAAAAAACAACTGAGGGTGTACAGTTTTTTCAAAACGGTTCCGGTCAAATGAAGTGTAAAGTTATAAAAACATTCGTTCCATTTTCTTTAATTTGGTTGCATTTTACCTGAATAGGTATTATCTTTAGATGCGATTTTAAATCAGTTTTCCATGAAATCATTTGTACTCTTTTATCTGGCTTGCCTGATAGTTCTGACAGGGCAGGCGCAATGGACCAGCGACCCGGCTGTGAATACCATCGTCGCGGGCTCCGGAATGGATCATACCTTCCCGAAAATTGCCTCCGCACCAAACGGTGACTTCTTTATTGCAAGTTGGAGAGAGGTATCCACGAATATCAATTATGAAATGTGGTTGCAGAGGATCAACCATGAAGGGTACCCGCAATGGGGGGCCGACGGGTTCCAGATCAGCAACCAACCCTGCCGGACCTGGCTTTCAGACTATGCCCTTACGGTTGATCAGGCCGGAAATGCCCTCATCGCCATCGAAGATATGAGGGGAGGAACGGGTTTCAGTCATGTCTCGGTTTATGCTGTCGCACCCGACGGCCGTGCAGTATGGGATACCAACGGCGTTCAGTTGTCTGACGATCCCTATATGGCCTATTCTCCGACCGTCTGTCTGACCCACAGCCAGAATGTCCTGGTGGCCTGGAATGCGGATGCAGAGGCGAGAGATAGCAACCAGAGGTGGTTCATAAGGATCCAGAAACTGACTCCTGACGGCGATCCGCTCTGGCCGGAGCCAATATCTGTCGTGGGTCCCGATAGCAGTTACATCTTCCCAAACCTGCTTCCGGTTGGGACGGATGATTTTATACTTGTCTGGCAGAAAAAGTTCGAACGGGGTGTAGGAGTGGGCAGAGAATGGTACACGTACATTTATGCCATGCGATACGGACCCGATGGAACCGCAACCTGGCCTGATGCAGCCAGAATTTGCGACCATGGGGATTCAGCTTATGTGGTAGCGGAATTCCTGAAACTGATGCCCGTGCAGAATGAAAACCAGGGAGTGTATGTAGCCTGGTTTGAAGACCGTTACAAAACCCTGTATTCCAACATTTATATTCAACAGGTGGATACCTCCGGACAGTTGATATGGCCAATGAACGGGGTGGCAGTTTCCCCCAGGAATGTGGGATTCGATCGTGTGGAACCCTGGATGAATTTGGATCCGGAGAGCCAGGAACTATTTGTTTTCTGGGATGAGTACCGGCCCGTAGGAGCCTTTGATTCGTTCGGGATCCTGGGCCAGAAGATACTTCAGGATGGCTCTCTGGGGTGGGGGAATCTGGGAAAGACCTTGGCGGGCTTTTCAATTGATAGTGTCTGGTATGTTTTTGGATTGAAGTCCTGTCCCGATAGTAAGATGGCGGTACTGATCGACCAGGAGTATGATTCGATCGTTGGATCTGATACCCTGTTATTTGATCAGCTCTTTGCCGCGCAGACCGATACGGCAGGCAACCTTACCTGGTCCTCTCCCCGGGTGCTGATGGCTGCCACAAACGGGACGAAATTCTATCCGGAACTGTCGGATCTCAACCAGGATATTTTTGTAGCCACCTGGAACGAAAACAGGAGTTCTCCTTTCTGGCCTGAAGGGGTTGTTTATGCTCAGAACATCTCCCTCGATGGAAAGCTGGGGCCTCTGGGTATCCCTGTTTATCCGGGAGATGAATCCACTTTGCTCCTCTACCCGAACCCAACGGATCAGTGTTCCTGGCTGGAACTGCGGAAACCTGTATCCGGAGAGGTTGACATTCAGATCTATGATCCAACCGGCCGGTTAGTGAAACGGATGACGGTGAATCAGGACGTAGTGAGCTATACGATCCGGCTCAATGCCGAAACAATCCCTTCCGGCCTGTATCTGGTCAGGGTCCTCATTAACGGGGACGAGAGCCGGGTAAAATGGGTTGTCTTAAAATAAACTCTGTCCGGCGGTTTTCCTGATGTCCGGCTTCCGTACAGGAACCCTCTTCCTGACAGGAACACCTGTTGATCAGCATCGTTTCTCCATATCCTTTTGCAGTTATTCTTCGGGGATCTATGCCCCGTGAGATGATGTACTGAACAGCTGATTCGGCCCGCTTCCGGGAGAGTTCCAGGTTGTATTCATCCGTTCCCCTGCAATCGGTATGGGATCCCAGTTCCACATCAACCGGGTAGCGCTCCAGGATCCTGACCAGACTGTCAAGCGCGGGTTTCGCATCTTCGCGGATAACCCATTTATCGAAGTCATAGTAGATGTTCTCCAGCTGATAGGACTGGTTCAATTTATACCCGGAAACCATGACCTTTTCAGTGGTGCCAGGGTGCAGTGGTGCCGTGGTGAAGCTGCTATCTGCCTCCTGCCCTTGCTTCGCTACGCTCGCAATGACATTACTGCCCACTACCAACTGCTCACTGCTATCCTGTGCCCCTGTGCCCCTGTGCCCCTGTGCCTCTCTGAACCAATAGATATCATCCCCCCCCATTCCCCCCGGGCGGTTTGAGCTGAAGAGCCCCTCTTTACCGGAACTATCGGTCCATGCTGAAAAATCGTCATAGGAGGAGTTCAGTGGATGTCCCGGATTACGGGGAACCGTCCAGATTCCGTTTACCTGGCAGGCGATGAAGATATCCAGTCCGCCAAAACCAGGATGGTAATCCGACGAAAACCAGAGTTCATCCGTTTCCCGTATAAACGGAAACATCTCATTGCCAGGCGTGTTCACTACAGGGCCCAGGTTGACAGGTGTCCCCCACACGCCGTCCAGGCGATCGCACCGGTAGATATCGGTCCCTCCGAAACCGTCAGGTCGATCGGAAACGAAAAAAAGATGATTCCCATCGGGAGAAATAGCAGGATGTCCGACCGAATAGGATCGGTTGTTGAGGAAAAAGGACTCCGGTTTGTTCCATTCTTTCTCCCCTCTGACGGAGGTGAAAATCTTCAGCAAATGGGTGCGGGTATGGTCCGGATCCCTTTTCGCAATATCCCCATAGCCAAGGGTGCGGTTGATAAAAGCCTCCCTGAATGAACCGTCAAAACTCACAGGTCCATCATGCCATGTCTGGTCCCCCAGACCGTGAAAGATCTCCGGAGCCAGGAAAAAGGCAAAATCGATTGCATCCGGTGTATCCCCGGTCTTTCCCGTTGCGCTTGGAGATGGTTTTGCCAGGTACAGCCTGAGGTAGTCGTTCCCGGTCCAGCCATACCGTTTCTCCTGATCGGGTTCCGTGATCCGGTCACTGGTGAACAGGATCCCGGCAGGGATGTGAATACAGCCGAACTCCGACTGGGGTGAGTTGAGTGAGTGCATATTCCCGACTTCATAAGCCGGTTCATTCGCCATCCAGCAAATGGCACTGTCGCAGCAGGTGGCCAGAATCCCGGCAACCGGGTTCTTCGGGTCCAGAGAATCACAGATCCGGAAGAATCGTTTCGCCTCCAAATAATTTCCGGTATTTCGGTACGCCTGAGCAAGGTAAAAATAATTATCTGCCCGATTCTCCCCCAGATCTATGGCCCGTTGGTACCACATCCTGGACCGGAACCAGTCATTCATCTTGCGGTAGCATTCGGCTAACAGCGGGGCGATCGCTCGTTCCTGCACAGGATCTCCTTTTTTCAGCGCCTTCTGCAGCAGAGTGACAGCTTCCGCGAAATTGTACAGGGTCATCTCCTTCTCCGCCTGCCGGATCTGGGTAAAAGCGGAGAGGGAAACCAGGGTTAGAGCCAATATCATTAGGAGGGGTCTGGTCATGCGGTCATACAGTCATACAGTCATACAGTCATACGAAATACGAAATATGGCAATTCATGTGCAATCCATGTGCAATTCATGTGCAATCCATGTGCAATCCATGTGCAATCCATGTGCAATTCATGTGCAATTCTTAAAAATATCTCGGTGTCAACATTCTTGTCCGTTTAAACAGATCGGTCTGGTAACTGATCCGGATCTCATGTGATCCGCTGTTCTGCCTGCGAAGCGTATTGAACCAGGTGTCGTAGGAGTAACCGACCGAAATTCCTTTCCCGACATCCACACCAACCATCAAACCGATTTCGTTCGTGGTACGGTATCCGACCCCCAGCATCAGGATATCCAGGATCAGGAACCGGGCATCGATGTCTGCCTGAACCGGGGCATTGGCCACATACTTGATCAGTACGGAGGGAAAGAAAATGAACCGGTCGGCAAGTGGAACCGATCCTCCGGCGATGCCGTAGAGGTTGGTCAGAAGCCGGGTAAAACTCACCTTGTCGTCCGGTACGGTAGAGGAGATTACCAGTTGGTTTTGCAAAAGGTGCCTGGCCGAAAGTCCGGCGTAGTACCTGCGGTGGGAATAATAGATCCCGAAATCAACATCCGGAACCACCCGGTTCGTGGCCTCATTCATCAGAAGGGGATCCCCGGCATCCAGGGGGTGCAGCGCATTCCAGTCAATGTCGTAGTATTTGATCCCGGCCGAGATCCCGAACGAGAGCGTGCTTGCCGGGAAGAGAATGCGGTAGGCAAATGAGGCCATGATGTTGTAATCGACGGTTGGCCCCTGTGCGTCCCGGTAGAAATACACGCCCAACCCGATATGCGGATTCCGTAACGGGGAGTGGGCCGTCAGGCAGATCGTACGGGGAGCCCCTTCCATCCCGACCCACTGGAACCGGGTAAGCAGGTCCACAGCCAGCGCATCCCGGCTTCCGGCATAAGCAGGATTGAATTGCAGCTTGATATACATGTATTGTGTGAAGAGTGCGTCTTGTTGACCAAAAACGAGGGACGAAGGACGAAGGACGAAGGACGAAAGAAGAAATACGAAGAGCGAAATACGCAGCAACGAAAGAGGTGTCATTGCGAGGAGCGGAGCGACGAAGCAACGAAAATCGAAAATCATGAATCGAAAATTGTCTCGTCGTGTTTTCATGGGTTGTTACCTTGTTCCTCCCCTGACAAATATCCAGCCGGTTTTGGATTCCATATCTTTAATTGTCAGGATATAATAAT
Source organism: Bacteroidota bacterium (assembly GCA_007280875.1). Classification (GTDB taxonomy): domain Bacteria; phylum Bacteroidota; class Bacteroidia; order Bacteroidales; family FEN-979; genus QYOJ01. Next base: position 9,038 of record QYQJ01000112.1, read on the forward strand.
AGGTGCCGTCGGGGACCGGTTCTCCCCGTTCGTTGGTGCCATCCCATACCCGTGTCGTGTTGTCGTACCGTTCATACCTGCGGATGCGGTCTCCCCAGCGGTTCAGGATCTGCACCGTGTTATCGGAATACTGTTCAATACAGGTGATGATCCATGTGTCGTTAAAGCCATCGCCGTTGGGTGTAATGACATTGTAGACCGCTAAACAATCCGGCTCAGGGGGTGGGGAAGCGTTCACCTGAATCCACAGGCTGTCGGAGCGTGTACATCCCAAGACCCGATCAGTCACCGTGAGGATAAACCATGTGTCGGACACTAATGGGATCGTATAGGTTTCTATATTGGTTGGATCAGCTACCCATCCGGAGGGTTCCCAGGAGATCAGGTAATTCCCTGACCCGTCTTCCACCATCCCGGTCAGTTCAGCAACAGTTCCGGAATCGATTGCCTGATCGGGACCGGCGTCTATCCGGAATGCATGGATGTGAATCATCAGACTATCGGTCAATACAGTATCGGAACATGCCTGTTCACCTATGATTGTGAGGGCAAGCGTGACCGTTCCGCTCTCTCCGGAAGAGGGTATATACCTGGGCGAAAGGGTAGTGGATCCTTCCAGGAAGCCGGTACCGTCGTGATCCCAGTGTACTGCAGAGTAGTGGTCAGCTACAGCTCCGGTCACCTGGTAGTTCATGCCTTCACAGATCTCTGCATCAGGTCCCGCATGGCCCTCCGGGGGAGAGGAAAAGGAGAGTTGCCGGTGATCAGAATGGGTTGGACATGGCTCCTTTGCATAGACTGTCAGAGTCAGCGTGACGGATCCTTCATACCAGTCGTCAGCACCAGGACTATAGTATGGATGAAGAAGGGTTGGGTCGTTGAAGCTTCCCGATCCGGAGGTGCTCCATTGCAGGGATTGGTAATGGAAAGCTGCAGCTCCTTCCATGGATACCGGGTTGATAAAACAGGTCGTCAGATCAGGGCCTGCATCGGCCACAGATGCCGCTTCGATCCATAGGGTCATAGAAGAGCTGTCGGCCCTGCAGGGCAGATTCTCCACGATCAGGGTGAGAGTGACCTCTCCGGTCTCGTCAGGTTCCGGAATATAGGTGGGTGAGAGGGAACTATCCTCTTCCAGTCGCCCTGTTCCGTCTGTGATCCAATAGAGGGATGAAAATCCGGTAGCGCTGGCTCCCGTAATGGTGTAAGCGGTTCCCTGGCAGATCGTATCGTCGGGGCCGGCGGACGCTGCTGGTGGTTGAATCACCATAACCGGAAAGGGCGGAGAGGGGGGACCCTCCCCGCAGAGATTTGTGCAGTAGACTGAGATCTCTCCCGAAATGGCAGTGGGGTTCAGGTCGATGATAATCCTGCGTGTGCCAGCTCCGGAGGTGATCGTAAAACCCGGAGGCAGCGACCAGGTGTAGCTTTGAGCCAACAAAACGGGTTCTACGCTATAGGTAATACCTTCGCTGCCGGCACATAGGGTTGAATCACCGGTAATGGGTCCGGCGCCGTCGGGAAGAGGTTGAACAACTACCGGGAATTCGGAAGGAATGAAAGCCGGGCAGCCTGTTGAATTTACATAGGTAACAAATACAGTATGGATACCCGGCTCGGTCCAGGTAACTGTAATGGTGCTTGTGCCGTTCGGGGAGGTGATTTCCCCGCCGGATGAGAGCCACCATTTGTAATTGCTGTTCCCGGGTTCAGTCTGGTAGATATGGCCGGAGGTGACGGCACAGACTGTATCCGGACCCTGTATGGTGGGTATGGGAATTGGCAGGATCGTTGCTACGACCGGTGTCCGGACTGTACTGATACAATTGGAGCTCTCGGTTCGTGCCTCCGCGTAATAAGTCGTGGTCGCAAACAGAAAAGGGGTGAGAAAGGTTGTATCCCCTTCCAGCAGGGGCACTCCACCGGTAATGGTATCGTACCAGTCGACCGTACACAGGGGAGGAGGGGTGGCATGCAATGTCACGGATCCAGATCCGCACCGGGAATTCCCGAAACCGGCAGGTGGATCCGGAGGGCCTGGAAATATCACGGTGGAAGATGCTGTACTGGAACTTCCGTACCACCAGGTGTTGATCATTTTATCATGACAATCGGGCTCGTTTAATCCCCAGGGGTGACATCCCGGATATCCCGGGATGGACCCGGGGATACAGCCGGAGAAGTTGACTGTCTGGGGTGCAACAGGACACATAGCAAAGGGCGCCAGTTGCGAGTCATCCCAGAACGTTTCAACCGTCTGGGCAGATGAATTCAGAGGTCGAATCAGCGAAATGATGAATCCCATCGGATTTGTTTCCTGATCCCATATCGGCAGGTTGGTAAGGCCATTGGCAAATGTAACTGTGATGGTCACAGGGGTGCCATCCGGAACCGGATTACCTTGCCCGTCAAGGCCATCCCAGGGGATCTGATTAATCCCCGGAACCACCGAAGAAAACAGATGTACCGTGGTACCCGGGAAACCATATGGGAACGTGAGTTCCACATCGATGTTCCCAGACTTGTTGACAAGCACCACGATAAGTTGAGGGCCGCTACAGGGGGGAAAAGCCGTATCGGGGATCATGCCGGGGAATCCTATAATTTGTCCGAATGTTCCGCTGGGATAGAGTGTGCTGTCGGGATCATTTAAAAACACCCGGTAATCGGCAATTTCGGGGAAGGATAAAAATGTATTTTCATTGACAGACTGACGGTCTGTAATAACATTGCCAGTGTTACGGCATCCGTAAGGATTGCAGAAAATAGTCGCAGCTCCGATACGGGCGTCGCTGAAGTTCAGCTTCGTGACAATCCCATCATCGGAATAGACAAAAAACTTTCCGTTGAAAACAAAATTTGGATTCAAAGCTGTATAGACCTGCCAGGATTGTGACCAAACCCGGCCATTGATCATATCACCAGGAAGGGGCGGGGAATGCTCCCCGGAAACCACCTGGAAATCCCAGTATTCAAAAATGCAGCTTTGATTTGGAGTCAGATTGGCTATTTCAAAATAGTAATTACCGGTATCAGCAGGGCTGGTCACCTTATACGCAAGAGGCGTGTATCCGCCAACTGCCGGAAAGGGACCGGTGACTGCCTGATTATAGGATGAAATGAACCCGGCCTGACTGCCTGTAACCGGACAGATTCCGGTCAGGGCAGTCGAACCGTCTGGTTTCCGCAGATAAAACAATACATTTTGCGGGTAGGAGGGGGATTGTATCCCAAAGAGGATCTCTTCTCCAACCTGTTTGACATGGATATTAAGCCGGTAATTCGGAGGACAACCGGCGATGGCAAAATCGGGATACTCTCCGATGGTCGAATTTACCAGATAAAGCCCTGCCGTATAAGGGCTCTGAGTCGGCATCAGCTCTTTTGTTCCTTCGCTGAATGCGTTGTAAGAGACACTTAGAATAAAGATGGAAAAGACGCAAAACAGGTGAGTAACTGGTCTCATTTCAATTTTCCAGGAGGATCTTAGGCACGTCCTTCAAAGGTAATTATTTACTGGCTTGAACCATCAGCCATACCCGCTTTTTTTCGTAAATTCGCAGGCTGTATGAAAAGGGTTGAGCATATTATGCATGAGGTGAGGAACAGGGTCCATGCCCTGGCGCCGGATGCCCGGATCATCCTCTATGGATCCCGGGCAAGGGGAGATGCCAGGGAGGACTCCGACTGGGACTTTCTCGTTCTTCTCGAACAGGAGGATCCCTCTCTGGAAAAAGAGATCCTTCAATGCATTTACGAATATGAACTATCGAGCCGGCAATCCTTCTCGGTATTTATCACGACTCATAAACTGGCTCATCAGTATAAACTCTCCCCGTTTTATCAGACCATTATCCGGGACGGGATCGATCTGACCTCTACGGATTCCCTTGTAGAGGAGGCTGATGAAGCCCCTTTTTATTCATTGGATGAGCTGGTCCGCCTGCGTTTCCGTAAAGCGGATCAGGCTTTCCATGAAGCCAAATTTTCATATGATCAGGCAAGTTATGCGCTGGCTTTGAACCGGCTCTATTATTCCGCCTTTTATGCACTGACAGCCCTTTTTATGAAGGAAAGAGTCTTTGCAAAGACTCATCAGGGTGTGAAAAACCTGTTTCACCGGCACCTTGTATTACCAGGAAGAGTATCAAGGGGATCAGCCATGCTGTACAACGAACTTTTTGATAAGCGAATGAAAGGGGACTATTCACTGATCTACGATCCGGAGAAACCGGAAGTGGAAAAATATTTTCCCGAAGTTGAAACCTTCCTGAAGGAGATCAAAGAAGTATCTGAAACAGGATAAACGAATAGTTCGACCGCTATGGTCAGAGCACGCGACACAAAACCCCACATCGGTATCTTCGGCCGGCGGAACAACGGGAAAAGTTCCGTGATCAATGCCTTGACCGGACAGGATATTGCCATCGTCTCTGAGGTGGCAGGAACGACTACAGATCCGGTTAAAAAGTCGCTTGAGATCGATGGTGTTGGTCCGGCCATCCTCATCGATACGGCTGGAATCGATGATACCGGAGAGCTCGGCGAAAAGCGAAAAGCGAAAAGCAAAGAGATGCTGAAGATCATCGACCTGGCCATCCTGGTGATCTCCAACAATGCTTTCGATGAACCGGAGAAGCAGTTGATCACTGATTTCAAAAAGCACGAAGTACCTTTTCTGATCCTGCATAATAAATCGGATCTCGAGCCCATCTGCACGGACCTGTCCCGGGTGATCCGGGAGAAGTACCAGGTACCGGTGATTGATTTCTGTGCCCCCCATCCGTCGAACCTCGAGGAGGTGGCATCACTGATCCGTGAAACGATCCCTGAGACGGCTTACCGGAAGCATACGCTGGTTGGAGACCTCATCAAATCCGGCGACGCCGTGGTACTGATCACCCCGATTGATACCGAAGCCCCTGAAGGGAGGATGATCCTCCCCCAGATGCAGGTGATCCGTGATGTGCTGGATCATGATGGGGTGTGTGTGGTGCTGAAAGAGAACGAGGTGGCGGATTATGTGAAGAAGATGAGCCCGAAACCGGTACTGGCTATCACCGACAGCCAGGTCTTTCCCAAAGCCAATGCGGCTATCCCCCCGGAGATCATGCTCACCAGTTTCAGCATCGTGCTGGCCCGGCAGAAAGGAGATTTTGAAGCCTACCGGCAGGGCACTCCAAAAATATCCGCTTTGCAAAACGGCGACCGCATACTCATCCTGGAATCATGCACGCATCACGTCACCTGCGATGACATCGGTCGGATCAAAATCCCAAGGTGGCTCCGTGAATTTACCCGGAAGGAGCTGGAGTTCGATGTGGTGGCCGGTTTGACCGGCATCCGGCGATCCATCACCGATTATGCCCTGGTGGTGCAGTGCGGAGGTTGCATGATCACCCGTAAACAGATCCACCAGCGCCTCAAACCAGCCATCGATGCGGGCATTCCGGTGACCAACTATGGAATGATGATCGCCTGGGTGCATGGGATCTTCGATCGGGCGATGGAGCCTTTTAATGAAGGTTCAAGGTTACAGGGTCGAGGGTCGAGGGTCGAGG
>QYQJ01000033.1 GCA_007280875.1 Bacteroidota bacterium
ACCCAGCAATCCCGGGCAGGCCTTTTTCGATCTGAAAGCCGTAGCCGAACTTGCTCACAGGTATGGACTTCCCCTGATCATAGATGCCACCGTGGCCACCCCTGCGTTACTTCGTCCCATTGAACATGGCGCAGATATTGTGATCCAGTCCGTGACCAAGTCGATGTCGACCGGAGGAAGCAGCATTGCCGGTGCCGTCATCTCCCGGAAAAATATCACCTCCACCATTGAGAATCCGGAGATGAAGGCTGATTTTGCCACTTACCTCAAGCTGCTTCCTAACAGGGATAACGGCCCGAATATTTCGCCGATGAATGCCTTCTTTGCACTGAATGATATCCGCACTCTCCGGATACGTATGGATGCAACCAGCCGCAATACCCAGGAAGTGGCTGAATTTCTGGAAACCCATAAACATGTTGAGAAAGTAGCCTACCTGGGACTGAAATCACATCCTCTGAATGAACTGGCTTCACGGTATATGTTCCTGGTTGATTCGGAGCATGATGCCCTTTATGGGAAACAGGTGAATCGCTTTGGTCATTTGATGTCGTTTAATGTGAAGGGCGGTGCTCAGGCAACACGGGATGTGTTTGACGCCTTTGCACGCATCTGGCGGGCAACGGATCTGGGAAGAATAAAATCGGTTGCCACCATTCCGGCCATCTCTACTCACTCCCAGCAGGGAGAGGAGGGAAGAAAGCTGGCTGATATTCCACCAAACCTGATCCGGTTATGTGTGGGCGCAGAACATCCGGATGATGTGATCAAAGACCTGGATTGTGCACTCTCAGTTCTGGATGGGAAAAAGGTTTTTGTGACTGCTCCGGATTATTCCGCTGGGGGAGCCTCATCGGCACGGTTGAGAAAGGATGAAGAATAATGGAAGGACCGGTTTTGTTTTATTCGACCAACCTGCAGGCAACACCCGTATCCTTTAGCCAGGCTCTTCTGAAAGGTCAGGCTCCCGACCGGGGTCTCTACATGCCCATGACTATACCTGTTTTCCCGCTGGAGGAAATCTATGGGTTTTCCAGGAAGCCCTATTATGAGATTGCCTTTGCCGTTGCCCGGCGGTTTTTGGAAGACGAGATAAGCGATCAGGAATTGATGGCCATAATGAGGGATGCCTATGATTATGATGTTCCACTGGAACGGGTGTATGATCGGAAGTACATTCTTCGGCTGGATCAGGGTCCGACTGCCTCATTCAAGGATTTTGCCGCCCGGATGATGGGTCGGCTGATGCAGTATTACCTGCGAAAAGAGAACAGGAAGCTGTTGATCCTGACCGCCACGTCAGGAGATACAGGAAGCGCCGTTGCCAATGCCTTCTATGGGATCGATAACATCGATATCGTGGTGCTGTTTCCCCGCAACGAGGTGACACCCAGGCAACGGAAGCAGATGACCACCCTGGGGAAGAATGTACGGGTTTTGGCACTGGATGCCAAGTTTGATGACTGCCAGGCACTGGTCAAACAGGCATTTGCCGATCCGGAACTGACGTCTCTGAATCTGTCTTCAGCGAATTCTATCAACATTGGAAGACTGGTTCCGCAAACCGTTTACTATTTCTATGCCTTTGCTAAGTTGCGGGATCTGGACCATGATGAGGAGGTGATATTCTCTGTCCCTTCCGGAAATTTTGGAGATATGATGGGGGGTGTACTCGCCAAGAAGATGGGTCTTCCGGTGAAGAAATTCGTAATTGCTACCAACGAGAATGATGAATTCCCCCGGTACCTCTACTCCGGGAACTATGAAAAGATTGAACCCAGCAGAAACTGTATCTCCAGCGCCATGAACGTGGGGCATCCCAGCAACCTGGCAAGGTTGGTGGCGCTCTATGGCGGGATGATGGATGAAAAAGGAGTGATCGATAAGCCCGCCGACATGGAAACGATGCGGAACGATCTCTGGTCGGTAAGCATTACAGATCAACAGACCAGACAAGCCATTGCGGATGCGTACCAGCAGTATGGCACCCTGTTGGAACCACACGGAGCTGTTGGGTGGGCCGGACTGATGGACTATCTCCGATCCATTCCGGAAGAGGAGTCAAAAGGTCAGCTCTGCATCTCCCTGGAAACCGCCCATCCCGCCAAATTCCCGGAGGAGATCGAAAAGATCATGCATATTGAACCCAACCTTCCCCCCAGTTTGGAAGGCATCGACCACCTCCCGGAACATATTGAGGATCTTGAAAACAATTACAAGGCATTCAAAAATTACCTTCTAACTTCATACTTCTGACATCTAACTTAATCCCATGTACATCATCTGCTCCGACCTCGAAGGCGTTTTCGTTCCCGAAGTATGGATCAATGTAGCCGAGAAAACCGGCATTCCGGAACTTCGCCGCACCACAAGAGATGAACCGGATTATGACAAACTGATGCGATTCCGGATGAAAATCCTGGATGAACATGACCTGAAACTTCATGATATCCAAGAGGTGATTGCCCAGATAAAGCCTCTTCCGGGAGCATTGGAATTCATCGCCTGGATGAAAGAGAGAACGCAGCTGATCGTCGTTTCCGACACCTTTGTCCAGTTTGCCGATCCGCTCATGAAGCAACTCGGCCGGCCCACCCTCTTTTGCCATACCCTCATCATGGATGAAACCGACCGGATCACCGGATACAAGCTCCGCCAGAAAGACCCGAAGCGGAAAACAGTGGAAGCGCTGCAGAGCCTCACCTACCAGGTGATCGCTATGGGCGATTCCTACAACGACACCAGTATGCTCAGGCAGGCGGATGTAGGGATCCTGTTCCGCCCCCCGCAGAACGTGATGGACGATTTCCCGGAGTTCCCGGTAACCTATGATTACAATCAAATGAAAGAAATACTGATAACGTATATTTAAGAACACAGATGATACAGATTTCTACAGGTAAACACTGATAAACTATCCGTGTAAATCAGTGTTGCCAAAGGCATCTGCCTCATCCGCATTCTAGTATTATAAAATCATGGAAATTCGATTTGATAATAAAATCATACTCATCACAGGCGCCTCCCGTGGCATCGGAGCAGCAGCTGCCAGGCTTTTCGCTGAATCGGGAGCAACGGTCGTAATTCATTTCAATCAAGACAAAGAAGCTGCCGGATCGGTTCTGAAATCCCTCCCGGGAACCAATCATTTCCTCGCGCAGGCTGACACAGCAAATCCGGACGATTTGCACAGGATGGTTGAGAAAGTGATCGGCCGGTATGGAAGAATCGATATCCTGGTCAACAACGCCGGAATCTACGATGAGCACGACATGGTGAACATGCAGAGAAATGCATTCCTGGAATACTGGGATAAAACCATCAGCGTAAACCTGACGGGCCCTGCATTTTTAGCTTATTTGGCGGCCCGGGAGATGATCAGCCTGAGTGGAGGGAGAATTGTGAATGTGACCTCACGCGGGGCGTTTCGGGGGGAACCGACGGCCTGGGCCTATGGGGCAGCCAAAGCCGGTCTGAATGCCACGGGACAGAGCATGGCAAAAGCACTGGCCCCCCATGGGGTCTACGTGTTCACGCTGGCTCCCGGTTTTGTGGAAACCGACATGACAGCACCCTGCCTGGCTGGAGAAAAACGCAATGAAATTGAAATCCAGAGTCCACTGAAACGTATTGCTCAACCGGAAGAGATCGCCCGTGCAATTCTCCTCCTCGCTGCTGAAGGAAATGAATACATGACCGGCTGTATCCTCGACATGAACGGTGCCTCTTACCTCAGAACCTGATCACCCCGGCATTGCTGGTGATCTTTATCCTGGGAGCAAGACCTGCCAAGGTTGGGGCACAGGAGACCGAAAAAAAGGAGAAAAAGACCTATGCCATCAAAATTGTCAAAGACAAAGATGGGAAAAAGGTAGTTCTCGATACCACCTTCACATGGACTGATAAGAAAGGTATAGAACAAAAGTTACTCGATCTGGACCTGGAGGAGTGTGAGGCAGAAAGGAAAGCCAAAGAAGAAGGATGGTGAATCCGATACCGATATCTATATCATCAAATCCTATTAATCCTCACATACGCATATCAAATTCCTGTCCCCGTAAGCATCATCAATCCTCGTCACGGTAGGCCAGTACTTATCCTTCTTCAGTCCATCAGCGGGATAGGCGGCTTTCTGACGCGAGTAAGGGAGGGTCCATTCATTTGCAGAAACCATCAGTGAAGTATGAGGCGCTTTCTTGATCACATTGATCTCTTTGTCGGCACTTCCTGATTTAATCGCATTGATCTCCTCTTTAATCGAGATCATGGCATCAATGAACCGGTTCAGTTCATAATAGGGCTCGCTTTCTGTGGGCTCCACCATGAGCGTTCCGTGAACAGGGAAAGCCACAGTAGGAGCGTGAAATCCATAATCCATCAGCCGTTTGGCAATATCGATCGCGGAGATCCCGGTCTCTTTGGCAATCCCGTTGCAATCCACAATCATTTCATGCGCGCAATGTCCCTTTTTCCCTGTGTACAGAATGGGGTAATAAGGCTTCAATGCAGCCTTCAGGTAGTTGGCATTCAGGATAGCCAGTTTCGTGGCTTCCGTCAGTCCGGCGCCTCCCATCATTTTGATATAGGCGTATGAGATTGTGAGGATCAACGAACTTCCATAAGGTCCTGATGCCACGGCATGGATTCCCTCTTTCCCTCCCGTTTGCACTACAACATGGGTGGGCAGGAAGGGTGCCAGGTGTTTGGCGACTGCGATCGGCCCCTCCCCGGGTCCTCCGCCGCCATGAGGAATAGCAAAGGTCTTGTGCAGGTTCAGATGGCAGACATCTGCCCCAATAATAGCCGGATTGGTTAGCCCGACCTGGGCATTCATATTCGCACCATCCATGTAAACCTGTCCACCGTTCTCATGGATGATTTTGCAGATCTCCAGGATCTCCTCTTCAAATACCCCGTGGGTAGAGGGGTAGGTTACCATCAGGGAGGAGAGGTTGTCTTTATGAAGCATTGCCTTTTCACGCAAATCGTTGACATCAATATTCCCCTTCTCATCGCATTGGATCACCACAATCTCCATCCCGGCCATTGCAGCACTCGCAGGATTGGTTCCATGTGCGCTGGAGGGGATAAGGCAAACATTCCGGTGTCCTTCTCCCCGGCTGTGATGGTACTTCCGGATCACCAACAAGCCTGTATACTCTCCCGATGCTCCGCTGTTCGGCATGAACGAAACGGCATCAAACCCCGTGGCAATGCAAAGCTGCTTTTCCAGCTCCCGGATGAGGATCTGATACCCCCCGGCCTGCTCTTGCGGAACGAACGGGTGAACGTTCCCGAATTCCGGCCAGCTCAGGGCAAATAACTCCACCGCGGCATTCAGTTTCATGGTGCAGGAACCCAACGGGATCATGGAGCGGTTCAAAGCCAGATCTTTGATCTCCAGTCTCTTGATATATCTCATCATCTCGGTCTCGGAGTGGTAGCTGGAGAACACGTTTTGAGGAAGGATCCCGGATGTACGGACCAGATTATCCGGTAAGGTTGTAATCTTTTCACACTCTTTCGGGTTGCAGATGAACTCCGAACAAAGTTTGCCGGCCGACAGTGCCAGGATGCAAAGGATCAGGTTGACATCAGCCAGATCCGTCGTTTCGTCCAGGCTGATACCAATGTGTTTTCCGTCAATATAGCGGAAATTGACTTTATTCTCCAGGGCCAGCTGCCGGAGCTTTTCTATCTCTATACCCTCGGGAACCCGGATGTAAAGGGTATCATAAAAGTATTGATTCAATTGGTCGTATCCATATTTCACCACCTCCTGTGCAAGTACCCCAGTGAGCATGTTGATGTGTCGGGCAATCTTTGTAAGTCCCAGGGGACCATGATAAACTGCGTACATTCCTGCCATTATAGCCAGGAGAACCTGGGAAGTACAGATGTTGGATGTGGCCCGTTCACGCTTGATATGTTGCTCCCTGGTCTGAAGAGCCATTCGGAGAGCCCTGTCCCCATTGGCATCAACCGAAATCCCGATAATCCTTCCGGGCATGTTCCGTTTGAACTCCTCTTTTGTGGCAAAATAAGCCGCATGGGGTCCGCCATATCCCATGGGAATACCGAACCGCTGTGTGGAACTGAAAACCACGTCAGCTTCCCATTCACCGGGAGGTGTCAGCATGACCAGGCTCATGATGTCGGCAGCGACTGCCACAAGGGTACTGTTCTGATGAGCTTTTTCGACGAAATGACTGTAATCGACCACTTCTCCTTTCCCGTTCGGATACTGGACGACAGCTCCAAAAACACCATCCGTAAATTCGAATTCACTGTGATCCCCCAGAATCAGCTCAATTCCGAGTGGAACCGCACGGGTTTTGATCACATCAATGGTTTGCGGGAAGAGCTCTTCCGAAACAAAGAATTTGTTGGCACCCCGCTTCACAGCATCCCGGCTGCGGGAGTTGTATAACATGATCATCGCTTCACCGGCGGCGGTCCCTTCATCCAGCAACGATGCATTGGCGATGGGAAGTCCGGTCAGACTGCATACCATTGTCTGAAAGTTCAGCAGAGCCTCCAGGCGTCCCTGAGAAATTTCAGCCTGATAGGGTGTGTAAGCTGTATACCATCCCGGATTCTCCAGGATATTCCGGAGAATCACTCCTGGCGTGATGGTGTTGTAATACCCCATCCCGATGAAGCTTCTGTAAAGTTTATTCCGTGATGCAATATCTTTCAGGTGGTTGAGAAATTCGTATTCATTCAATCCCCCGGGAAGACTCAAGGGTTCTTGCAACCGTATGGAAGAGGGAACCGTCTCATCAATGAGCTGATCCAGCGAAGAAACGCCAATCTTTTCCAGCATGACTTTGATCTCGGAGGCGTTCGGACCATTGTGCCTGCAGACAAAATTATTTGTAATCATAGGGATTGTGAATTAGTAAACAGTAGGGTGTAAAACAGGTGGCAAAAGTACCAAGTTTGCTCCAGAATTCAAAGAGAAATAGCCCATCAGGTATGATTGAAACGCTGCCTCAATTCATCCAGCTGATCATCTGTAAGTCCTTCCGGCGTATAACCTGCATGGAGGCATTTGAACAGAATATCTGCCGATTTCACTAGAATGTCGATCAGATCGAATGCCTCTGTTGCCGAAGGGGCGACAGCCAGGCATCCGTGCTTCTCCCATAGCAGGACGTCGTGATCCCGTAATGCCCGGATGGAGGCGCGAGCCAGTTCAATGCTCCCGGTCGTCCGGTAAGGAACGACACCCAGCCCTTCCCGAACAAGGATGAGTGTCTCCGGTAACATCCCCCACAATAGCCTGTTTAACACACGCTCCTCTTTGTAGACCGGGGAGTGCGACAGGGCAATCAATTCAGAGGGGTGGGTATGAACAATGACTTTCCGGGCCGGTTTATGCTCTTTCAGGTACTGATGGATCATCAGATGTGAAATCAGTTCGGAGGTCGGCTGAAGATCAGGTATCTTCTCTGATACAGGAAAGAGGATCTCGTACCGGTCTCCCTCCGTTGTGATCCGGATCAGGAGAATATGGTCTTCAGGTTCCTGGTAGACATCCCGCATCCGACACCCAGTTCCCGTCACCAGGAAAAGGTCCCCCGCCAGTCGGCTGAATGACTCCTGTAGCAAGGAAACATCCGGTGATGCAGAAATCTGAAAACCAGAGCTGAGCATGCCGGTAACACGTGCAGAGATGTTGCCGGAGTTACGTTCTGCCCACCCTTTTTGCCAAAGGTAATTGGCTACACTGGCAATCTCCTCAATAGTGGGTTTCAGGGATTCCATAACGGATGATCGATGATCCATATTGTAAACTTGAAACAAAGATGCACTCTTTTTTGAAAATAAAAAAGGCTGCCCGGGTCAGCAGGCAGCCTTGTAACGTGATCGGAATAGTGGGAGATTATTGAGATTTAAGGAGCTTCCGGGTGAGGTTAAGCCCTGAGTCGGTATAGATCCGGAGGGTAAACAGGCCATCGCGGAGGTGCGAAACAGGAACCGAAACAGTGGTTGTTCCTGCATGTAGGTAGTCGGTATGCTGATAGACGCGCTGACCCGACAGGTTGTAGAGTTCAATATAAACCTGGGATCCTTCATTCAGTTTCACGGCGATCTGCGCCTCATTCCTGACAGGGTTCGGATAGACCATACCTGCGTCCAGAACCGCCACAGGTTCCCGAGTCCCCAGGATCTGGTTCCCATTGAGGGTCATCACTACGTCCACAATGGGATGATCGGGAGTAATCTCTACCTTGATGTAATCGCTCTGGCATCCGGCCATCTCTGCCTTCAGGTAATAGATGCCATAATCCAGTCCGGTGAAATCAAATTCACCCTGGTCAGTCACCTGGCTGAAGGTGACTGCCTGTCCTGCCTCATTCATCAGCAGCATGGTGATCATATCAACCAACGAGCTTTTCAGGCCGGTTGTGTGGATCTGCCCGTTGATTCCTCCGATGCCTGAGTTATAGGAATCAGCCTGAATCAGGTTGATGTTGTAAGGATTTGCAGGCTGACCGAGCGATACAACCGTTGCATTCTGCCAGTTGAGGGCGTCTCCGTAATAGGTTGGGAGGTACCCGACAGGTGTGATCGGGATCGCATAGATCAGGTAATTCCCGAGAGGAACCATCGGGAAATAATAGATACCAAAAGAGTCAACCACGCTGATATCTATAAAAGGAACGAAAGTAGCTGATGTGTCCAGTGAAAAGAGTAGTACGATCCCGAGTTCCAGCGGGAAATTCCCGGTGAAAACCTGTCCGTATAGTTGATTCCACTGGGTGCTGTCACCCACGGCTACAGACTGCGCGCTGGACCAGGTACATCCGGCCGGATTCTGGGTCACAGTAGTCAGGGTGACATAATAGATCCCCGATTGCGGATACTGATGAATAACATTCTGTCCTTGTCCGGTCTCACCGTCGCCAAAGTCCCAGGAAAAAGTGGCTGGTTGTTCATTCACCATATGCCCGGAGAAACTGATGGATAATCCGTTATTCTGGAAAGTGAAGTAACTGGCACAATCCGATCCGGTTCCAACCACCACCTCTTCGCACCAGGTGCTCTGAGAGATAACTCCTGCATTATTCCCGGTAACGGTCAGGCAAACGTAATAGGTGCCTTCGTCTGGGAACAGGTGTGAAGGATTTTGCTCTGAGGAATAGGTGCTATCGCCGAAATCCCAGTACCAGCTGGTAATGTCACCATAAGAGAGATCAATGAACTGGATAAGTGTGAAGTTCGAAGATGAATCCGGATAATAGGTATACTGGGCCTGACAGCCACCGGAACCACCTACATTAACGACCTGACAATAGGTATCATAACAGAGACTGTCCACGCCTTGCACCGTAAGGCATACGGTATACAAACCGGGTTGAGAATAGATGTGAACCGGATTCTGACCGGATGCACTCTGACCATCCCCGAATTCCCAGGACCAGGTGCTGATGCTGCCAAGGGACTGATCATAAAAATAGATTGTGTATCCCCCTGTACTGTCGGGGTAGTATTCAAAATCGGCCACGCAACTGCCACCTGTGGTGTCACTCACATAAACCGTTTGCGCGGTCATATCCCAGCAACTGGTACTGCTGTCGCCAATGGTCAGGGTAACATTGAAATACCCTGCCTGCCCATAAGTGTGAGCAGGATTTTGCTGCGAGGAGGATGTCCCGTCTCCGAACTGCCACAACCAGGGACCGGTCGTGCCGGTGGAAATATCAGTGAACTGGAGGGTTAATGGTTGTGTATTTACATATGAAAACCCGGCCTCACAGGGGGTTCCGGAACAGATCTGGAAATTCTGGACCAGGTTCATATTCGCGGGGTTAAATGTCAGCGAGTAGGTAACCGGGAACCCGTTGCAGTCAATCGTCGTGACAAACAGGACTCCGGAACTCACTCCAGTAAGCGGAATTGAATCCAAGTAAAAACCGTTCTGGTTGGTATACACAACATTAAAATAGAAAAAGCCTCCGGATGAATCGGATGTGATCTGAACCGCCTGATTGGGAATTGGCAGCCCCGTGGCGCTGTCGGTCACGGTCCCGGAAAGGGTGACCACCGTTTGCGACAGTCCTGGGATGATGAAAGCAAAGAATAGTAAAGGGAAGATGAAGCGTCTCATATCGATAGTTTTTTAAAGGTGAACACTGGTTGATTGATTCATTGCAATGAAACTCTTATCAGTAAAACACAGCCATTGCGATTGGTTGCCTGAGATCATGACCGGAAATTAAAATTGAATGGTGATAGATGTACGGAAACCCGCCGACCACGGTTTTTTTGTTACATCGGATTTTTCATATACGGAGTTAAAGTAGTACTTGATAGTCGGTTCAAGTTCAAGACGGATCCGTCTCGCAAGCCGGAAAGAAGCATTCAGCCCACCCTGTACCTGCCAGTTGGTCTGGATCCTGTCAGGTGTGACCTGGTTGATCCGGATGATCCGGTTTTTTCCCGGATCGTATGCTTCGGAGAGCTGCTTCGATTGAATAAGGATTGATAAAATAGGCCCTGCCCTGAAGCCGAGACTCATCCATTTGTTCTGTAAGACATCATACCCCAGGATCAGAGGGATTTGCAGATAAGTGTACCGTTTAATGACACAGGGATAATCCAGTTGCATCAAACTGTCCCACACATCTTTCATGGAAAGATAATAGGTAGGGAGGAGATGATAGTTCATTTCGTCCCAGTGAAACTGAATGGAATCCAGCTGGTTGTAGGTGCCCAGGTAATCGTTGTACTCTACCATCAGTTCATTGGTTCCTTTGGTGAGCGATAATCCGATGCCTGTCCGCAAGGAATACCTTCCATAGGTAAAACTACCTTCCAGTCCGAAGTTGTTCGCATATTTATCCCCTTCCAGCGTATTGAACATCCATTCCGGGGCATAGTATACCGAAACTGCAAATTGCCAGTCACTGGTTTTCTTGATTTGTTTCAAAGATTCTTCCCCGGAAGTAATTTCCGGTAAATGAATGGTATCAATGAGTGGCATTTCTGACGAGGGAAATGACGAAGAATCCGGTTCCGGAGTTGGTTCTACACCGGATGTTAG
>QYQJ01000122.1 GCA_007280875.1 Bacteroidota bacterium
GGAAGAGGATTTGCCAACAATGACCCTGGAACAGATTCAAAAGATTGCCGATAGTATGAGAAAATCCGCAATCAATCTTTATAACTTGCTCGAAAACCTCTTGGAATGGTCGCTGATGCAACGGGGAATAACCACCTTTGATCCTGCGTCATTTTTGCTGATGCCGAAAATTTCTGAGAGTATTGGGTCAATTCTGCAATCGGCTGCTAAGAAAGAGATTGAGATCAGCTATTATATCCATGATGAGTTGGTTGTTTTTGCGGATGAAAAGATGCTTGGGAGCATCCTCCGTAATTTATCTTCCAATGCTGTGAAGTTTACACCGAGAGGCGGAAAAGTTACTTTCACCGCCAAGCCATCTTCCAACAGGTCGGTCGAGATTTCTGTACAGGACACAGGCATCGGAATGAACCAGGAAATGGTGGAGAATCTATTCAAACTGGATATTGATACAAGTCGTAAAGGAACCGAAAATGAACGCAGTACAGGATTGGGATTGATTATATGCAAAGAGTTCATAGAAAAACACGGCGGAAAGTTATGGGTCGAAAGTGAAGAGGGGAAGGGAAGCACCTTTTATTTTACGTTACCCAATGACGAAGGATGAAGGACGAAGGACGTCCGCCTTCGCCAGTGGGCAGCTATTTAAATTTTCGATTAATTCGATTTTCGATTTACGAATTTGCTTTTTAAATTTTTCACTTATTTATTAGTGAATTTATGTCAAAAATTCACTTTTTCATTAGTGATTTTCTTATCTTTGCGTTTTCACTTGTAACAATGGACAGATTAAAACAAATTTCTGCCGAACGGATACGGAGAACTCCTGTGAAGTTCAACAGGTACCTGATGGACGAAATTCATTGGTCTGACCGGTTGATCGGCATTTCCGGCGCCCGTGGGGTTGGAAAAACCACTCTCATGCTGCAATATATGAAATCACGGATTCCCGGTAATGCAGATGCGCTTTATGTCAGTCTGGATGATATTTTTTTCACCGGTTCTCCCCTGGTTTATTTCGCGGAGGAATTTTATAAGCAAGGCGGGACACATCTTTTCCTGGATGAAGTTCACAAATATCCAAACTGGTCACAGGAACTCAAGAACATTTATGATAACCTGCCTGGTTTAAACCTTGTTTTTTCAGGATCTTCTGCGTTGGATATTTACAAGGGTTCGCACGATCTTAGCCGTCGGGCCATGGTATATGCTCTTCCGGGACTATCTTTCCGTGAATTCATTGCGCTGAAACATGGGGTCGAATTTCCTCGTTTTATATTACAGTCAATCCTTGAATCGGATAAAAAAAGAGTCTGGGAAATCGTGGAGAAAATCAGGCCTCTGAAACTTTTCTGGGAGTACCTTCAACATGGATATTACCCCTTCTTTCATGAAGGAGAATCAAACTATGCATCCCGATTGATGAATATTGTAAACCTGGTTCTCGAAGTGGATATCCCGGCCATTCATCGCATCGATTTTTTTTCGGTGCAAAAAATAAAAAAATTATTGGCGGTCATTGCGAACCTTGCTCCATATAAACCAAATATCCAGAAACTTGCCATTCAAACCGGCACGACCAGGGATTCCCTGTTAAAATATCTCTTTTACCTGGAAAAATCCGGAATTGTCAATTGGCTTACCAGAAATACATCGGGGATCAATTACCTTAATAAACCAGATAAACTCTACCTGCAAAATAGTAACCTGATGTACGCACTTACCCGGGAAGCGCCTGAAAAAGGCGCTACACGTGAAACATTCTTTTTAAATCAATTGCAGGTAAAACATCAGGTCCATTACCCGGGAAGTGGGGACTTCCTGGTGGATAATAAATTTATCTTTGAAATCGGAGGAGCTTCGAAAACCCGGAAACAGATAGCCGGGATTTGGGATGCTTTTGTTGCATCTGATGACATTGAATATCCGCAAAACAATAAAATTCCATTATGGTTATTCGGATTTCTGTACTAGTTACAGCCATTTCAATTTCCGATTTTCGATTTACGATTTACGAATTCGTCCTTCGTCATCAGGCAGGTTGTTTTAAGCTCAGCGTTGAACAACACTGGGCGCAGAGGTGCATGCTCTTCTGGTCGATATCCTCCACGTAGGTGCTGGAGCGCATCACACAGGTCGGGACATGGCAGTGGATCAACCCGAACGTGTGGCCGAGTTCATGAATGACCTCTTTGGTAAACCGTTCAAGCATCAGCACATCATCCTTCTTCATGCCATAGCGTTCATTACTTAACCGGTAATGGGAGGAAATGCCACTGCGTCCGTTCAGATAAGCCTGCCCGAAGATGAAGGTAAGAATGGGAATATAGAGATCCACACTGAACAGCCCGATGGTCTTGACAGGGTCGGTTGCATACATGACATCCACCTCCTTCAGCAGGTCGGTTCCGTTGTATTGCCTCCGGGAAGCATCCAGGAAATCGCTCAGATCCAGATACCCCTCTTTGACTTTTACCGGTATAAGGAATTCCTGCGACACCTCTTTCGATATCTTTTCAAGGATATTCTTTTCGAAATATCCAAAAGAGATCAATGTGATGTGCTGGAAATTCATTCAGCTTTCAATCCGTATTTCTTGATTTTCTTGTAAAGGGTTACCCGGTCTACCTTCAGTGCCTTGGCTGCACGGGAGATGTTCCAGTTGTACTTCTGGAGGATCTGCTGAACGTGGACTTTTTCATGATCCTCCAGGCTTTCGATCGATGTATCGATCACATCCTTGCCCATCGGAAGATCCTTCATCCGGATCTCCTTGCCATTCCCTATGACGATAGCCCGTTCAATCATGTTCTCAAGTTCACGGACATTCCCCGGAAAGTCAAATTCCTGCAATCGTTTCAAGGCCGAGGAATCGATCGCTACGGGAGGCCTGTTCATGGACAAACAGTATTTCTTGATGAAATAATCCACCAGGAGAGGGGTATCTTCGATCCGTTCACGCAGGGGGGGAACGTGAATGTTCACCACATTGAGCCGGTAATAGAGATCTTCGCGGAAGGTCCCGTTTTCCACCATGCTCTTCAGATCCCGGTTGGTCGCACAGATGACCCGGAAGTCGGACCGGATCTCCTTATTCCCTCCCACGCGCACAAAACTCTTGGATTCCAGGACACGCAGTAATTCCACCTGCATCTTGGGCGAAATGGTAGCAATTTCATCCAGGAAGATCGTACCGCCGTCCGCCATTTCAAACCGTCCCTTTCGGTTGTACATGGCACCGGTAAAGGCTCCTTTTTCATGCCCGAATAGTTCACTCTCGAGTAAACTTTCTGTCAGTGCTCCGCAATGGACACTCACCAGCGGGAAAAATTTGCGCTGTGAATTGGAGTGGATCGCTTTGGCGATCAGCTCTTTTCCCGTTCCACTCTCGCCGGTGATGATGACGGATGAGTCGGACTGTGCCACATGTTCCACCTGCTTCAGTACCTTCACCATCGCCTTGCTGCGGCCAATCATGTCCTCCACATTCTCGAGAGAGACCACCTTCTCCTTGAGTGCTTCATTCTCTTCAGCCAGCAGGATCTGTTTGGAGGCATTCCGGATCAAATGGGAAGATCGTCGGGATCAAATGGCTTGGTCACATAATCGAATGCCCCGTCTTTCAGAGCCTGAACTGCGGTGTCGACGGTAGCGAAAGCAGTCATCACGATGACAACGGCATCGCTTTTCAGAGACTTGATCCTCCTGAGCATCTCCAACCCATCCATCCCGGGCATTTTAATATCGGCCAGGATGATGTCGAAATCCTCTTTTTCCAGAATAGACAGGGCCTTTTTGGCACTTTCGGCACATTCAACACGGTACCCGTCTTCAATAAACCAGTTGAACAATGAATCCCTTACCGATTCTTCATCGTCAACGATCAGCAATGAAATGTTCTTTGCCATGTATTATTCTCCTTTGTTCTTTGATAGCGGGAAGGTAATGGATATGGTAGTCCCTTCCCCGGGTTTGGACCGAACATCGATTTTCCCCTGGTGGCTTTGCACGATGCCGTGAACGATCGCCAGTCCAAGTCCGATCCCACTGGTGTTTTGCTTGGTGGAAAAGAATGGTTCAAATACGTGCGGGATATCCTCCGGGGTAATCCCCGATCCGTTGTCAGTGATTTCCAGTATGATATGTTCCTCATCGGGATTGCTCGTTGTCATGATGATCTCGCCGTGCTCTGTGACCGCTTCATAGGCGTTGACCAGGATCGCAACGCAGGCCTGCTTGATCTGGTTGGGACAACAATAGATAAGGTCTGAACCAGCGGTAAAATCCTTGATAAAGGAGATGTCGGCGATGCTGATCGGATGCGACATGAGTTCAAACGTTTCGCGCAGGATATCATGAAGGGGAAGCACCTCAAAGTCGGCCTGATCTTTCCGGGAAAAATCAAGTAATCCCTTTACGATTCCGCCGCAGCGCTTCGTCTCTGTTTCGATAAACTTCAGGTGCTTGATGATCGCTTCCCTGCGGGCAGTATCCCACCCCTCCTTCATGAGCTGCTTATTGATCAGTTTCGTATAGATCAATATTCCCGATAATGGATTGTTGATCTCATGCGCTACGGAGAGGGATAACTTGCCGAGCGAAGCGATCTTCTCAATCTGGATCAGTTCCTGCTGGGCCTTTGCCAGTTCTTCCGTCTTTTTTTGAACCTTGTATTCAAGCTGCTGCGACCAGTTCTGCAGTTCATTGGACGCAGCCAGCAGTTTATCAAGCATGTTATTGAAAGCCAGGGAGACCATCCGGAGATCGTCGAGCTGACCGGGTCTGATCTCCAGCCTGGTACTGGTATCGCCACCGGCTACCGATTCGCTGGCCTCGATGATGGCTGTAAGTGGCTTTTTGATCTTTCTTCGTGCAAAAAAGATGATCAGCGACAACAGGATCAGGGTCGTAAGCGTGGCAAGTATGTATGATTTTTCAAGCCCGGCATCCAGCCGTTCCAGCGGGATCTTGATCACAAAATAGCCGAGTACCTCATCGGTTGGCTTGTGCGCATGACAGGAACTTTCGTAGCAGGAGGGTTGGTTCATGATCGGAGACCTCATCAACAGATGCCGGCAGTTGTCCTTTTTCTGATTCATCTTGCATTCACTGTTGATGTCTACGATACGGAATCCCTTTTCCTTGCGGGGAAAAAGGATGTTAAGATTCGAATGGCAATCCTTGCAGTTGGGATTGTTATGTCCCGCTTCATCAGCCGAAAAAGAGGAATATACCAGGTTATCTTCCTCATCATACATATTCACATCTTTGATTCCCGGCATTTTGTTAATAATATTCAGCATATTCTGCAGCGCCATTTTGTCGTTCTCCAGCATATGCTGATAAAGTGCCCCCTCCACGAGTAGTCCTACGTTATTCCCGCTCTGGTGGATAACGCTTTTCATATACTCTTCGTTGATCATTTTGAAAATGATGCCAAAGGATACAAATAAAAATATTGCCAGAATTGTGATGATATAGACTACCTGGCCATAAATGGATGACCTGAATTTATGAAATCTTCCCATCAGCGAAGTGCCCTGGTCAGTAAGTCGAACTGTCTGATTAACTAGGTTCATTTCCTTCTCCTTTCGTGCCATTCAGTGGTAATGTGATTGCGATAGACGTTCCTTTCCCCGGTTCAGACCTTACATCAATGTGCCCCTGGTGGCTCTGTACAATGCCATGAACAATGGATAATCCCAGGCCAATGCCACTGGCCCCCTGTTTGGTGGTAAAGAAGGGTTCCAGGATGTGGGGAATGTCTTCCGGTGCGATACCTAATCCGTTATCATTGATCTCCAGTTTGATGTGCCGGTGATCAGGATTGGAGGTTCTCAGGATGATTTCTCCGTTCTCCTGAACCGCCTCAGAGGCATTAACCAGGATGGCTACACACGCCTGCTTGATCTGGTTCGGACTGCAATCAATCAGATCTGAATTGGCGTCGAAGTCCTTGATAAAGTGTATGTTGGCAATTTTAATCGGATGGGACATCAGATCATAAGTCTCCCGTAATATTTCATGCAGGTGCCTTGGTTTGAAGTCGTTGTGATCAGTTCTGGAGAAATCGAGCAACCCTTTTACGATATCCCCGCACCGTTTGGTCTCCGTTTCAATCAGCTTTAAGTGCTTTAACACAGACTCTATTTTCGTCGGATCCATGTCGCGGTTGCTCAGCTGCTTGTAGGCAAGTTTCGAGTAGGTAAGAATGCCGGAGAGTGGGTTGTTGATCTCGTGAGCCACAGAGAGTGACAGTTTCCCCAGGGAGGCCATCCGCTCCACATGGATCAGCTCCCCCTGAATCTCTCCGATCTCTTCGGTCTTCTTCTGGACCTTATATTCCAGTTGCTGCGACCAGTTCCGTAACTCGAGGGAAGCCGCCTGCAGGTTGTCCAGCATGTCGTTGAACGCGTGGGATACCATTTTCATATCGTCCAGTTCGTTGGACCGGATCGGCAGCCGGGTATTCCGGTCTCCTTTGGTCACAGCCTCACTGGCTTTGATGATAGCCGTCAGGGGTCTTTTAATATTTCTCCTGGTAAAAATGATCAGGAAAAAGACCAGTAACGCGGTCATCAGGGTAGCCAGGATGGAGAAATCCCTGAGTGATTTGCTGAGGGCTGCATCCAGGTTCGCGAGGGGGAGGCGGATGATCAGGGACCCCAGCACCTCATCGCTGGCAGCATGAGCATGGCAGGAGCTCTGGTAGCAGGATGGCTGATTCAGGATGGGTGACCTGATCATCAGTTTCCTGGTACTGGCCTCCTTGTTGCTCATCTTGCATTCACTGTCGATATCTATGATCCGGTACGACTTATCCGCCCTGGGGAACATCTCATTCAGGTTGGTATGGCAATGGTTGCAGTTTGGATTATTATGTCCGATCGTATCGTCGGCAAAAGAGGTATAGACCAGGTTCTCATTTGCGTCGTACATATTTACATCTTCGATCCCGGGCATCGTATTGATGATATCCAGCGTGCTTTGCAGTGCTATCTTGTCATTTTCAAGCATGGAACGGTAGAGGGCTCCTTCCACCAGCAGACCAATGTTAAAGCCGCTCTGCTGAACGACATTTTTCATGTACTCTTCATTTACCGATCTGAAGATCACCCAAAAAGAGACAAACAGAAATACGGAAAGGATCGTGATCACATAGATTACCTGACCATAAATCGATGTCCGTAGCCGAAGATACCTTTTCAGTGCTAAAATCCTGTCGGTTTTCATAGGGGCATTATGATGAAAAATGTCATGGCTCGGGATGTCTATTTGTACCTTAGGGGCTGATTTCAACCCCTAAGATACGAAAAATGGCAGCAGATCACCTACTATGGTGATCTCCGTCAGGAGGGTTTACCCAGGAATTCCTGCTGGAAATCCTTCCATACCTCCGGCGGCAGGTGGGCCAGGGTGTTGTCGAGTAATTCACCTCCGTCCTGCAACACGATCATGGAGGGCTCGGTTGCATGTTTTTTCATCGATACAGCCAGGAAATCCTTGAACCGTTCCAGCTCTTTTACAGCCCAGCTGGTGGCTTCATCGGCCAGGTAACAGGAGCTGGTTTCCGCTTTCCAGTCAGAGGGTTTGATCTTATAGATCCACCC
>QYQJ01000043.1 GCA_007280875.1 Bacteroidota bacterium
GTACGACACCTATGGCTTCCCTGTCGACCTTACGGAATTGATGGCCAGGGAGATCGGATGGCGTGTCGACATGGAAGGATTCCATCAGGAGATGGCCAAACAAAAAGAGCGGTCTCGCCGGGCAGCCACACAGAATACTTCCGATTGGATTGTGTTACAAGAAGATGCCGGCATCTCGGAGTTTGTGGGGTACGACACCCTGCAGTCCGAAACGGAGATTTCCCGGTTCAGAAAGGTCACCGGGAAGGGCGGTGAACGGTACCAGATCGTGCTTGCCACCACGCCATTTTACGCGGAATCGGGCGGACAGGTGGGCGACAGAGGATGGCTTACGAAAGGGACAGAACGGATTGAGATCACAGATACCATCAGGGAGCATGAACAGATCATCCATATCGCCCCGTGTATCTTTGCGGATCCTGCAGGAGCCATCCTGGCAGAAGTGGATCCCGGCAAGCGGTTGCTGACCGCTAACAACCATTCGGCCACGCATCTGCTGCATGCTGCTCTCAGAACCATTCTGGGATCCCATGTGGAACAAAAGGGATCGTTAGTGGATGAATCTAAGCTCCGGTTTGATTTCACCCATTTCTCCAGGATGACACAGGATCAGATCGAAGCGGTAGAACAGCTTGTGAATGCCAGGATCCGTGAAAATATCCCGCAACAGGAGGAGCGTGCAGTTCCCATGACCAGGGCAAAGGAACTGGGAGCGGTGGCTCTTTTCGGAGAAAAATATGGAGACCAGGTCCGTATTATCCGGTTTGGGGAGGATTTTTCTACCGAACTCTGCGGAGGGACCCATGTTCCATCAACCGGTCAGATCGGGCTCTTCCGGATCATATCGGAGGGAGCCATTGCAGCAGGCATCCGCAGGATCGAAGCAGTTACCGGCACCCATGCCGAGGCTTATATGTATGAGAAAGAACATCTGCTGGATCAGGCGAGCGAACTGTTAAAAAATCCCAAAGACATCCTGCGTGGCATTGAACACTTACAGGAAGAGAACCTGCGGTTGAAAAAAGCCGCAGGAGAATATGAAAAACTTAAGCTGGCCCGCCTAAAAGAAGAGCTTAACAAGCAGGTCGAAAAGTGGGGTGATTTCCATTTCCTGAGTAAACAGGTCGATCTGAGTATGGACGATATGAAAGGGCTTGCTTTTGAATTGCGAACCGAATTTCCTGATCTCTTTCTGGTCCTTGCCTCCGAATCGGAGGGAAAGGCGAACCTGGTCATTGCGATCTCCGACGGTCTGATCAAGCAGAAAAACCTGCATGCCGGGAACCTGATCCGGGAACTGGCAAAAGAGATAGACGGGGGCGGGGGCGGTCAGCCACACATTGCCACGGCAGGGGGTAAGAATCCTGACGGCATCCCGGCCCTGTTGCAAAAAGCATCGGGCCTTATCAGGTGAACCGGAAGGGGGTACTACTTCTTATCCTCGCAAACGATATAATAGCCTGCATATTCGGCACGGAAATCAGCTTCCCAGTCATCAATCTGTTTTGACGCATTTATTGCGGTAATACACCGCTCTTCAAATGCAACAACATAGGAAATGGATCAGATGGTTTTTGGTTTACAAAAAAATATTGAAAGAATACTTAATCCTGACAGGTTACGAGATAGGTTGAATACAATTTCCTGAAATCCTCCTCAAAATCATCCAGGGCTTTGAATCCATCGCTAACGGAGACACATTGCTTCTTCACAGCGATCTCGTATCCATCCCAGGATGTAGCGGTACACTCCCGGCACTTCCTGCAGGAAAGGAAGGTGCAGGAGATTAATAGGCTGGTAACTAAAAGGATAAGCCGGAAGGCCGGTTGGATGGAAAGCATCATATGATTTCCTGTTTGATGGCTTCGATGGCCACAGCAATGGGGGATCTCTCCTGGCCAACAGAAAACTGAAGAATAGCGGCAGCCAGATCACGGGGTGTTCCCTCCTCTTTCAGGGTTGAAGCAGCCCGGTTAAGCTGGGAGATGGTCTCCTCTTTGGCGTTCCGGATCTTCTCCCAGGTAGTTTTCGTAACATAGAGCTGCTGTGAAAGATTGTAATCAAATTCCTCCCGGACTGTACGGATCAGGGAAGCGTGCAACTGGGATGCGGTCATATCCGGATCATGGATCCGCAGGATCAGGTTGTTGGGGGTGATGCGTTCCAGGAACAGGATCAGCCGTTCGCAAGCCTGCAGCTTCAACGTCATGATTACCTCTTTCCCGTGTTCTTCAACCGGCCTGGCAGCGGATAGCCCCGTTACTTGCTTCGGGCGGATCCGGAAATAAAACCAGATGGCAACAAGAATTACTCCCAGAAGGAAAACCGATAGTACAAAGATGTTCAGAAGATCAACCAGGAACGATTCCATAAGCTGCAATTTAGGCCAAATCTACAAAACTTATCGGTATTACCGCGATAGTGATTCCAGCCGGCACCGGATCTCCCTTGAAGGAACTTCAATGTACCCTGCCCCGGCAATTAGACGCTGCCCATCCGTCAATATCCATTGTAAAAAATTAACCTCTTCAGTGGTTGAAGGTTTTTCCTTACTGACCAGGTAAAGATTCCGGATCAAACCGGATGGGTATTTACCCGACCACATGGCCCGCTGCAGCCAGGGAACACTGTCGTAGAATGAGTCGATTCCCCGTCCCTTTTGTTCCGGATTGAGCGGAATGATAGCTATCCCATCCCGGAATTGCATGGTTTGGGGATCAAAGGCATAGATGAAATTGCAATACCCCAGGGCCAAAGGATCCTGCATGACGGCATCCAGCATGGCATCTTCCCCATCCACACCCTTCCCTTTAAAATCGGCAGGGGTCTGCCAGAGAAATCTTGCCAGCTGATCTGTTGCTCCGGCAGAATCAACCCGGATATACGTATGGACCGGATCGCTATCCGGTTTCCCGAACAAACCTCCCCATGACTGACCGGATGGACCGGTAAAAGCCATCGCCA
Organism: Bacteroidota bacterium; assembly: GCA_007280875.1. Lineage (GTDB taxonomy): Bacteria > Bacteroidota > Bacteroidia > Bacteroidales > FEN-979 > QYOJ01. The sequence continues at coordinate 2,965 of QYQJ01000043.1, forward strand.
GTTCACCCCGCGTTAAGCCCCGGCTGCGGATCCCGGTGAGATAGGGATTGGCGGAGCTGGTGACCACCACCACACCGAGACGGGCTACGGGAGTTACCCAGAGGAGGGAATCAGAGATCGGGAGGTTTTCACTCGAGACCATCGCCAGATCAATGCGATTTTCATCCAGATCCCTCCACACGGATCCGGAACCCCTGGCAACGATCTCGAAGAGTATTTCAGGATGGTTTTTCTGGTACTCCGTAACCCAGAGAGATACCAATGGATAGAGTGCATAGGCACCGGTAATCCTGACCGCACCCTGGTGCTCCGATAGTGGTGTAGATACTTCCGATGTAGGTCTGGTACACCCTGTAACGAACAGCAAGAGGAATACTGCCCATAAATTCTGATGTTTCATAGCATTGTCGTATAAAGTAATGCAATATACAACTTTTTTTTTCATCTGTATCTCTTTTTGTGAATTTTTTCACAAGTGGTTTGATTTTTCTTGTCGGAGTAAGAAAAATTTATCTATCTTTGCCCTTTTTCAAAAATTACATTACACTCCTAATATCCATTATCTAAAGATCAAAGAGTATGAGTTTCAGTATTATCGGAAGATCAGTTGCGGAATCGGTCACGCTTAAGCTGAACGAAACAGCTGCCATCCTTAGGGCCAAAGGGGAACCAGTCATTCACCTGGGAATCGGTGAACCAAAAAGCAAAGCTCCCCTGGATGCCATTCTGGCGGCTGCCAGTCTGTTGAATTCAGGGGAGGTGCGGTATACACCTGCCGATGGGATCCCGGCCCTCAAGCAAGCCATTATCCGCTATACGGTGGACCATTACGGACGCCTGGTGACTCCCGAGAATGTCATCGCTTCGGGAGGGGCCAAGCAGTCCATCATGGTGGCTCTCCAGGCCATTCTCGATCCACAGGATGAAGTGGTATTCCCGGCCCCGTATTGGGTCAGTTACCCGGAAATGGTGAAACTGTGCGGAGCTGTGCCTGTTCCCGTCCACCCCGAAGATGGCACCTTCTACCCCCGTCTCCAGGATATTGAACAGGTTTGTGGTCCTTACACCAAAGCCATCATCATCAACAGCCCGAACAATCCGACCGGAGCAGTCTACTCCGAGGAGTTCATTGCCGACATCGTTGAATTCACTGAAAAACGGGGCATCTACCTGATCATGGACGACATTTATCACCGCCTGATCTTTCATGGTAAAAAAGCTGCCAATTGCTTCAAATACCTGAAGGGGAGCCTCGGGGATTCCAAGATCATCCTGATCAACGGGGTTTCCAAGCAATATGCCATGACCGGGTTCCGGATCGGCTGGGCGGTAGCCAACAAAAAGCTGATCGAAGTGATGACCAACATTCAAAGCCATCAGACATCAGGACCTTCCGTTATATTACAGACCGCCGCTGCCGGAGCAATCAATGGCATCCAGTCGGGCGTTGAAAGCCTGCGTACCACCCTGGAAAACAACACCAGGGTAATGATGGAGCAACTGCACGCCTTCACCGGCCTGCGGGTGCATGAACCGGATGGAACATTTTACTGCTTTGTTGACTTCAGTGTATACGATAAGAACTCCACCAAACTGGCTTACTTCTTACTGGAAAAAGTGCGGGTCATCACCGTTCCGGGAATTGAGTTCGGGCTGGACGGTTACTTGCGGCTCTCCACCTGCGGATCGATCAAAGATATTACCCAGGGAATCGAACGGATCAAATGGGCTATTGACCCGAACTCGCCAAATGAGCTGTTCATTGGCGAACGGAAACTGACGCGCGACTGGTTATAAGGATTATCATTGGAACATTAAATTGAATTACCCATGTCAAAATACTTAAAATTTGAGACCCCTGCCCAGAAGCAGGCTGCCGATTTAAAAAGCGTTTTCGGATTACAGAATCACGGATTGGTCCATCTCGAGCGGGTCTACTGGAACCTTCCTGAATCTGCTCTTTATGAAGAATCTGTATTCCGGAATGAGGGAAAAATCGTCTTTGGAGGACCCCTGCTGGTTTATACGGGGAAATGGACTGCACGGGCTGCTAACGAAAAATATATCGTTATGGAACCCGGCACTGAAGATAAAATCGACTGGGGAAAAAACAATCGTCCCCTGAGCGCTGAAAAATTCGAAGGGATTTTCAACCGGCTGCAGGCCTTTCTGCAGGGAGAGGAGCTGTTTGTGCAGGATGTATTTGTAGGAGCTGATCCGAATTACCAGATGCCGATCCGGATCATTACCGACACCGCCTGGCAGAGCCTCTTTGCCCGGAATATGTTCCTGACGATCAATACCCTTGAAAAGTACAAAACCCACATTCCTGATTTTACACTCATCGCCTCCCCTTCGTTTAAGCTGGATCCGCGGATTGATGGGACCAACAGTGAAACAGGTATTGTGATTGATTTTTCGAAAAAGCTCGCCATTGTCGCGAACAGCCAGTATGGCGGGGAAGTCAAGAAATCGATCTTTACGATCATGAACTTTCTGATGCCGTTGCAGGATATCATGTCGATGCATTGTTCAGCCAACGTCGGCAAAAAAAATGATGTAGCGCTGTTCTTCGGGTTAAGCGGTACCGGAAAAACGACGCTTTCAGCCGATCCCAAACGAAAACTGATCGGGGATGATGAGCATGGCTGGAGCGACGAAAGTGTATTTAATTTTGAAGGAGGATGCTACGCCAAAGTGATCCGGCTTTCGGCCGAGAACGAGCCGGAGATCTATGCCTGTACCCGGAGGTTTGGCACGATCCTCGAAAATGTGGTGTTCGATCCGACCTCCAGGAAAATCGACCTGGACGATGATCAGGTCACGGAGAATACACGCGCTTCCTATCCCCTGGATTTCATCCCGAACTCCATCCCGGAAAAGATGGTGAAAGCGCATCCCAAAAACGTCATTTTCCTCACCTGTGATGCCCAGGGGGTCATGCCCCCTATTGCCAGGCTGGATATGAATCAGGCAATCTACCATTTTATCAGTGGCTATACCTCTAAAATTGCAGGAACCGAGCTAGGACTGGGAATTGAACCTGAAATCACGTTCAGTGCCTGTTTCGGAGCCCCCTTCATGGTGCACCACCCCTATCTGTATGCCGATCTGCTCCGGAAAAAGATTGAAAAACATGGTGCCAAAGTGTGGCTCGTGAATACCGGATGGGTTGGCGGAAAATTTGGAGTGGGAAAACGGATCAGTATCCGCCATACCCGGAATATGCTTAATGCCGTCCTGGACGGGGAGCTGGACAATGTCACATTCAGAAAGGATAAATTATTTAACTTCGACATTCCGACGACCTGCCCGAATGTTCCCCCGGATGTGCTGGACCCGGAGAATGCCTGGGGAAACAAAAAGGAATACTGGATGAAATATGATGCACTGGCTTCCCGGTATATTGAAAATTTTAAAATGTTTACCACCGGATGCCCGGAAGAGATCATACAGGCTGGTCCCAAGCGGATCAAGTTATAATCTGTCGTGAAGAAAGCAAAAATATACACCAAAGGTGGTGATCTGGGAGAAACCTCTCTTTTGAACGGCACCCGGGTTCCGAAAAGCCATGAACGGGTGGAAGCTTACGGAACCCTGGATGAGTTAAATGCATTTGTCGGACTGATCCGGGATCACCTGGATCTGGGAAATTACCGGGAGGTCCTTCTCCGGATCCAGGAAAATCTCTTTATCGCAGAGTCGATGATCGCCACCGATCCGGATAAGCCGGTAAAGGGATTACCTGATTTACCGGAGACGGAGATCACCCTTCTGGAAGAGGAGATCGACCGGATGACTGCCGAGCTGCCTCCGCTGGATTCTTTTATTCTCCCCGGTGGAGATCCCCATGTTTCGCAGTGCCATGTGGCTCGAACGGTATGCCGCCGTGCCGAACGGGCTGTCATCCGCCTGCACCATATCTCTGCCATAAATCCGGTACTTATCCGGTACCTGAACCGGCTGTCGGATTACCTGTTTGTACTGGCCCGAAGGCTGGGAAAGGAATTCCACGGGGAAGAGATTCCCTGGCCCCGAAAAAAGTAAGGTGAATTTTTAGCTTGAGTTTTTGAATTTATTTTTTATACTTTTGCACGATTTCAAAAGCAGACCACATGTACTGGACGTTAGAACTCGCCTCAAAA
>QYQJ01000036.1 GCA_007280875.1 Bacteroidota bacterium
CTTCCTTCTTCCTTCTTCTTGCTTAGTCACTGCGTTCCTCGCAATGACATTCCTCGTCCTTCGTCCCTCTTCTTGCTTCGTCACTGCGTTCCTCGCAATGACATTCCTCTTCCCTCTTCCCTCCTTCTTCGACCCTCGACCCTCGACCCCCGACCCTGATTCCTCATCCTTCGTCTCCTCCGTGACCGGTGACTGGTGACCCGTGACCTGTTTTTCCAGCCAGTTTAGCTTCTTCACCGGGGAGGTCGTTAACCGTTTGCCTTTTGCCCTGTAGCTTTTGATACCGATGAATTCCGTCACATCGACCACCTCCTCTTCCGCCCCTTTGGTCTTCTGCTTCATATCAAAGAGAATCTGAAGCTGCGGATGCGCATCCACGGTGAGGGAGATGAAGAGGTCGCTGGGATCTATGAATTCGAGTTTTTTCTCGGTTGGTTCCGGGATAAACCGTTTGATGTAATAGTGCCTGGTGCCGGGATCCTGATAGATCACGCTGTAAATCCGTTCCGGGTCGTACTTCTCAATCCGGATGAGATCTTCCTCAAAATGGGTGGAGAGATCGAAAGAGGTGAACCGGAACTGTCCCGACCAGGTAAAGGTGATGATTTTGTCGGTTCCTGAAAAGTCGCCCAGGTGGGCTCCCCGTTCTTCCGTGTTGAGCCGCATCACGGTATCGTCGTACCAGATGTTGAGTGAGCCCAGGGTGGAGACGCCCTCCGTCCGGATCTCGATCTTCTTCACGGCATATTTGGTCAGCGTGTTGCCCATCGAGCTTCTGCCCTTGATGGCCAGATCAGCGAAGTCAAACTCAAAAGAAGTCCTCTTTAACCGGGGTTTAGGCCGCAGTTCCACCCTGACCACCTCAGCCTCTCCGTTCGGGTTAGCCGAAAAATAGAGCACTTTGGATCCGGGAGTCCCCTTGGTCATGGAGTATTCTTTATCACGGGTCACACCCGGAACAGCGAATCGTTTGGCCATGATCTTTCCGTTCTTACCGTCCCGGTAGATCAGGTTATAGGTGGTGCGGGTGTCGTTCTTATTGAAGACCTGGATGTGGATCACATCCTGTCCGATGAAGATCTTGTCGGCTACCCGGGTTACCATATAGGTGCCGTCAGGGCGAAAGACAATGATGTCGTCAATGTCGGAACAGTCGCATACATATTCATCACGCCGCAGGGAGGTCCCGGCAAAACCCTCTACCCGGTTGATGTAAAGCTTCTGGTTCGCCGCGGCGACTTTCACTGCTTCAATGGTATCGAAACTACGGAGTTCGGTACGGCGTTCCCGCTCCTTTCCATATTTTTTCCGGATCTGGCGGAAATAGTCGATGGCATAGTCGGTGAGATGAGCCAGGTGGTTACCGACCTCTTCCATCTCCAGCCTGATCCCGTTAATCACTTCATCAGCTTTGCCGGAACTGAACTTCGAGATCCGTTCGATTGGGATCTTCCGGAGTCGTTTGATATCATCTTCGCTCAACGGACGAATGAACTCCGTTTCAAACGGCTTCATCCCTTTCCGGATGGCTTTGTCGATCTCTTCGTCGGTCTTGCATTTCCTGATCCCTTCATAGACCTCGTGTTCGATGAAGATCTTTTCGATGGAGGCGTAATGCAACTGCTGGTTCAGCTCTTCCAGCCGGATATCCAGTTCATCTTTGAGCAAATTGACGGTATGGTCGGCTGAGATCCGGAGAATCTCGGAGACTCCCACAAAACGGGGCTTCCCTTTTTCAATGACACAGCAGTTGCCGGAGATCGGTACTTCACACTGGGTGAAGGCATAGAGGGCGTCGATGGTGGTATCGGGCGAAACGCCGGGAGCCAGGTGAATCAGCACCTCCACGTTCTTCGCCGTATTGTCGTCGATCTTGCGGATCTTGATCTTCCCTTTGTCGTTGGCGGTCAGGATCGAGTCAATGATCGACTCGGTTGTTGTTCCGTAAGGGATCTCGGAGATCACCAGGGTCTTTTTATCGATCTGGCCGATCTTTGCCCGTAACCGTACTTTTCCGCCGCGGAGCCCGTCGTTGTATTTCGACACATCAGCCAGTCCGCCTGTCGGAAAATCCGGATAGAGTTCAAACTCCTTGCCCTGAAGGCACTTCACGGAGGCATCGATCAGCTCGTTGAAATTGTGCGGCAGGATCCTGGAGGCCAGTCCCACAGCGATCCCTTCCACCCCCATGGCCAAAAGCAGGGGGAACCTGACCGGCAGGGTGACCGGTTCTTTATTCCGGCCGTCGTAGGAGGATTTCCACACCGTGGTCTTGGGATTGAACACCACCTCGAGGGCGAATCTGGAGAGCCGGGCTTCAATGTACCTGGGTGCTGCGGCGCTGTCGCCTGTGTGGATATTTCCCCAGTTTCCCTGGGTATCGATCAGCAGATCCTTCTGACCCAGCTGTACCAAAGCGTCCCCGATGGAGGCGTCGCCGTGGGGATGGTATTTCATGGTATGGCCGATGATGTTGGCCACCTTGTTGTAGCGGCCATCGTCCAGCTCTTTCATGGCATGCAGAAGCCGCCGCTGGACCGGTTTTAGTCCGTCGAGGATCTCCGGTACTGCCCGTTCCAGGATCACATAGGAGGCGTAATCCAGGAACCAGGTCTGGTACATGGCATCCAGGTGGATCGCCTCTTCCAGTTTACCGGTTTCCAGTTCAGGATGTTCGCCGTTCAGGTTCAGGTTTTGCTCTTCGGACACGAAGCAAAATTAGTATTTCCCTGGGAAGCGGCGAGTGGGTGTTGATAAAAAAGTGGCCGGAACAGGACTCAGGGCTGATAGATCAGCGAGCTGTTGCGGTAACCGGCATTGGTGTTTGAATACCAGTCGGTGTACAGGAGACCGCCAGATTGTGCCCATTCCTCAAAATGGAGGTAGGCGCTGCTGATCTGGTTGTATTCTTCAGGGTATTCAAAGGCCACAGGAAAATCGAGTCCCCACGGAAGGTTGGTCGCGGTTCTGTAAAAGAAACTGGCGGCCGGATTACTGGCATCGTCTCCGGTTCCAAAATAAGACGGATTCATCAGATCTGTGGGAGGTTTGTTTACCAGGTGCAACTCCCGGCCCCGGTCCAGGTCAATAAACAGGAACGGATTCCACGTATTCAGTGAGAAACTGGCTGCCGTGAATGGTCCTCCCGTGACCGACATCGTGATCATTACGGAATCGACGGGTCGTTTGGTCCCTGCAGTAATGGTATTGGCAATTCCCTCCATCAGATCGTAGGTATCGTCAAAAGGAATCACTACGGGATGGGTCTGACCTGCTTCCAGGTGGGTGGTGCCATTGAGGGTGATCATTCCCTGGGTCAGCGAATAACCCGATACGGTGATTCCGCTCAGGATACCGGCTGCAGCATCCTGCAAGGCAAAGCCAAATCCGTTATGCATACTGGCTCCGTTGGCACGCACCTTGAACGAGCCAATGATCTCCGTCACTTCGTTGGAGGCATTGGTCACGGTTTTAAACCGGTACCCCAGCACCAGGTCGTTGAAATCATAATCGCCCATCGATGGCCAGATATCTTCAAAAACAAGCGTTCCCTCATCTGCGGCAGGCATGAAGTTGTTGAATGCACGCGTGGCATCCATCGGGTAGTCGTCGTTAAGATCGGTTACCCCGTCGCCGTCACTGTCCCATCCGTTGGAAAAGAGGGCCCAGGAAGCTCCGTGGATGGTGGCGTCGAAACCGGAAGCCGTGCCATCATGAGCCACAGTTCCGCTCCCTTCGTCCATCCTCCAGTAGCTGACCAGGTTGGGGGTGGAGGGATTGATCAGTTTGTTATAATTGGCTGCGATATCGGCGCTGCTTCGTCCGACGTTCCACACACGCACTTCATCGATCGATCCATGCCAGCGGGATGTCAGGTTCGCTCCGATCTGCATGGCCCCGATGTGAAACGGATCAGATCCGCCCAGGTTAGCTCCGTATCCGGCCTGGGTTTCAGTACGCTTGGCCACGCCGTCAATGTATATCTTAATAGTGGTCCCGGTCCGCTTGAACGCCACATGATGCCAGTTCCCATCGTCAATGGCTGTGACGGATCCAAGGGTGGAAATGTTATCAATGTATCCCTTCACTTCACCGGTCGCCGGGTCGATGTAGATTCCATAGTACGTGCCCTTCCCGACGATTTTCCGGGCCCAGGTGTCGGCCGACCGGTCGGTGGTTTTCACCCAGGCCTCGAGCGTAAAATCACCCGTCCCGAAGTCCAGTTCTCCCCCTGCGGGGTCCCCCACCTCCACATAATCCGAGGTGCCGTTAAAATCCAATATATAATTGGTGAGCAACGACTCTTTGGTGCCAGGTAAGGTTACGTTCAACCGGGAACCTGATAAAGTAACAGGCTGGCCATTGACCAGAACCTCATGGAGCATCGACGGCAGCGACAGGTCCACATCCGTTTGTTTGGTGCCCGCGGGGATGATGCTTTTATGCAACAGGGTTGATCCGTCGGCCGTGGTGATTTTAATCACCTCACCGGCGGGTCCGGTAACATGAAACAGGTAGGTCTGACTCATACGCCAGTCGAATTGATCCGGCACCTGCAGGTCGACGATAGATTTGCCTGGACTTTTCGGTTCCGTAAATGGATCCTTCCGGCAAGAGACAATCGCAAGAAGCGATACGATAAAAAGAACTGTCCGTGTTTTCATGACGCAAGATTTTTACCCTACAAATATACGTCAAAAAACTGTCGTTTCTCACTGATTTTCTGTAAGTTAGCTGTTTTTTAGTATGTGTTGTCAGGGGCCCGGTAAGTGTGGAAATTCTCCGGGTAACCGTACCCGTAACCGGGTTGGAAATGGTGGTAAAACCGGAAGCCGGCGGGGAAAAACCGGCAGAAAAGTAAAAAATAGTACCTTTACAGCCTTACTAAAGGGTCCAGTAGCTCAGGGGATAGAGCAACAGCCTTCTAAGCTGTGGGTCGAAGGTTCGAATCCTTCCTGGATCACCAATTCAATTAAGAATGAGGAATTAAGAATTAAGAATTGTCAGCTGCCAACTGCCAACTGAGTCTTACTTATCCTTGATACAGCGGATGGAATAGCCGTCTGTTTTTGTGCCTGAATTCCTTTCAACATCTCCATATTTATAACTCAAATCGCGATACCAGGCATTGGTAAGGTTTTCAGAGGATGACCAGAAACGTGCGTTGTAAGAGAGTTGTGAAAAACTGCCATTGGTATTACGGTATCCTCCGGGAATTGCTGAGAAACCACTTTCATTCGTAGCCTTATCGTTTGGTTTTGACCATAATCCGTTACCATCTTCGAGAGTTCCGGTCGCTTTCAGCTTTCCGCCTGCTGTAGCATCTCCTCCCAGGAAATCGATCAGTTCCTGCCATTCCGTATCGGTGGGAACATGCCAGCCTTCCGGACAAATTCCCTCTAAACCAGAGGCTGCATACCAATTGTACAAATGGCCATAGGTTTCCCCGTGAGTTGGATTTTTATCGTAGTTGCAATAAGCTCCTTTTTCCATTGTGCTCCATTCCGAGTCGCCCGAAACGAAATAGACTGTTTCTCCTTTGCGATACCGGGTTACCTTCAGGTTTTCCTTCAGCCACACCTGGGAACCGATGGCCACGGTATGGTACACATTTCCGTCAATATCGCTCACCGTTCCCGGAGTCTCCGGCAGGGTGGAAAACGTTTTTTCATTCCCGTAGCCTGTTCCCTTGCTGTTGGTGGCATAGGCACGCATATAATAGGTGGTGTTGGGCGTTAATCCGGTCAGGGTACTGATGAATACACCCGTCCCCGTGCTGTCAGACGTTTTACCGGAAGCCGTGGTCGGACCGGGATTGGTGCTCCAGCAAACGCCCCTGGCTGTTACTGCTGATCCACCCGCGGAGGTGACATTCCCGCCTGCGATGGCCGAAGTCTGGGTAATGGCGGAGATGAGACCCGTGGTTACGGTAGGAATCTGGGTGATTGGTTCCGTCTTACTGCAGGAAATATAGGTTAGCAGAGCTGTCATAGTGATCAGAACCGCAAGCAAAGTAACTGTGTTGGATAGTTTCATGGTGAAAAAAATGTATGTTTTAATGAAACGGGGATTTTCAACGATCTAAATTAAACCATATTCCGTTAAGAACAAAGGGTTGGCTTAAAATATTGCCAACCCTTTTCTTGTACCAATCACAAAATGAGTGTCAGATGCGCCTGGTTGTTACCTGATAATACTTACTTTCTTCCGGATCCATCCTTCCGATGTCTCGATGGAAAGAATATAGATTCCGGGAGCGAAATCATTACTGTTAATTTGGTAAATTGAAGCAGAAGATTCCATGTTCCAGTTACGGACCAATCGTCCGGTCAACTCGCTGAGGGCAATCCGTGTGAACGTCAGTGGCTCCTGAGAAACAATGGTAAATAACTGATTGGCAGGGTTTGGATAAACCTTGACCCTGTTTTCGGGAAATTGATTCTCTCCGGTAGTCAACACCTCCTTCACACCTACATAGTTACTTGCCAGTGTAAAGTCTCCGGCATCATCTGTACTATATCCGCGTACCTTCAGGAAAGCTATATCAGTGGTCGATCCTGAACCGTAGGTTCCCGTCCAGGTAAGAGTGGAACGACCCTCTTCACAGCTATCATCATTGTAGGCGAGAGAAGAACCCGAAGCATTGTATAACTGCAGGTAGGTGTCAAAATTGGCCGTTGCTCCATTCCCGCAACCCGTCTTGAAGGTATAAACCACACCTGTTTTAATTGAATCCACTTTATAGACAATGCATTCACCGCTTGCAATGGTACCATCTATGGTGGCCCAGGACATCTGAGTAAAATTAAGTTCTTCATTGAATAATGGCGGGGTCAGACAGTCCACGGCTCCGGTACCTTTAGCATATTTAAGTGTAAAAGTTCCAACACTCGAAGTATTATATCCCCGGACTTTCAGATAAGCCCATCCGGTATAGGTAGCTATCCAGGTGATTTTCGAACGTCCATCTTCACAGCCGTCATCATTTTGGGTGATCCATACACCGGTGGCATTATATAACTCCAGGAAGGTATCAAAACTGGCCGTGGCGGCATCATTACAGCCCGTCTTGAAGGTATATACCTCTCCATTCTCAACATGCACTTTATAAACTCTACATGATTCAGAAGTGATTACACCAGATTCTACCGGCGACTGCCAGCTGGTGGCAGGATCAACAAGTGTTTCATTGGATAACGGCGGGGTCAAACAAGTCACAGCGGCCGTACCATATCTGTATACCAGATCATAGGTTCCTCCAGCCCAATTATATCCCCGTACTTTCAGGTAGACAACCACATCACCGGGAGCTGTATAGGTAATTTTTGAACGTCCGCTTTCGCAGCCATCATCATTGGACTGGAGCCAGGTACCTGCGGCGTTATACAAATCAAGCCAGGTGTCAAAGGTGGTGCCAGTAGCGCCATCTCCACAACCCGTTTTGAAAGTGTATATTTCTCCACTGACCAGCGTTATTTTATACACATAGCATGCATTTGCTGCAATTGTCCCGGTAACTTTCTGCCAATCAGTGTTGTTAGGAGAAAGGGTTGCATTGAATGCAGGCGGGGTCATACAAGCCACAGCGGCTGTCCCTTTTGCGTAAGCCAGGGCATAGGTCCCGGTACTTGCCGAATTATACCCCCTGACTTTCAGGTAAACCGTGGTGGTCCCGGTTGAGGTATAGGTAATTTTTGAACGTCCATCTTCACAGCCATCATCATCTTGCTTAATCCATACTCCGGCGGCGTTATACAACTCCAGAAATGTGTCAAAAGTGGCCGTAGCGTCATCGCCGGCCTCACCACCATCGCAGCCCGTCTTGAAAGTGTATGTATCTGCAGCATCGAGAGTGACACTGTACACGTAACACGCATCGGTTGTAATTGCGGTAGAACCAGTTGTCTGCCATGAGGTGGTTGGAGTAATTGTAGCACCGGTAGTGTAAGCCGGCGGAGTGGGACAAGTCACGGCTCCGGCGCCACGCATATAGGCCAGAGCATAGTTGCCGGTACTTTCCAGATTGTACCCACGCACTTTCAGGTATACGGTGCCGGGAGCGGTTGCCGTATAGGTGATTTTTGAACGTCCGTTTTCACAACCATCATCATTGGATTGAAGGAGGGTTGACGTAGAGTTATACAGTTCCAGGAAGGTGTCAAAACTGGCAGTCGCGTCATCGCCGGCTACGCCACCATCACAACCTGTTTTGAATGTATAAGATGTTGCCGCAGCCAGGGTTACTTCATACACATGACATTCAGCAGGATTAATGGTTCTGGAATCAGTAGTATTCCATGCACCATCAGCAGGAGTAATTTGGTAATCATATAAAGGAGGAACCTTGCACCCTGTATAGGCAGTTCCCGTAATGTATGCCAGTGTGTATGTTCCGGTACTGGAACTGTTGTAGCCACGCACCTTCAAGTATGCAAGGCCGTTGTAAGTACCTGTGTAGATGATCTTGGAGCGTCCCTCTTCACACCCGTCGTCGTTGCCAGTGATCTTCACGCCTGTTGCGTTATATAATTCCAGGTAGGTATCAAATGTAGCTGTAGCGCCACCACCCGAACATCCGGTCTGGAAGGTATATTGGGTACCGATAGCGACTGTCAATCTATATACCTTACACTGATCACTGGCAAGAGTAGCGCTTTTTGTCGCCCAGGTACTCGTCGGAGTGATATCCTCATCATATGCCGGGGGGGTCTTGCACCCCACAGATGAAGTAGAATATTTGTATGCAACTGTATAATCCCCGAATTTCGTGCTGTTGTATCCACGCACTTTAATATAGTAAACAGCCGTTGCTGTGGCTGTCCAGGTAAGTTTCGAGCGGTATTGTTCGCATCCGTCATCGTTGGTCGAAAGGGAGGTCCCGGCCGCATTAAACAACTCCATATATGTATCAAAATTGGCCGTGGCGCCATTTCCGCATCCGGTCTTGAAGGTGTACTCCATGCCACTGGTACAATTGAGTTTGTATACGGCACAGGAATTGGATATCAAGGTCTCCGAATGGGCCGTCCAGGTGTTCAGTGCAGGCGTGACTGTGAAATTGTAATTGGGCAGAGTGGAACAGATCACACTTCCACAGGAGGCGGCAGGCTGGAAGCCCGGATTGCCGGAATTATCGGTTCCGTTCTCGAGGTAGGTAGTATGTGTGACATTGCCCGAAACCAAACTGGCGACATTGAATCCCAAGGTCCCCCACCAGTTGCAGTTGGCAACCACGGTGCCAGCATCCTCGTTTTTTAAACAGAACGTACTGTTCGTATGAACACTATTATTACTGACTGTAACCTGCCCAGCATCTTCAGATATTAGAATGCCAATATCATTCCCATAAACAAAATTGTTGGTCACAGATATTCCAGTAAATATATTAGTATTTCCATTGCGTCCCACAACTATTCCAGAATTAAAACCATTAGATCCACTACCTGTAATGGTATTTCCACTTATGGTAACTGTCGCTACTGTACCTACACCCGGCGCTGCCCAATTAACATTGATTCCCTGATGGAGTGAATTAATAGATGATGCCAAGTCAGTAGTGATGGAGTTATTACTAATTGTTGTGTTTGAAGCTTCAGTAGAAATTGCTCTGAAAATATCTCCGCTGAAAAAGTTGTTATTAATTGTAATTGTTCCTGCTCCACCATTTTTATTTATATAGATTGCTTCATATCCACGAGCACTCGTTGCAATATGATTAAACGAATTGTCGTGAATATTCAAACCAGATATGTCGACATTAAAATAGGTCTGTAAACCCGTAGAAATATCATTTAAATCAGGAGAACCCGCTACTTTAAAGACATTATCATAGATTTCAACATTGGTAGCCCCTATTATCATCCCGCTGCTATAAAAACCTGCGACCCAGGCAGGATTCTTAATTTTGAATCCATGTATTTTAGTTCCGGTTGCTAAAATATCAATATTTGGACCTGCTGCTGGGAATCCGCTGGAGAGCATCCTAGTGACTCCTTCAATTATGGAAGTATATCCTGCACCTTCGCCAATCAGCTCCAGCGTTTTGCCCGAGGGGATCGATAGGTCCTGGGTGTAGGTCCCAGCAGCTACGTGAATTTTATCACCGGAAATAGCAGCTCCGATGGCATATTGAATATGGCGCCAGGGGCTTCCTGAGGTGCCAGCGTTCCCATCGCTACCGGTTGTACTGACATAACGGTCGGTTGCAAAACTAAAACTGGAAAGCAGCAGGATGATCATGACCATCCATGCGCGTACGTAGATTTTTGATTTCATAATGTAATTGTTATGTAAAACCATACTTAATATATATACTATAATAAGACACGGTTGATTTTTTCTATTTATTAATATTTTGATATTCTGATAATATCAATACGGAAAAATCAACACGACAAATATAGGTCAATTATTCAAGATATGTTAATGTATTGCAACTTATCTTGTAAATGTAACCAAATGACAAGTAAGTGTGACCGTTTCCCGTGCAAGTGTGACGTTGTCCGGTGCATTTTCACTAAACTATTGATAAACAGGGCTTTTTGTTGGTAATTTTGTGTTTCCTACACACTTACCCGATAATTGAATACACTTACCGGTTAACAGGATACACTTACGAGGGACATGACTTCGGAAAGTAGTTCAGAATGGAGTTTTTCGCTGCTGCCTGAGCAACCTTATCAGTTGGCAGTGGTCAGTTGGCAGTATGCATAAAACCAACAACTGACAACAGACAACCCACAACCGACAACAAATAATTCGTAACTCTTAATTCGTAATTCGTAATTGAAAGGGTGGAGGCAGTAGCGAGGCCCGCCCGCGTGTCCTAAGAGACATCAGGGGCCTGAGGGCATAAAAAAAGGCTGCCTCATTTTTGAGACAGCCTCTTTCGGCTTAGCAGAATCCTGCTGTTACCTGATAATACTCACCTTCTTCCGGATCCATCCTTCAGAAGTCTCGACGGAGAGGACATAGATCCCGGGAGCAAAATCCGTACTGGGAATCTGATACGTTGAGGCAGGAGATTCCATGTTCCAGGTACGGACCAATCGTCCGGTGAGCTCGCTGAGGGTGATCCGTGCGAACGTCAATGGCGCCTGGGAGACAATGGTAAATAGCTGATCAGCAGGGTTGGGATAGACCTTCACCCTTTGCTCCGGAGATTGAACCTCTCCTGAAGTCAAAGTTAACTCTTTAGCACCTACATAGTTAGAAGCAAGTGTAAAGGATCCGAATTCATCAGCATTATACCCGCGTACCTTCAGGTAAGCCAGGTCAGAAGTGGTTCCTGTTCCATAGGTTCCCGTCCAGGTAAGAGTGGAACGACCCTCTTCACAGCCATCATCATTGTAAGCAAGCGAAGCACCCGAAGCATTGTACAACTGCAGGTAGGTGTCAAAGCTGGCTGTAGCGCTATTTCCGCAGCCGGTCTTGAACGTATATACCACGCCCGTTTTTATCGAGTCCACTTTATATACCATACACTCCCCGCTGGCGATGGAACCCGCTTTGGTTGCCCAGGACATCTGGGTGAAATTTAGCTCTTCATTGTATAACGGAGGAGTCAGACAATCCACGGCTCCGGTTCCTTTAGCATATTCGAGCGTAAAAGTCCCAACACTCGAAGTATTATATCCCCGGACTTTCAGATAAGCCCATCCGGTATAGGTAGCTGTCCAGGTGATTTTCGAACGTCCATCTTCACAGCCGTCATCATTTTGGGTGATCCATACACCGGTGGCATTATATAACTCCAGGAAGGTATCAAAACTGGCCGTGGCGGCATCATTACAGCCCGTCTTGAAGGTGTATACCTCTCCATTCTCAACATGCACTTTATAAACTCTACATGATTCAGAAGTGATTACACCAGATTCTAGCGGCGACTGCCAACTGGTGGTGGGAGCAAGAATTTCTTCATTGTATAATGGCGGAGCTAAACAAGTCACGGCTTCAGTACCATATCTATACACCATGTAATAGGTTCCTCCAACCCAGTTATATCCCCGAACTTTCAAGTATACAGTAGCGGGAGTGGCTCCCGCATAGGTATAAGTGATTTTCGACCTTCCGCTTTCACAGCCATCATCATTGGACTGGAGCCAGGTACCTGTGGCGTTATACAAATCCAGCCAGGTGTCGAAGTCGGTGCTTGTAGTCCCATCTCCGCAACCCGTCTTGAAGGTATATGTACTTGCAGCATTTAGCGTCACTTTATAAACGTAACATGCATTAGTCGCAATTGTTTGGTGATCTGGCTGCCAAGCACCGCTGGTTGGAGTAATCTCAGCACCGGTATTGTATGCCGGCGGAGTCATACAAGCTACGGCAGATGCTCCTTCTGCGTAAGCTAAACGATACGCTCCAGTACTTGCCGAATTATATCCCCGTACCTTCAGGTAGGCTACATCTCCTTCCAGTCCCGTGCCGTAGGTGGCAGTCCAGGTTATTTTTGAACGTCCGTTTTCACAGCCATCATCATCCTGTTTGATCCATACACCTGTGGTGTTATACAACTCCAGGAAGGTGTCAAAATCGGCAGTGGCAAGGTCTGTTCCTCCAGTGCCACAACCCGTCTTGAAGGTGTATGTATTTCCAGAAGTGAGACCCCGAACTTGATACACGTAACATGCATCGGTAGTAATTGTAGTAGAAGTTGTTGTTGCCCATGAGGTGCCGGGAGTAATTGTAGCACCGGTAGTGTAAGCCGGCGGAGTAGGACAAGGTACGGCTCCGGCGCCACGCATGTAGGCCAGGGCATAGTTGCCGGTACTTTCCAGATTGTACCCACGCACTTTCAGGTATACGGTGCCGACACCGGTTGCCGTATAGGTGATCTTCGAACGTCCGTTTTCACATCCATCATCATTGGATTGGAGGAAGGTTCCCGTGGAGTTGTACAATTCCAGGAAGGTGTCAAAATTGGCTGTCGCGTTATCACCACCTGCGCCACCATTACAACCTGTTTTGAATGTATAGGATGTTGCCGCAGCCAGGGTTACTTCATATATATGGCATTCAGCAGGATTAATGGTTCTGGAAGCAGTCGTAGTCCATGCACCATCAGCAGGGGTAATTTGGTAATCATATAAAGGAGGAACCTTGCACCCTGTATAAGCAGTTCCCGTAATGTATGCCAGTGTGTATGTTCCGGTACTGGAACTGTTGTAGCCACGCACCTTCAGGTATGCAAGGCCGTTGTAAGTACCTGTGTAGATGATCTTGGAGCGCCCCTCTTCACATCCGTCGTCGTTGCCAGTGATCTTCACGCCCGTTGCATTATATAATTCCAGATAGGTGTCAAATGTGGCTGTAGCTCCACCACCCGAACATCCGGTCTGGAAGGTATATTGGGTACCGGTAGCGACCGTCATTCTGTATACCTTGCATTGTTCACTTGCAAGGGTAGCGATTTTTGTCGCCCAGGTGGCTCCGGGAGTAATATCCTCATCATATGCCGGGGGAGTTTTGCACCCCACAGATGAAGCAGCATATTTGTATGCAACCGTATAATCCCCGAATTTCGTGCTGTTGTATCCACGCACCTTAATATAGTAAACAGCCGTTGCTGTGGCTGTCCAGGTAAGTTTCGAACGATACTGCTCACATCCGTCATCATTAGTTGATACAGATGTTCCGAGATCATTAAACAGCTCCAGGTGAGTGTCGAAGTTTGCTGTAGCTCCATTATCACAACCTGTTTTGAACGTATATTCCTGCCCGGCGGTACAACTCAGTTTGTATACAGCACAAGAATTAGAAATCAACGTTTCCGAATGGGTGGTCCAGCCTGTTGCCGGTGTAACCCCGAAATTGTAGTGAGTTGGAGTGACACAGATTGTACTTGTAGGTATACAAGATCCTGCAGGTTGGAAGCCTGGAGTTCCGGGATTTGCATCGGTCCCGTTTTCAAGCCAGGTATCATGGGTGACATTGCCAGAGACCAACGGGGTCACATTAAATCCCAAGGTACCCCACCAGTTGCAGTTGGCAGTCACGGCAGTTAATGTTTCATTAAGAACAGCCACAGTATTTTCCGAGAGATCATTATTAGTAATATTAATTCCACTTGCCCCAGAAAAAACCCTTACACCATTTGTATTTATATTAATGAAGTTATTTGTTGCGGTTACATTTGAGAATGAGGTACCGGTATAACCAAACTTAAGTCCATATAAAAATCCCTTACCAACCCCAGATCCTTTCACGGTGTTATTGGTGACAGAAACATCGGTAACACTTCCCGCGTTAGTACCTCCGACATTGATACCCTGCCACCCGCCGCTAGTACCATCCCAAGGTGCCAGATCATTAACTACACTATTAGCATTAATGGTTGTTTTAGATCGCTCAGTAAGAATGGCCCGATAAATAT
This sequence comes from Bacteroidota bacterium, assembly GCA_007280875.1. GTDB lineage: Bacteria > Bacteroidota > Bacteroidia > Bacteroidales > FEN-979 > QYOJ01. The sequence continues at coordinate 14,375 of QYQJ01000036.1, forward strand.
TTCCAGTAAAGCTATTATTATATATCTCGACATAAGTCCCTAGGGTCCCAGGATCAAGATTCACATAAATACCGTCATATCCTATTGGTTTCGCAACCAAATCTGAAAAAGTATTATCGTGGATTTTTAATCCTGAAATATCCACCCCTAAAATTGTCTGGATACCTTGCGATAATTCGTAATTTACATACAACTGATCCGTTGATGTCACCTTGAATGCATTGCCATAAATCTCGACATTTGTTGCTCCTATGACCATGCCACTGACGTAGCGGCCAAGTGCCCAGTCCGGCCCTTCAATGGTAAAGTCATGGATCTTGACACCACTAGCAAGAATTTCAATGTTTGGAACGGCAAGCGGGTAGCTTCCAACCGCGACATCGAGTACGCCTTTAATTATGGTACCACTCCCTTCACCGAAAATCTCAAGGTTCGACAAACCAACCGGTATGGATAAATCCTCTACATAGGTTCCGTTTGAGACCACAACTCTATCTCCGGCAATTGATGCGTCAATTGCGGCTTGAATCGTTCCATAGACGGAAGGAACCAACCGGTCGGTAGCAAATCCTAAATAGGAAAACAGCATGATAATCATGACCATCAGAACGCGTGTGTAAATTTTCGTTTTCATGACGAATAAATTTATGTGAATTTCTATTTCAATTA
>QYQJ01000145.1 GCA_007280875.1 Bacteroidota bacterium
CTGGTGGGGACACCGGATTCCCGCCTGGTACCTGCCCGACGGGACGGTGGTGGTGGCGAAAACAAGGGAAGAGGCGCTCGAAAAAATAGATTCAAAGTTCAAGGTTCAAAGTTCAAATAATACCTTGTCCTCACAGTCACCAGTCACCAGTCACCAGTCACCAGTCACCAGTCACGATCTCACCCAGGATCCCGACGTGATGGACACCTGGTTCTCGAGCTGGCTCTGGCCGATCTCGGTGTTCGACGGCATCCGGAAGCCGGATAATCCGGATATCTGTTATTTCTATCCGACCAACGACCTGGTCACCGCCCCGGAGATCATCTTCTTCTGGGTGGCCCGGATGATCATGGCCGGACTGGAGTACCGCCGGGAAATACCCTTTCACAACGTCTATTTTACCGGTATCGTACGGGATAAACTTGGGCGGAAAATGTCCAAGTCGCTGGGGAATTCACCCGAGCCGCTCCAGCTGATCGATCAATACGGCGCCGATGCCGTACGGATGGGAATGTTGCTCTGCTCTCCGGCCGGAAACGACCTTCTGTTTGATGAATCGCTGATTGAACAGGGGAGGAACTTCTGCAACAAGATCTGGAATGCCTTCCGGCTGGTGAAAGGGTGGCAGGTGGAGGAGGCCCTCGGCCAGACACAGGCCAGCCAGGTATCAGTTGCCTGGTTTGAAAGCCGGTTTGCACTAGCCTTACAGGAGATCGGGGAACTGCAGGAAGATTACCGGTTATCGGAAGCACTGATGGCGATCTATAAGCTCTTCTGGGACGATTTCTGCTCGTGGTACCTGGAGATGATCAAACCAGGCTTCCGGCAGCCCATCGACCCGGTTACGTACCGGAGAACCATCCGGTTTTTTGATGAACTGACGCGGCTGCTCCATCCGTTCCTCCCCTTTATTACAGAAGAGGTATGGCAGTTATTGGCTGACCGAAAAGTTGGGGATTCGATTATGATTTCTTCGATCCCGGATCGTACCCCCAAACCCCCTGAAGGGGGCTTTTCCCCCTCCCTTTCTGGGGAGGGGTCTCTCCCGGATTCCGGATTACTGAAATCATTTGATTTTGCGAAGGAGGTTGTCACGGCCATCCGGACGGTTAGGAAAGAGAAGAACATCCCGCAGAAGGATAGAATCAGGCTATTGATCAAAAAGAACAATAATGAGCCGGTGGATGTTTCCTTTGATGAGGTAGTGATGAAGCTCTGCGGGATCGATGAGCTGACTTATGTGGATGAGAAGCAGGCCGGCGCAGTTTCATTTGTGGTTCGGACCACCGAGTTCTATATGCCCCTCACCGAGCAGGTGGATCGGGAAGAGGAGCTTCGCAAACTGCAGGAAGAACTGGCATATACCCGCGGATTCCTGGCATCAGTGGAGAAAAAACTGAACAACGAACGGTTTGTCAATAACGCCCCACCCGGCGTGGTTGATGTGGAACGGAAGAAGAAAGCCGATGCGGAGGCGAGGATCAGGGTGCTGGAAGAGAGGCTGAAAGAATTGCCATGAATTGCGCATGAATTGCTCATAGATTGCGCATGAATTGCTCATGGATTGCACATCTATAAATGGCAATAATTGGCAATAAATGTGCAATTATTTCATATGCACGTCCCTCTGCGGGAACGGTATCACGATCCCGTTTTCACGGAACTTTTCCCGGATCATGAAGCGGATATCGCTCTTGATGTTCTCGATCCAGAACATGTTGTGGCTCCAGAAAAGGATCTCGAATACGACGGCGCTGTCGCCGAAATCGATGATCCGCACGATCGGTTTGATCTCCGGCTGGTCGTTGATCACCTCGGGATGTTCGGCGATACACTTGTACAGGATATCCCGTACCTGTATTTCATCTGAGCCATAGGAGACCCCTACCTGAACCCGGAACCGGGTCGGCTGCAGGTTGTGGCTCCAGTTGATGACATTCTCGTTGATAAACTTGTGGTTGGGGATGATCAGGATCGTTCCGTCCCTGGTGAGGAGCGTGGAGGTGCGCAGCCGGATCTCCTTGATCTTGCCTACCACGCCGCCTATATCCAGAATGTCGTCCACCTTGATGGTGCCTTCAAAGAGGATGAAGACACCCGATACGATATCCTGAAAGATCTGTTGCAAGCCCAGTCCCAGTCCAACCAGCAGGGCAGCCGAACTGGCGATCAGGAAAGTGACTTTCACCCCAATGGTTTCAATGATCAAAACAATTGCTATGATCCAGACCAGGTATTTTACCAGCAGGTAAACGGAGTGTTTCCGTGCGGCAGTGTATTTGTCTTTGGAGGGCGTGCTGACTACAATACGTTTTATTATAAACAGGAGAATCCAGGTAATGAGAATGATTATCAATATCAGGAATAACTCAGAAACATTGAGGGAGAAGTTCCCGATCTCGATCAGGGGGTAATCCAGGAAATCGCTGTGGGTCATCTTTTGCTGAATTTGGGTAAAAAGGCTGTGACGCTGGTCCTCAGTGGATATTCAAAGATAACTAAAAAACTATTCCGGAATGGCACCGTACACCATTTCTGCCACATCGAGCACCTCGATGCCGGCCAGCCGGGAGAAGGTTTTTTTACACAACGGGCAGGCAGTGACCAGTACTTCGGGACCGGACGAAGTAAGTTTATCCAGTGCGTCACTGGTGATGAGATCCCGTTTCCGGGAGGAGATGGTATAGATCCCCAGGCTTCCGCCGCAGCACAATGCATCCTCCTTTTCTTCCGGAACCTCCACCAGTTCCGCCACTTTGGCAAGCAATTCGCGGGGAGCCCGGTATTCGTTGCTTCCCCGGCCCAGGTCGCAGGGATCATGGTAGGCTACTTTACGGAAAACAGTTTGCAGGGGAACCTTGCCCGATTTGATAAGCTCCAGCAGGTACTGAGTGTGATGAAGGATCCGGACGGGCAGGTTGTATTCTTCACGGAATACACGAAAGCAGATAGGGCAGGAGGTGACCAGGGTGTCGGCACCGGATTGCAGGATCAGTTCGCGGTTAAACCGGATCAGTTCCCCGGCCTGTTCGTGTTTTCCGGAGAGCATCATGGGCCTTCCGCAGCAAACAGACCCCTCTTCATCCAGGAAGTGGTAATCGATGCCTGCCTCTTGCAGGATCCCCTTCATGGCCCGGATGATGGAAGGAGTGAGGTGCGTCATGCACCCGGCAAAATAGGCTACCTGTGCCTTACGGGGTGCAGGTTCGGGAAGGTACGTAAAATCGGAAGCATGAGAGCCTGAGAAATTGTACCGTTCGATGAGCCGGATCAGGTCGATATTGATGCCCACGGGGCAGGTCTCCTGGCAACGTCCGCATACCAGGCAGCGCAGGGTGATATCCCGGCTCACCTGTTCGTCGCGCACCGACCGGAGGAAATACACTGCCTGGATGTCGTGGATACGGGCCGCACTTCCCAGCTGGCACACATCGATGCAGACGCCGCACCGGGAGCAGGCGCCGATTTCAACCTGTGAGAACGATGAGGCAATCCGTTTCGGAGGGATCCCAAAACGGCGAAAAAAGATCAGGAGCACTTCGGTGGGGATATGCCAGTAACGTGAAAAGGGGAGGGTCACGAAAAAAATCCCAAGTGCCAGTGAATAGAGCCACCAGAGTGCGTATGCGATATGCTGGGATGACTCCCGGAACAGGACGGCAAAGAGATTGCCCAGGTGCTGTGTCGCGAATCCCCCGCCGGCTCCGTAATAGCCGTCGGTAAAGCTCTCGGCAAGCAACCTGACCGGGAAGATCAGCCACAGGCAGACGAGAGCCACCCGGTCGGTGAGCTGGGAGTGGGTGGTCCGTGTCATCCCGAACCATCTGGACCGCCCCCTTTTGATCATAGCCAGGATCAATCCGGATAGTATAAAGAGCAGCAGAAAATCCATCAGGAAGCGGAAAAATCCGGGGACGGTATTGATCTCGAACCACAGGACCGTCCTGTCGTGGATGAAAAATTTCAGGAAGATCGGGTAATACGGCGGGTTGACATGGGAAGTGCTGTAAATCCGGCTCTCGATATTCCCTGCCAGGATCAGCAGAAACCATCCCAGGGCGAAGCTCATGTGCATGAAGCCCAGCAGAGCGTTGCGCCTGAACATCTTCCGGTGGACCAGGCTTTCGAGAAAGACCTCTTTCAATCCGGAGAAAAACTGCCTGCTGAATATACCTTTCCGGAACCTTGCCCGGTCTTCCGGAGGCAACGCCCGGATCCATTTCGTCCACCAGCGGATGATCATGTAGAGCAGGTAGATCAGACCGAAGGAGAAGGGCAGTACGAAGAGGTTGAACGAGATCATTGCAGCTTATCGATTGCAGTTTGAATGGCCAGGATCAGGTTGCGCATATTCACGCCTCGGGGACAGATCAGGATGCATTTCCCGCAGAGCATGCATTTCCGGACCTCTTTCTTCAGGGGTTCGATCTCTCCCCGGCGGAGAAGGGTCTGTACCAGCCGGATATTGAAATCCACCAATTGCCCTGCGCTGCAGGTGGCCGTGCAGCTTCCGCAGGCTATGCAGGTCAGCACCGAGGGTTCATGTTTCTTCAGGTGGTTCAGCACCCGCTTATCGTTCCGGTCGTAATCGATCAGTCTCTCCTTATGAACCGTATACCCGAATTCTTTCATGCCTTTTGTCGTTACAGGGTTTTCAGGTACGCATGGATCTGCAGGGCGGCGGTGCCGGCATCGGCGATGGCATTGGAAATGGAAAACGGTCCTTTAACCGCGCCGGCCAGGAACACTCCAGGCTTCACCGTGAGGGTACTCTTCGTGTGTTCATCAGCCGGTTCCAGGAAGCGGTCTTCCCCCACCGGCAGATCCAGCATAGCGGCCAGACGAAGCGTCTCCGGCGAAGGGACGAACCCCACCAGCAGGACCAGCAGATCTACCGTCATTTTCAGCGGCCGGGATGTCAGCGTATCTTCGATCTTGAGGACGATGGATTGGTCCTGGTTCTCGGCACACTCCGAAACCCTGCCGCGCAGGAAGTTGATGTCCCATTTCTGCTGGGCTTCGTAGTACATCTCTTCAAAATGACGGTCGAACATCCGGAGGTCCATGTAAAAACCAAAGACTTCCGCCTCGGGGAACAGTTCTTTGATCTCGATGGCCTGTTTTACCCCGGTCACACAGCAAACCTTGGAACAGTAAAGATTCCCGGCCTTTTCGTCGCGGGAGCCGACGCAATGGACAAATCCCACCCGTTTGGGGACCTTTCCCTGCCTGGTAGTGATGGGTGCGCCGGAGCGGAACAACTCTTCCAGTTCGGCCGAGGTGATCACGTTATCGTAGATGGCGTAACCATACTCTTCTTTCCGCCGGGCATCGAAGAGGTCAAACCCGGTAGCCAGAAGCAGCGCATCGCACCGAAGTGATTTTCCGGAGGCGAGCTGTAACTGGAAGTCTCGCTCCCCGGAGAAGATGGTTGTCACGGTCTGGAGGCAACGGATGTCCACTTTGCTGCCCAGCTCTTCCGTCAGGTAATTCAGCACTTCGTATCCGGGACGGCGATTGGGAAAGAGCCTGTCCCAGTTCCGGAGGTGTCCGCCTACCTGTTCCTCCCGTTCCAGCAGGATTACCTGTTCCCCGAGGTCGGCCAGCCGGGAGGCAGCCGTCATACCGGCCACCCCTCCTCCAATGATTACAGTTGTTCGGGTCATATCAGAAAAATTTCATATGGGTCGGAGCATCAGGCCTGCCCAGGTCCTGTCCATCCTTTCCCGCAAACTTGGTCTCCGGATCATATGGGATCCCTAGTTTGTCCAGCAGGGGCTCTACCGGGACCTGATGTACCTGGAGCCCGAGGTCCCAGGGATCATACCCCAGGATCAAGCCCGACAACTCCTCATAGGTCAACACAGGGATCCCCTCCCCATTCTGCCCGTAGGTGACACCTTCCATTTCGCTCAGAGCATACTGCCACCGGTCGAAGAACATGGGGCAACCCGGACAATTCGTAAGGATGAAATCGGGTTGGTAGGGTTTCATCGATTCAAATTTCTTTTTCGAATTGGCGATCGAATAGCCCCGGTTGGCCCTGACAATGTATTGCCGGAAGCCGAATCCGCAGCAATGCCGGCGCTCGGGATAGTCGATCACCTCGCCGCCCCAGTCTTCGATCATCCCGACCAGCACATAGGGGTATTCGGCTCCTCCCACCCCTTTGGACGGAAACATCTTGGAATAGTGACAGCCGATGTGCTCTACCACCCGCAGCGGTTTTCCCGTCAGGTGGTTGACCAGGCGATGGGTTCCCCTGGAAGCGATCTCGTTCCGGAACCGGAAGATGACATCGCTGGCATGCGCCACATTTTTAGGAAGTTCAAAGGTGCGCCCGGTAGCCTCTTTCAGGTATCCCCTGACCTTCTGAAGTACATCGGGAAAATGCTTCCAGGTTTCGAGCACTTCACTATAGAGGCCGAAAGAGGTAATGCAGGAGGTGACAAAATGTTCATATCCCGATTCCGTCATCAGGGAAAACTGCCTGGCAATGACGGTCATGGCCGTTTCAAACGGGACCACATCGCTGTGGTATCCGATCCCCGAACAGGTGGTATGGGCGGCGTTCTCATACACATCTTTTCCCAGTTCCTCCTTCAGGATCCGGAGAAAGACCTTCTCGGAAGCCGGGAAAAAGTTCTGCCGCACGCAGCTTCTGACATAGAAATAGCGGTCATCAGCAATCTCCTTCTGATACTCCTGCCAGAGCCGTTTCTTTCCTTCGATGATCATTCGGAAGCGGTATGTTTCGGATCGTTGGTCGTGTAAATGTGGTGGAAGTATTCGCTTTCAAAGCTTTCATTCAGTTCCATGCCCATCTCTTCTGCTTTCAGCCGGCTGTACTCTTCAATCTTCCGGAACCGTTCGGTCCCGCCGGTGACATCGAAGATCCGTTTCAGTTCGTCCAGGTCTTCATCGGGTACCTTGCGCAGAATGCCCGGTCCGGTTTTGCGGTAGTTGGCTCCCAGCCGTTCCATCACCGCTTCCAGGTGATCGATCTCCCATTGCCAGATGGGGCCCTGTTCAGGGTGTGCTTCCGGTGTGATGTTTTCGGGGTAGAGACAATAGCCGTAGTCGAGGATCCATTGTCCAACGGTCCGTTTCACGGCGAGTTGCTGACGTCCCTTTTCCGATTCAATAAAATACCCCAGTTCCTGGGAGAGGCTGCGGAGGACCGTGATCAGCAGTCCGGGCGCATTGCCCCGGGGGCAGCGTGTGACGCACGACATACACTCCCCGCAGTACCAGATCATGTCGTCTTTGAGCAATGCTTCGATCTTCTCTTCATCCTTGGTCTGAAGAATCTCTACGATCTGCCTGGGCTGGTAGTTATAGAATTCGGCCGCGGGACAGATGGCCGTACAGGTGCCGCAGTGGAGGCAGGCCTTCAGCCCCTCCTTGAACCGTACATCCGCAGCCAGCTGATCGTAGAGTTTGCCCATACGGGTAATTTTTCAGCAAATGTAGGAAAAAGCGGACAAGCGGACAAGCGGACAGGCGGACAAGCGGACAAGCGGACAGGCGGACAGGCGATGATGCCGGGAATATTGGGATCGCGCGATTAATGGCGCCTCCAGTCAATTCATGCGCAATCCATACGCAATTCATGTGCAATTGCATTATTCCTGATTAAAAACAAATTGCAGGATATTCGCTCCCATTTGCAGCGCCTTCAGCCGGGTGGCTTCGGAGTCGTGATGCACCTGCTGGTCTTCCCAGCCGTCGCCCAGGTCGCACTCATAGGTGTAGAAACAGACGAGCCTCCCTTCCCAGATCAGACCGAATCCCTGAGGGGGTTTCCCGTCGTGTTCGTGGATCTTGGGAAGCCCGTTCGGGAAATTGAATTTCTGGTGGTAGATGGGATGGGAGAATGGCAGTTCGATGAAATCCAGCTCGGGAAAGACCTGTTTCATCTGCGGACGGATGTATTTGTCCAGTCCGTAATTGTCGTCAATGTGCAGAAATCCGCCGGCCTGCAGGTACTCCCTGAGGTTCTGCACCTCCTGCTGCGAGAAGACCACATTCCCATGCCCGGTCATATGAATGAACGGGTAGTTGAAGAGTTCGTTACTTCCCACCTCTACCGTAGCGATCTCTTCACTGATGTTGGTCAGCAGGTTCTGGTTGGCAAACTTCACCAGGTTGGGCAGGGAGGTTGGATTGGCGTACCAGTCGCCCCCGCCGCTGTATTTCAGCAGTGCTATCTGAAACGACGGCTGGGTGGCAGAGAGGCCGGTGAGAAGGAGGAGGAGGAGAAAGAGGGAGCGTTTCATGGGGGAACAAAAAATCAGGTCACAAAAGTAACCAATTATTTTATAGTAGGGGCGGGTTCAGAACCCGCCCCTACTCACCATATATTACCCGCCCCTACAGCATGCTCATTTGCTGGAACACCACACACGCCACCACCCCCGCTGTTTCGGTCCGCAACCGGCTGCTTCCCAGGCTGACCGGGGTAAAACCGGCTGCTATCGCCTGTCCCACCTCCTCATCAGAAAAATCCCCTTCCGGTCCGATCAGGATAAGCACTGGTTGGTCCGGGATTAATACCTTTTGCAGCAATGCTTCCGTCTCTGTTTCACACCAGGCAATGAATCTTTGTCCGTTGAACGGCCCCCGGATCAGCTCCCGGAACGGTTGCAGATCACGAAGTGCCGGCAACCAGGTTTTCGACGATTGTTTCATGGCCGCTATCAGGACTTTCTGCAGCCGGTCGGTCTTTACGATGGTTCGTTCCGAACGGGTACAGATGAGCGGGGTGATGGCATCGACCCCGATCTCGGTGGCCTTCTCCAGGAACCATTCAAACCGGCTGATGTTTTTTGTGGGGGCAATGGCAATATGTAAGGGATGAGGGGATGGGGGGAAGAGAGTATGGGAGTCGAGGGAAACATTGCAGCGTTTCGGGTCGGCGAGGGAGATCGTGCATTCATACAGGGATCCCTTGCCGTTGGTGAGATGGAGTGAATCTCCCTCCTTCAGCCGCAGCACCCGGACAATATGTGCAGATTCCTCCTTATCGAAAGTGTGGGAAGAAGGGGAAACTGCCGGTGAATAAAATAGGTTCATTTGGCGTTAGTTTCTAATGTCACATCGTTCACATACTTCATGTAAAACTCTTTCACATACCCGAAGTAAAACCCCAGTGCCACCACTAAAATCCCCGTGCAAACCAGGTACATGCCATCAAAGCCGATCCATTCCGAAAGGTACCCTAACCCGAGCGAACCCAGTCCGATCCCCAGATCAAAGGCGGTGATCAGGGTGGCGTTGGCGGCTCCCCGGCGATGCACAGTAACCACGTTGTTGACCATGGTTTGCAGACTTGGCATAAGTATACCTGCCCCCAGGCCGATCAGGCCTGCCGAAAACAGGAAACCGGCGAGGTCTGTCAGCATCGCCAGGGAATAAAATCCCAGGAGTGTCACGGAAAACCCTCCAAGCATCAGGTAGGTCGGACCGTATTTATCGAAGATCTGCCCGGCGAAAAGCCGGGATGCTGTAATTCCTCCAGCCAGGATTAGAAAGAATGCACCGGCTTGAGAGAATCCCAACTCTTTATCGAAAAGCGTGATGTATGATATGATTCCTCCATAGGCTGCACCAAATAGTGCATAGGGTATGGAAATGGGGACAGCCCGGGGCTCAATGAACCGTTTCCAGGTGATTTTCACTTTCCTGGCTGGAGGTTGAAAAGGGGGATATCTGACAAACAGGACAAGGATCAATCCGCCCATCGAGATGGCAGCAGCCAGGTGGAACATCGCATAATACCCCCACGATGCGAGAACCATCAGGGCGATGACTGGTGCAACGGCCATGGCGAAGGTGAACGAGATGCCGAAGTATCCGATGCCACGTCCCCGCTTCATGGGGGGGATCACATCCACTACGGCGGTCATCCCGGATGTGGTGGTCGCTCCCCAGGAGAACCCGTGGAAAAACCGGAGAATCAGCAGGACCCCGAACGAAGCGATCATCGGATAGAGCAGGATGGTAAGGGTGAAGATCAGCAGCGAGATCAGGTAGATCCACTTTCGCCCCCAGGTGTCGAGGGCAATGCCGGTGAAAGGGCGGATGATCAGGGCCGAAACGGTGTAAGCAGCGAGGACGTACCCGACATCACTGGTCCGGGCTTTCAGCACCTCTACTACGTAAACGGGAAGGGTAGGGATCAAAAAATAAAAACCTGTGGCCATCATCAGGTTTCCCAGCGCCAGCAGGATATAGCTTCGGCTCCAGAGCTTTCCGTAAGAGGAGGATGCCATGCAGTACGTTATTCAGGCCGGGGAGTAGAGTTGCCGCCGTCCAGCACCCAGCGCCAGGTTCCGTCTTTCTCTTTGCGCCACACTGTATAGTAGTTGCCGTAGTAGATCTCGTTCCGTAAAAAGTCGTACAGCTCGTAATTTCCGAAGGTATATCCCAGGTCGCCGGAATTGCTGACTTCGGCTTTCACCGGCTCCCATGTAAGCCGGAACAGGCTGTCGGATTTTCCTTCAAACGCACGGGCCAGGGCATCCTTGCCGATGATGGGGAAACGTCCTTCCTGTAACTTCACCAGGTCGTCGGCTGCATAAAACAGAAAGGCATCGTGCATCCCCTTCTCGGCACTTCGGGCGGAAAACGCCCGGTCGGTACTCAGGATCTCTTTCCGGGTCTCTTTCTGGCGTTCTTCCAGAGAGGTGCAGGCTATCATCAGTCCGATCAGGGGGAACAACAGCAGTTTCTTCATGGGGACCTCCTTATTGTATGATTACTTTTTTAATTATCGTGTGATTCTTAGTCCGGATGCGTAAAAAATAAATGCCCCGCGGAACGTGTGGAAGCGATAGGATTCGCTCCTCCACCGGTTGCTCCAGGATGGTGGAGTAGATCATCACTCCCCGGGTGGTCAGCAGGTCACAGACTCCCTGGTTGCCCTGATGAATGACCAGTTTGAACGTCCCGTCGGACGGATTGGGAAATAGCTGAACCTGTAGGGTTGTATTGCTGACGGTGAAGTCGGGAATCAGCGGTGGGGTGAGGATCTCAATGGCATCCAGGTCGAATCCGGCATTATCGATGTCACTGGCTCCATCGCCATCATCTGTGATCCTGATATACCGGGCTTTAGAGATGGGACCGTCAGACAGATTGAAGGCGGTGGTCCCCGTGGCCCCGCCGAGGTTGGTCCAGGGACCATCCATGCTTTCACTCACATGACAATAATATCCCTCCGGGGTATCATCTCCTTCAACTACCTTGAAATCGTCACCCGTGCCGTCGTAAACGGTATCCCCCATATCGACGATGACGTAACCGCTGCGTCCGATGCTGTAATTGACCAAGTCGGGGGGGCCGATGAGGCCGGGAACATACGACTCATCCGCATAGTCACCTGAACCGGGCAAATAAGGGATGTTGGTCACCAGTGCCTTGCAGGCGTACCACGCCGGAGCCGGGACCAGCTGGATGTTGGCAACCGCTGAGCCCTGTGCCGGGACTGTCACGCCCGTGATGGTCCGGGTCTCATATCCGCTTGCTTTCACGGTGATCGAGTAGGTCCCCGGCAATATATATTTATGGTAATCACCCACCTGTGGATCGGTAAAAACAGGATAGTATGAACCGACGAATATAGCCGCTTTGATGGGACTTCCGGTAACAGAATCGGAGATGATCCCCTCCACCCCCCAGCCAACCTGTCTGATCATCTCCGTGATCGCCGGTTTGTTGTAGTTGTAATACATGGGAATCTGACTGGAAGGGGGTTGTTTCAGCTCAGAAAGCTCCATTGACCATCCTACCTGGCCCAGGATGCCATACTGGTAATCCTTTGTCGAACCCAGGATCTGATACATCATGTTACAGCCCTGCCCATGTATCAGGTAGGGATATCCGGATGTGTCGGCATAGACATCAGCCAGGTGGTACATTTGAGCCCAGTCGGAAGGCTGGGAGGTGCGGTAACTCCAGGGTAAGGCGATCACCTCGGTGCCGCCATGGAAATTGCTGTACAGTGAGAAGTTGTGTGTAAGCCACAGCGATCGCAGGATCTTTGTTTCGGGTTGCGAAAATGGAGCAGGGCTGTACCCCTCTCCACCCCACATAAAGCCGGCATCGCGGTTGATATCCACGCCGTTGGAGTTGTACCGGATGCCACCGAAAAACCCATCGGGATTGACCAGGTAGTATAGCCAGATCTCCCGGTTGTTGATGAGATCGGTGAGAGTGGAATCAATACCATACCCCAGGCATAAATCCCGGGCGTACCGGATCACAATCTCTGGTCCCATGATCTCGTCGCCATGGATACCCCCGTCGAACATGATCTCTGCCTCATTCTCATTGATGTTGACATTGTCGCTGATCTTCAGGATACCCAGCTGGCGGTTTTGAGGCGTGGTTCCCAGGAGGATCTTACTACAGATGGCCGGGTAGTTGGTGGCCAGGCTGTCGGCCAGTGCTATCAGCTGGTCATAGTTGTGGTAGCTTTCCAGCACAGCCTGATCCCGGAAATGCTGACCGGAGGCGTTGAGGTCAGGATTGGTGATCACATATTCCAATCCGGATGCCTTCAGTTTCTCCAGTTCAGCAGGGGTCAGGGTTATCCAGGCTATGGCGCTACCGTTTTCAAGCGCCGGCTCATCCAGCAATTTCAGGTTCTTGAGCGTAGTAACATTCCCCGATGAGTGCAGATAGACTTTCACCTCCATCTCGCCTGGGCGCCAGCAGGTTTGTCCCCGGATGAATACAGGCATGAGCAGAAGGATCATGATTCCCCGGATAGCGAACATGAGATAACGGATCTGGTTATTCCTTCACGATCTTTTTTACCAGGGTTGAACTGCTTGTAGTTACCTTCAGGAAATAGACTCCTCGTGTCAGGGAATTCAGATCCATCTGGAATGAGGAACGGAGATCGGTGCTGAAAAACTCTTCGGTCATCACAAGTTGTCCCTGCATGGTAAGGAGTTGAAGGGTAGCGCCTCCTGCCAGTTTGTCTATGACAACGTGCACCAGACCTGTTGTAGGATTGGGATAAATCCGGATCTGGTGGGTTTGATCGCCGCCCGGCGAGATCCCGACAGTTCCGGAAACGGAGATGTCGTCGAGGAACAGATTATTTCCCCGTCGGTTGTAAGATTCAAAGGCGATCTTCATATTCTCTTTACCGGAATAGATATTTAGATCCACTTCATAACAGGACACCCCATAGCTGCCACTGCACCAGTCGTCGGTGCTTTGTGGATAAAAGGCGTCCATCATGGGTTCGTGGGTGACAAAGGTGTTGGGTGTACCGTCAGGTCCAAGGGCAAGGATGCGGGTAAAGGTGGATCCGCAATCGTCGGAGACCAGGATGATCAGGGAATCTTTCAACACATCCCGCTGGGCATAGGCATGGCGGAAGGTGAGCACGATGTTGCTGAAGTCGGTGAAATTCAGGACCGGGCTGATGAGGCGGTCCCGTTTGTACATGTAAACATAATTGTAGAAATTCATCCAGGCGGCTTTATTACCCGGGGAGGTGCCAGGAACGGAAATGGTATCCCATGTAATCTGGTAATCAGGGTTCTCAATCGACCAGTACTGGGTTTCAAATCCCGATTCAAAATTATCCGTGAAGGGAAGCTGGAATCCTCCATTCATGATAAAATCCACTTTGGTGTTGCTGGAACTTCCGTTTGAATTGGTAGCAGTGAGGGTCACGGTATAGGCTCCGTTCTGAGTAAAAAGAACCACGGGATTCTGGCTGGAATTATTGGTTCCCTGCAGGAAGGCCACGGTGTTGGGGGAGAATTGCCAGTTCCAGGCAGTCGGACAGTAATTTGTCAGGTCCGTCAGCTGAACCGTATCTCCCGTGCAGAGGATATTTTTGTTTGCCATGAAATCCACTTCGGGAAGAATGGTATTGCTCACGGTGATGTAGTTTGTTTTGGTGATGGAGTCGGTTCCCAGTTCATTGGCAATCACCAGCTTCACCGGATAGGTGCCGGCCGTATTATAGACAATGTTGGTCGGGTACTTCACGTATGATGTAGCAGGTGTTCCTCCCTGGAAAGTCCAGTTCCATTCAGTGGGAACACCATTGGAAAGGTCGGTGAAGTTTACTCCACAACCGACCGGAATGATCGTTTTATCGGCTTCGAAATCGGCTTCAGGTGAGGAGTGGTACATATCCGATCCCCACAACCCCCGGCCGTATGTACTGGCACGGATGGCATCATTGGCTACGGTATCATCGTAATAGATTTCGAGTTCCGTGACAATGGCGCTTACCGGCAGCCCTTCGCTGAAGGGGGTCCAGTCAGTCATCGAGGCATCCTTGTAATAGACTCCTGCATCACTTCCTACATACAATCCCTCCATGGCATTCCTGTAATAGACGATCGTGCTCAGATGGATATTCGGAAGATTGCCTGAGATGTTGGTCCAGGTGATTCCTTTGTCGGTTGATTTAAAGACATTGTTGGCCATGGTGATGTACACGGTATTCGGATCTGTGGGATGGGCCTCGATGTCGGTCGGATACCCGCTGGCCGGCAGAAAGGAGGTGATCTCCACCCAACCGGGAGTTGCATCGTTGCAGTTATCTGAGCGGAACAACCGGTTGTCGTAACGGGAGACGTAAAGAATATCCGTATTGGCAGGTGATTGTTCCAGCGCATTGCAGGTATTTGACTGACCGAAATCGGAGATCCTGGTCCATTCGATTGTGTTATCTCTGATATTGGTGCTTCTCCATACATTGTTATAGCCAACAAACATCGCTTCCGGGTTTGTTTCGTGGAGAATGAACGGAGTGACCCAGGCGCCGCTTTCATCGATGCCGTAAGTACCGCTCCCGGCGATCTTCTTTTCACTGTGGTTGTTATACTTCCGGAAGATGTCCCCGTAGTAAATCGTATGGTAAGTCCAGGCTGCATTGGAATAGTCGACGGCACATTCCATTCCGTCGCCTCCGCCGGTAGCAACCCAGTCAGGGACCATGTACGTATAGGTCCCGTTGTCCTGGAAGCCGTTGATCACTTTCTCCTTCACGGTCTGCGCCTGCCCCAGCTTGTAAATCTGTCCGATGGTCATGGTTTCGGTGTAATCGGTCCAGGTGGTTCCGCTGTTGCTGGTGTTGTACACCCCGCCGTCGTTGCAGGCATATAGTTTTCCATCAACCGGTGAGTACTTCAGCATGTGGCAGTCGGCATGCACGGCCGGCACGCCGCACCCACCGTACCAGTGGGAGTTGATGCTCCAGGTGGTTCCTCCATTGGTCGATTTCCATACGTCGACGCCCCCTACGTAGATGATCTCTGCATTCGCCGGATCTGCCTCCAGCGAGAGATCATACCACCCCTGTCCGCCCGTTCCGGAACCGTCGCACGACCAGTCAAGGATATTGGGGGTAGTCGACCGGGTAGTGAAGGTGAGTCCGGCATCGGTGGACCGGTACAGTCCTTTGAATCCACTGGAGTTGTCGGATTGGACAAAATACACGTAGTTGGGATTGGCCTGGGTTACGGCAATGGTACCGCGCTGTCCGCCGGTCAAACCGGCAATAATATGGGTCCAGGTTACCCCGTTATCCGCGGAGCGGTAGAAGTTGGCACCGGCTGCGGCATAAACGATGTTGGGATCGTTGGGTTTGAAATCGATATCCTTGAAGTTCCCGGAAGTTGACAAGCTCCAGTTGGCTCCGGCATCAGTGCTCCGGAAGATCCCCCCGTTGGCGGCAGCGAGAAGGATCTGGTGGTTGGTGGGATGCATCAGAATCTCGCCGACGGTTTTTTCACCCAAACCCTGGGTCGACTGAGCCCAGGTGTACCCTCCATCCGTGCTTTTAAAGACACCCAGTCCGGGGGCATCCCCGGCATCCCGGTCACCGGTTCCGATGTACAGGATATCCGGATTCGTATAATCAATTACAACGGCAGATGCTCCCAGGGTTGGAAGAGTATCGGTATGGGTCTCCCAGGTGGTCCCTCCGTTACTGGTCATCCAGATCCCTCCTGACGGAGCAGCCACATACCACCTGAAATGATCGGTGGGATGGAACGCAACGTTGTTCAGCCGGCCTAGTCCTTCGTATCCGGCCGGTCCCGGTAACGGGATCAGAGAGGGTCCCAGCGAAATCCAATTGCCTGCTGTAGAACGGATGTTGTGAATATATTCGGTATAGGTTCTGTAAGTAACATCCGAGCCTGGCTTTACGCCTTCGGCAGAGACCCGGTCGCGCATCATGTATTCCCAGCGTTTGAATACCTTCCAGCCGCACCCTCTGGTTATGGGCCGGTTCTCCCAGTAGCGTTCGAATGCCTGCTGGGTGGCGAAAAAGTTCGCTTCAGAATCCTGCATCATGGATATCCAGTAAGGATAATCAGCTGCATCATGGATGGAGCCGGATGTCTGATTAACGGACTGTGACTTTCCAAGCAGTGTTGTGAAAATCAGTCCTAAGAAAATAAGGATAAGATGTTTCATGGGAAAGGAAAATAATGGTTTGGTTTCGATCTGTAAAAATAAGAAATTTAACTGACTTTTGTCTTGGCTACCCTGATTATCCCCCTGGTCAGCACGACCATCGCGATGATCGTAATCCCTGCGACAAAGTATTCCAGGTGTTCCGCTGCATTGGGGATCAGATGCCCGGCCAGGTAGCCCAGCGGGATGATGGACCAGACCCAGAGAAAGGCCCCGAGGATATTGAAGAGATTGAATCTCCTGAAACTCATCCCGGAGGTTCCGGTAAGGATGGGCATAATGGTCCGGATAATCCAGACAAAGCGACCGGCTATCAGCGACATTCCACCGTATTTTTCACAGAACAGGCGTGTCTTTTCCAGATGCCGTTGCTTGAAGAACCAGGAATCTTTTTTGGTATGGAGCCTTTTCCCCAATATCTTGCCGGTATAATAACCGGTGATATTTCCGGCGATAGCGGCACCGGTTATTAGGAAGAGGAGAAGGAAGATATTGACATCCAGGAGGTCGGTGCCACAAAGCAGACCGGCGCTGAATAACAGGGCATCGCCGGCGAAGATGAATCCGAAAAATACCCCGGTTTCGAGGTAGACGATGAGCAGGATCAATGCCAGCCCTCCCACCCGGATCAGCTTGTCCGAATGGACCAGGAGGTCGAAGAACTGGGTGATCGATTCCATTACTTCAGGAATATTTTCCCGGAGAGGTCAAACACCACGCTCCCGTTTTCCAGGTACCTGATCCGTACCGGAAGAGTGGGTGTGGATCGCACCCACTGTTTTTTTTCATGACTTGGAACTATTGGTCTGTTCACTGTCAAACTTCTTTACCGCATACAGGATGATGAGGGTCGATCCTGCGATCAGCACCGGCCAGGCCAGATACCAAATTATGGAAGTAATATACATCAGGGTTGTTATTTGGTGTTTGTATTTCAGGTTAAAGTTCAAGGTTCAATGTTCAAGGATAATTCATTTGTAATAAGTAATTTGTAATTCGTAATTCGTAATTCGTAATTCGTTAATAGGTATGTCCTCCCTCCTCATTCATCTCCTCTTCCGTGATCTTCTTCCGGTTGATGGACCACCAGGCATAGATGATGTAGGCCAGCACAAACGGGACCAGCAGTGAGACGTAACTCATGACTGTCAGCGTGTAGTGGCTGGAGGAGCTGTTCTGGATAGTCAGCGAGCTCTGCAGGTCATAGGTAGAGGGATAGTAGGCGGTATGGTTGAATCCGGCAAGGAGGAACAGGGAGAAAACGGACAGGATGGTCCCGGTACCGGCAAACCAGATCCCTCTGGTACGGCAGGATCTGAAATTCATCAGGGGTCTGAGGATACCAAAACCCACCATCAGCACACCCACCAGGAACAGGATGGCCACAACGGGCATCCCGGTCAGGTTGTGCCAGTATTTAAAGGGCTCGATAAAAACTTTGCCGGTCGCGGGATCCACGGCAAAACCCTTCGAAAGCAGCAGGCTGATCACATAGGCCAGGAAGAAAACAAGAAAGGGAATAGCATTGACCCAGAGTTGTTTATGGCCACGCCTGGCAATGGCTTCCTGGTCTACCGAATTGAGGATATAGAGGATCCCCAGCACCCGTGCCAGAAAGAAGACAGCCAGTCCCAGGTCCACATTCCTCCAGTTGAGTACCGCTTCCAGTCCGCGGGCCGGGCCCTCCCAGCGGGAGATGACCGGGCTGGTGAGATCGGTCAGGTTCAGCTTGTCGACCGAAAACTCCGACCCGGTAAAAAAAGTGGACACGGCTGCTCCGATCAGTATGGTACCCAGGGCACCATTGATAAAGAGGAAAATCTCGAAGGTCCGTTTCCCGAGAAAATTATTGGGCTTACTCCGGAATTCATAGGCCACGGCCTGGATGACAAAGGCCAGGAGGATGATCATCCACACCCAGTAGGCTCCTCCGAAACTGGTGGAGTAGAAGAGGGGGAAGGAGGCGAAAAAGGCCCCGCCGAATGTGACAAGCGTGGTAAAAGTGAACTCCCATTTGCGTCCCAGAGAGTTGACGATCATGGTGTGTTCCTGTTCGCTCTTTCCGAGCGTATAGATCAGGGTCTGACCTCCCTGGACAAATAGCAGGAAGACCAGGACGGCGGCCAGCAGTGATATGATACACCACCAGTAATGCTGAAGGGTGAGTAACGACATCGTTTCAAACATCACGATTGTCCTCCATCTTTAGGCCCGATCTTGATCTGGCGCACCAGGATCATTACATCGGCGATCAGCAGTGCTGTAAAGAGACCGGCAAAGATCCAGAAGGTGATCTTCACCGAGGCGGAGTCGATCATGGAAACGGCGGCCACGGTAGGGAGGAGGTCCTGGATCACCCAGGGCTGACGTCCCACTTCTGCCACCACCCATCCAGCCTGGCTGGCCAGGTAGACAACGGGAATGGTCCACAGGGAGAGCCAGAGCAGCCATCGGCGGTGTTCCAGTGTTCCCCGGTTGAGAAAATAGAGGACAACAATGAAAAGCAGGATGAAATAGACCCCCAGGAATACCATCAGGTGGAAGCTGTAAAAGGTAAGCGGGACATTGGGAACCACCGACCCGGGTTCGTTCAGGTAGCCATATCCGAAGTAATGAAAATTGGCTTCCAGTTTCTTGCGGGAGATCCGGGCCAGGGTAGAATTGCCCGCTCTGGAGGCAGTTTTATAATCCCGCAGGGCGGAGATCGCCTCCTTCCCCTTATCGATCTTCTGGGCAACGGAGTAGGCCATCTCTTTCTCCTCTTCCGGAATATTTTCGAACCAGGGGGTATAGCCTCCGTTTACGATATCGTTTACACCCGGCACATAGGCATTGGCATTGCGATACCCCAGGATGGCGAGGAGACGGGGGACCCCGATCTTCAGGATGAAGGGATCTTTCTTGTCTCCCGGTTTTTTATCCGGATTCAGGATGCCAAAGGCTACCAGCCCTGCCCCCGCTTTCCCATCGTACAATCCTTCCATGGCAGCCAGCTTCATGGGCTGCTTCTGGGCAATGGTATAGGCCGATCCGTCGCCGGTAAAAGCCAGGAAGATGGAGGTGATAAGACCGAAGACAGCGGCAACCAGGATGCTTCGTTTGGCAGTAAGTACATGCCGTTTATGCAGCAGGAACCAGGCGCTGATCCCGATCATAAAGATCGATGCGATCACATACCCGTTTGAGATGGTATGCAGGAATTTATTGACGGCCATCGGAGAAAGCAGCACATCCCAGAAATTGGCCATCTCATTCCGGGCGGTGTCGGGATTGAAGACCATGCCGGTGGGATATTGCATCCAGGCATTGGCGACCAGGATCCAGAGTGCCGAAAGGTTGGCCCCGATGGCGGTCAGCCACGAGGCCGCCAGGTGAAATCCTTTGCTCACCTTGTTCCATCCGAAAAACATGATGGCGATGAACGTGGACTCTAGGAAGAACGCCATGATCCCTTCAATGGCCAGCGGAGCGCCGAAGATATCGCCCACAAACCAGGAGTAGTTGGACCAGTTGGTGCCGAACTCGAACTCCAGGATGATGCCGGTGGCCACTCCGATGGCAAAGTTGATCCCGAAGAGAATCATCCAGAATTTAGTGATCTTTTTCCATTCCGGGTTGCCGGTCCTCACATAAATCGTCTCCATAATGGCTACGAGGAAGGATAAACCCAGGGTCAACGGCACAAAAAGCCAGTGGTAAATGGCCGTCAGGGCAAACTGTGCCCGGGCCCAGTCTACCATACTCAGGTCAATCTGATCAATCATAATGAAGAAATTTCCTGGTCACGAATATACGAAAAAGTTCAGATGCCGCTGCTTCGTCGCTTCGCTTCTCGCAGTGACAATGATGCCAGATGCCGGATACTTGATAATTCGTAATTAGTAATTAGTAATTCGTAATTGACCTACCAGCTCCCCCCGGCTCCTCCTCCGCCAAAGCTGCCTCCGCCGAAGCCGCCGAAGCC
>QYQJ01000032.1 GCA_007280875.1 Bacteroidota bacterium
CCCTGGATTTTGAAGAAATGTTAAGATTTCTCGGGCAACAAGTCCTGATCAGTGAACTTGACCGGATCAGGAATTTTACAGATTATATTTCGCCGCGCCATCATGAGTTGATGGCTTTGTTTAATGAGTACCTTGTTTTTGGAGGGTATCCTGAAATTGTGCTCGAACCTGATCCTCAAGAAAAGATTAAGTTGCTGAGGGATATCAGGGATTCATTTTTAAAAAAAGATATCGATGAATCAGGCATCAGCGATCAGGATAATTTTTACCGGTTATTGCAGCTCATCGCCGGGCAAACCGGTAATCTTGTAAATAAAAATGAACTGTCCCTATCTTTAAAAGCAGATAATAAAACTATTGGCCGGTATCTTTTTATTCTGCAGAAATGTTTTCATATTGAACTGGTAAAACCGTTCCATAGTAATCTAAGGAAAGAGCTGATAAAAATGCCGAAAGTCTATTTTAACGACAACGGTTTACGAAATATCGCATTGAACAGGTTCTATCCATTTGAGAACAGGGAAGACCGGAGCATGTTAGTGGAGAATTATTTATTTAATCGTTTGCGTGATCTGAACAGGGAAGATTCTGTATATTTCTGGCGGACCGCAGACCAGCATGAAATTGATTTTGTAATTCCGACAGAATCCGGTAAGGGGAATGCTTTTGAGGTAAAAATTAATTGCACACGTATAAAACCTGGTACATATAAAAAATTCACAGAACAGTATCCAGGCTTCTCCTTGGAAACGATTTCCTATACAATTCATAAAGATTGTAAATGGGTACTGAAACTATAATCCCTTAGTAGGCAGTAGGCAGTTGGCAGCCATTTCAATTTACGATTGATTCGATTAATGTCATTGCGATCCCGAGTACTCGGGAGAAGCAAGTCGATTTACGAATTCGTCCCTCGTCAATCCACCAGCCCCTCCTGGATCGCAAACCGGATAATATCGGCGGTGGTTTTGAGGCTCAGTTTATCCAGGATCCGCTCGCGATAGGTGCTGATAGTCTTTGAGCTAAGGGATAGGCCCTCCCCGATCTCTTTGATCGATTTGCCGGAAGCGAGATGGCAAAGCACATCAAACTCCCGGTCGGAGAGGCTTTGATAGACCGGTTTGTCACCGGGCTGGTCAAAATCGGTGGCGATGATCTCCGCCAGGGAGGAGGTGATGTATTTCTTGCCGGCAGCCACCCTTCTCACAGCGGTGATCAGTTCTTCGGGAAGAGTGGATTTGGGCAGATAGCCCGATGCTCCCGATTTCAGGGCCCGGATGGCATATTGCTCTTCCGGGTGTACACTCAGCATCAGGACAGCCGTTTCGGGTCGGACCAGTTTCAGATCTTTCAGCAGCTCCAGGCCACTCTTCCCCGGCATGCAGATATCCAGCAATATCACATCATAGAGAGTCTCTCTTGCTTTCTGAAGCAACTCAATTCCCCCCCCTGCCTCGTCAACCACTTCAATATCAGAATACTCGGCCAGGATTTGCCGGATCCCCTGCCGGACTACGGGGTGATCGTCGGTGATGAGGACTTTGATCATATGATTGGGAACTCCACCACGATCTCCGTGCCTTTATTCGGTTTACTCATTATTTCAAAAGTCCCACCACAAAGCCGGGTCCGCTCCTCCATCCCTTCTCTTTTTCAATCAGGCTGATCACCACATTGCTTGCCTCTGCATGCCGCATGATGTTGGTGAGCGCCTCCTGCACGATACGGAAAACCTGCGTTCCCATCTCTGCGGGCATCGTCAGATCTTCCGGGATCCGGCGGGCCAGCCAGGCCAGGTCGATGTTCAATGCCGTAAGTTTTTGACCCAGGTCATCATGCAGGTCCTGCGCGATCTCCCGTCGCTCTTCCTCCCGCACCTCCTGGATATGGGTGGTGAGATCACGCAGTTTTTGAGCCGTCCCTTTCAGCATTATCTCACTCGCCCGGAGTTCTGCTTCGCTTCTCTTTCTGGCCTGGTTTTCCGTTCGCAGGTCTTCCAGGATGTTGAGCAGGGCAACCTGGCTTTCCCGGAGCTTCTGCCGGGACTTCTCCTGTAACTGCTCTGTCTCCCTTCGGCGCGCCAGCTCTTCTTCCAGCTTTCGGGTTTGTTCTGCTACTTGTTTGGCAAGCATCTCTTTCTGGTTCAGTGAAAGCAAATTGGCCATTTTGATCTGCACCAGTACCCGGATCTGTGTCACCAGTTCATTTTCGTCGAAAGGGCTTGCTCAGGAAGGCATCGGCTCCGGCTTCAAGGGCTTTGATGCGAAGCTGGGGATTGATGATGTTGGCTGTATAAAAGACTACCGGGATGGTCCTTAACGTCTCATCCTTTTTCAATTCCGAGCACACCTCGAACCCGTCCATCTCCGGCATCACGAGATCCAGAAAGATGACATCCGGGTCCTCCCTGACTGTCAGACCGATCCCTTTCCTTCCGGAAAGCGTTGTGAACACCTCTGCTTCAGGCAATAATCTCCGCACCATCTCCCGGAAGACAGTCAGGGAATCGGAATCGTCATCGACAGCGAGTATCCTGATCCTGTTCATCACTCCACGATCTTATATTTCTCCGGCCCGTTCAATTTTTGCAACAGGGCATTCACCTCTTTTTTCAGCCCGATCATGGTAAACTCCCTGCCTATGGTCAGGTCGTTGAATCGTTCAAGTTCGTCCATTTTCTGTATGAGCGCTTGTTCCGCCAGTTTGCGTTCGGTGATGTCGGTTAGCACACCCTGCAGACCTCTGATCTCCTCTCCTTCTTTGATGACCCGGCTGGATGTGCGCACCCATTTCACTTCGCCATTCTTAGCTAACATCCGGTATTCCCCTGGCAGAATCTCACCTCGAAGAATATTTTCAAACGCCTGGTAGATTTGTTCCATGTCATCGGGGATGTAAAGTTGAGAAAAATGAGTGCCGATGAGTTCTGCCGGTGTATAGCCGAAGGCTTGCTGGCATGCCGGACTTACATAAGTGATCGTACCATCTATGCTGATTGAGTATACAACGTCGTTTAAATTCTCAACAAGTTCGCGGAATTTTTCCTCGCTATTCCTGAGCCTGATTTCAGAAACCTTCCGCTCTTCAATCTCCGCATTAAGGTCCTCCATGATATTCAGGGAAGCATTGCGTGCAGCGACCAGTTCAGCATTCAGCTTTTCCAGTTCTGCCAACCGCTTTTCTTCCTCCCCTGCAGCTGCTTCCCTGGTTTGTCGTAACTCTTTCTTCTCCAGGGCCTCTTTTACTGCGAACGGCAGCCGGGTAATGTTATCTTTCAGGATGTAATCCGTAGCTCCGGCTTTCATGCACTCCACCGCAACCTCCTCATTCTGGCTGCCGGTGAACATAATCACGGGGATGTTTGGATCGTGCTTCTGAATGATTTTCAATGCCTCCATGCCTGTAAAGCGGGGCATGGAGTAGTCGCACAACACCAGGTCGGTGGAAAAATCCTGCAGCGCTTTCAGCAGTTTCTCCTCTGTGTCGACCCTTGTAGAAGTGAGATCAATCCCTCCTTTCCGCAGTTCGATTTCCGCAAGATCCGCATCCTCGGGGAGATCTTCAACAAACAATACGCGTATGGGGTCCATGGTAGCGCCGGGTTAATGTTCGTCCTTCGTCATTCGGGAAACTCCGCCTCTTCCCCCAGCCTTGTAAGCAGTTCGTTGATCCGTTTCTTCAGTTCGATCATCCGGGTTTCGCGGTTGACCATGAAACGGTTGAACTGGCTCAATTCATTGGCGCTGTTCTGAAGGGCTATTTCATCCTTCTTCCTCACCGAAATATCGGCAAGGGTCATATTAAACCTGATCTTCCCGTCCGTTTTTCAATTCAGCCTCTGCCCTTTTTCGCAGCGATTCCAGATAACCTGAAAGGTTTTTCGGGGTTGCCATCTTTAGGGTTCTTTTGGTTTAATCGGTGTGATGTTTTCCATCGTGATCACCACCCCATCGATCACGTTGTTCACGGTACGGTAGGGGCGGATACGCAAATGGTAAAAAAGGCCACCCGAACTTTCTGCCTTTACCTCTTTGGTGGCCAGATCTTTCAGTACTTCACCGGAGAGATGTTCGAGATCAATAGTGTTCAGTGTGGAAGCAAAATGGCGGATAGGCCTCCCGACATCGGTGGGTGTCAGCGAGATCATATCGGTCACGCGGGGTGTGAATTTCCTGACATTCAGATGTTTATCCAAAAAGATGATCGCAATATCCGTGCTGTCCAGCAGGTTTTTCATGTCGTCGTTCGCCTTAGAGAGTTCATCGATCCGGCATTGCAGCTCCGCATTGATGGTGGTCGCTTCCTCGTTCATAGACTGCAGTTCCTCCCGGGATGTCTCCAGCTCTTCGTTGGCCGATTGCATCTCTTCGTTGGTTGACTGGAGCTCTTCATTGGTAGACTTCAGCTCCTCGTTCGATGTCTCCAGCTCTTCAATGGTCGTATAGAGGGTATGGCGGGTGCGGTTGAGTTCCTGCTCCAGCCAATCTATATTTTTTTCTTTTTGCCTGGGGCCGGTAGCTCCTGATTTTTTACGATCTCCCGATCCTCTGGGTTCGAACATCAGGAGGAATAGTTTCACCGTTGATTTGGGGACGATCAGGGGCCGGACAACCAGGTTGATCAGGGTGGTGTCTCCGTTGGAGCTGACCCGGATCCCCCGCTTCACCACCTCCCTCAGATTGGCCATCGCTTCCCTGACTACCGGTTCCACTTCCTGCTTCAACCCCGGACGAGCCATATCAAATATATTCAGCCGCGGGATCCCACGGGCAGGTTCGAGGAATTTCCCCGTTGGGCCGTGGATGTAATAGATCATACCGGTTTCATCAATGACAACACCCGAAGGAATCTCGCTTTGCTGAAGAATCGTCTCCACGATGTGGAGTTCGTTGATCTCCTCCTGCACGAAAGTCGTTGCCGGTTTAACGACTGGTTTTTTTTGATCCATAGGGATACGTGTTGGGAAATTGACAATTTCCGGTTTGGCAAACGAATCGGGAAGTTGCTGATAAATCTTCCATTTCCGGTCGATAGCATTGAAATAGTCCAGGGAGGTTCCAATGGTTTCTGAGCTTCCCAGGAAAAGGATCCCGTTCTGTTTCAGGCTGTATCTGAATACAGGAAGCAGTTTCTTCTGAAGTTCTGCCGTGAGATAGATCAGCAGATTGCGGCAGGAGAGGAAATCGAGCTTGGTGAACGGCGGATCTTTGATCACATTCTGCATCGCAAAAATGATCCTCTCCCTGATCAGTTTCTTCACGCGGAAGTAGCCGTTTGCCTCTTTGACGAAATAGTGTTTCAGCCGTTCCCTGCCTACGTCAGTCTGGATACCCGGAGGATACAATCCGGACCGGGCAAAGTCGATCGCCTCTTCATCGATATCAGTCCCGAAGATCTGAATGTTGAACGTACCCTTCATCGACTCCATCACCTCATCCAGTACCATTGCCAGGGAGTAAACCTCCTCCCCGGTGCTGCAGCCGGCTACCCAAACCCTGATCGTTGAACCATTGGCTATAGTGGCAAGGTATTCGGGGATAACTTGTCGCTTCAGGATCTCAAATGCTTCCGGATCACGGAAAAAGGAGGTGACCCCGATCAGCAGATCCTTGAACAGGAGGTGAGCCTCCGTTTCACTTTTCTGCAGAAACTGGACATAGTTGGAGAGGGTTTCAATCTGGTGGACATTCATCCGTCGTTCCACCCGGCGGATCAGCGTATTGTGTTTGTAGAGGGAAAAATCATGACCGGTCTGGTTACGGAGGATGAGCAGGATCTTGGGGAGTGCTTCGGCAAATTTGATATTCCCGGTGATTGGAATGGATAATTTGCCCTTCCTGACGAAACTGAAATAGCTGATCAGTCGGTCCGGCATTTTTGCGGGAGGCAGGATGTAATCGGCCACCCCGGTGGCCGTGGCACTCTTCGGCATCCCGTCATAGACGGCAGAGGCTTCATCCTGCACCAGCACCACTCCTCCGGCCTCCTTGATGGCTTTCACTCCCTGGGTTCCGTCGGTTCCGGTACCGGAGAGAACGATGGCTGCCGCCCGTTCTGCCTGGTCCTGTGCCAGGGAACGGAACAGGCTGTCGATGGGCAGGTTCATTCCACGTGACCGGGGTGGAGGAAGCAGGTAGAGTACCCGGTTGAGGATGTTCAGCTCTTTGTTGGGAGGGATCACATACACGGTATCGGGGATGATCTTTTCGTTGTTGGTTACCTGAGTGACCTTCATCTCCGTCTGTTTTTGCAACAGCTCAGGCAGCAGGCTAATGTGGGTGGGATCGAGGTGTGCCACCACGATAAAAGCCATGCCGGTATCGGGAGGGCATGCCTTGAAAAACTGGGTAAAAGCCTCCAAACCGCCAGCCGAAGCGCCCAGTGCAACGATAGGAAAGGGCTTCCGGGCAGAAGGCTTTGGTTTGGGTGGCTTTTTGGAAGTGGGCATGGGAAATTGGAAATTGGAAAGTAGAAATTGGAAATTGGGTACTATACAAAGGTACGATGAAAAGAGGGATTTCCGACAAATGCAGTTGGCAGTAGGCAGTTGGCACGTCTTACGTCTTACGTCCTTCGTCCTTCGGAAGCGTAAAGTAAAACGTCGCCCCCTTCCCCGGCTTCCCTTTTGTATATCCAAATCAAATATACAACTATTCCAATACATTAGCAAGGGAAAGTTACGAGGGACAGGGTCGAGGGTCGAGGGTCGAAGGTCGAGGGAAAAATTCGTAAATCTAAAATCGAATGTCATTGCGAGAACCCCGAGTACTCGGGGGACGAAGCAAAATCGGAAATTGAAATGGCTGCCGACTGAGGACTGGGGACTGAGGACTGGTGACCCAGTTATTTCAAGGTTTCAGGTTCTCCAGATCTGCTAAATCCTGTAACCTCCCTGTTGCTTTTTTATTTTTTTTCAGGTTCTCCAGATCTATGAAATTTATTTTGAGTCCATCGACTTCAACTATCAACCGGCTTTGATAACATGTTGTAAAATCAACTCCATCACAGGACAGAACAAGATCAATCCGATTCGGAGGATAACCAATCTGAATAAATTCATCTGTTTTTAAAAAGTCTTCCTTTATTAACCCCAGGTCTGCCAAACCGAATGCTGACAAAGCTTTCATAATACGGTCGGCATTATCAGCAGAAGCCAGTAACCACACGTCCAGATCCTTTGTATATCTGGGATAGCCATGTAATCCAACGGCATAACCACCAACAATCAGGTACTGGACGTTATTGGTATTTAAGGATTCGATAAACTCTCTGAAATCTTTGTTCAGTACCATATTTCCAGGAATTATATTCTCTTCTTATCTCCTCCAGAACGGCAAGTCTATTCTCAAATGGTTGTGATTGCCAGAATAGAAAATCATTCCCTTGTTCATGAATCTTTCCTCTGCGAATGATCTTTTTATCAATCATGACAATTCGTATGCATTAAATGAATCACAATGGATTTCATACAAAATTAGTGAAATATCTTATACGATTTTTTTAAGACGCCAACAGAACCTATTGAGATCACTTCGACCCTCGACCCAGACATGTCCCTTGACTTGTCCCTTCTATTAATGTATCTTTATTGCATGAAAAAAAACAATCCCGGTTCGTCTGATCCACTTCGCCGGAAGGCCGAAACACGGCTGAAGAACGCACAAAAGAAGGCTCCTGATCTCAGTGATCCTGAGGAGATTATGAAACTCCTCCAGGAGCTGCAGGTCCACCAGATCGAGCTGGAGTTGCAGAACGATGAGTTGCAGCAGGCACTGCAGGCGCTCGAAGATTCGAATATCCGGTATTTCGAACTGTACAACCTGGCTCCGGTCGGGTATTGCACCCTCAGCGAAAAGGGGGTAATCCTGGAGGCAAATCTGACTGCTGCCGGGATATTGGGTGTGACCCTCAAAACCCTTGCAGGAAGATCATTCACCAGCTTCATCCTTCCGGAAGATCAGGACATCTTTTATCACCACCGGAAGCTGCTGTTTGAATCCGGGGAGCCCCAATTGTGCGAGCTGCGGCTCCTGAAAAAACCGAGTGGTTATTTATGGGCACGGCTGGAAGCAGGAGTGGCCAAAGATCCCTCCGGACTTCCGGTGTGCCGGGTGGTCCTGAGTGACATCACCCGGTTCAAGGAGGCCGAAGAAGAGATCCATCAAAAAAATGAACAACTTCAGGAGATCAACCGGCAAAAAGACAAGTTCTTCTCCATCATCTCACATGATCTGCGAAGCCCATTCAACTCCTTGCTCGGCTTTACTCAACTCCTTGCAGAAGAGTTGCAGGATATGAGCCAGGATGAGATTCAGCGAATAGCCAATGCGCTGCAACGATCCGCCATAAATCTGTACAATCTGATCGGTAATTTACTCGAATGGTCCCGCATGCAACGGGGAGTGGTGGAATTTAATCCTGAAGAGATTCCGCTTATTGACCTGGTCAACCACAGCCTGGAAACGCTTACTGATCTGGCGAAACAGAAAAACCTGGAGATCCGCGTGCTGGTACCTGGTGATCTTATGGTAAAAGTGGATGTAGCGATGATCGAATCCACCCTGAGAAACCTGATCTCAAATGCCCTGAAATTCTCCAGCCGGGGCGGGCAAATTCAAATCTCAGCGTTGATGAGCCAGCCCGGCTTCATCAAACTGGTAGTTACCGATACCGGGATAGGCATACGTCCTGAATTCCTGGCCAACCTGTTTCACCTGACCGAACATCCCAGCTCCCAGGGAACCGAAGGGGAACCCGGCACGGGCCTGGGATTACTACTCTGCAAGGAATTTGTGGAGAAGCACGGCGGCACCATCCGGGCCGAGAGTGAAGAGGGAGTTGGGAGCACCTTCACCATTACGATTCCGGTGTAAGGTATCAGGTTCACTCGCAGATTTTCGCAGAATCCCAGAGTCATAAAGTCACGTTCTTCGTCCCTCGTCCTTCGTCTCACGTCCTTCGTCTCACGTCTCGCGTCAAAATGTCAGCCCTTCTTCTCTGGCACTCTCTTTGTCATCCCCCGGCAAAGAATCACTATAAATCAACGGCTATGCAAACAGGCA
Organism: Bacteroidota bacterium; assembly: GCA_007280875.1. Taxonomy (GTDB): domain Bacteria; phylum Bacteroidota; class Bacteroidia; order Bacteroidales; family FEN-979; genus QYOJ01. Next base: position 9,063 of record QYQJ01000032.1, read on the forward strand.
AAATCAACGTCCAGACAGAGAATATTTTTCCGATCATCAAGAAATTCCTTTACTCAGAACATGAGATCTTCCTCCGGGAACTGATCTCCAACGCAGTAGATGCCACACAGAAGCTGAAGACCCTGGCCTCTTTCGGGAAATTCAAGGGAGAATTGGGAGACCTGACTATCCAGGTAAAAGTCAATAAAAAGAAGAAAACCCTGTCAGTCACCGACCGGGGGGTCGGTATGACAGCCGACGAGGTCAGCAAGTACATCAACCAGATCGCATTCTCCAGCGCCGAGGAGTTTGTCAGTCAGTTCAAGACCAAGACTGAAGCCGAGATGAATGCGATCATCGGCCATTTCGGGCTTGGATTTTATTCGTCGTTCATGGTCTCTGACAAGGTGGTCATCGACACAAAAAGTTACCAGACCGGAACAGGCGCCGAAGCAGTGAAATGGGAGTGCGACGGCAGCCCCGAATACACCCTGGAGGAGTCGAAGAGAAAGAGCCGGGGAACAGAAGTGATCCTGCACCTGACCGACGATTCCAAAGAGTACCTGGAGGAACACCGGGTGCTGGAGATCCTGAATAAGTACTGCCGCTTCCTGCCGGTTCCCATTCAGTTTGGTACAGAGAAAGTGTACGAACCGATCAAGGAAGAGGGCAAAGGGAAGAAGGAAGAGGAGACGAAGGACGAAGGGACGAAGGACGAGGGACGAAAGACGAAGGAGATTGAAAAACCCAGAATAATTAATGACACCAATCCGCTCTGGAAGCAGAAGCCCGCTGAGCTCAAGGATGAGGATTACAAGAACTTCTACCGGAAACTCTATCCGTACAGTTTCGATGAACCCCTCTTCCACATCCACCTGAACGTGGATTATCCCTTCAACCTCACGGGGATCCTCTATTTCCCCAAGGTCAAACGGTCGGTGGAAATCCAGAAGGACAAGATCCAGCTTTACTGCAATCAGGTGTTTGTGACCGACTCGGTAGAGGGGATCGTACCCGACTTCCTCACCCTGCTGCACGGCGTGATGGATTCGCCGGATATTCCGCTCAACGTATCCCGCAGTTTCCTTCAGAGCGATCCCAACGTGAAGAAGATCTCCAACCACATCATGAAAAAAGTTGCCGACAAACTGGAGGAGCTTTTCAAGGAGAACCGGGAGAATTTTGAGAAAAAATGGGACGACATCAAGGTCTTCATTGAATACGGAATCATTTCGGAATCCACCTTCTACGACCGGGCTAAAAAATTCTGCCTGTTGAAGAATACCGACGGAAAATACTTCACATTCGAAGAATACGAAAAGCACATCGCGACTGCCCAGAAAGACAAGGAGGGGACCCTGATCTACCTCTATGCCACCAATACAGAGGAGCAGTACAGCTACATCCAGGCGGTAAAAGACCGCGGATACGACGTTCTGCTGCTGGATGGCATCATCGATCCCCATTTCATCAACGCCCTGGAGCAGAAGTTCGATAAATCCCACTTCACCCGGGTGGATGCCGACACCGTGGAGAAGCTGATTAAAAAAGAGGATGCCCAACCTTCCAAGCTCAACGAGGACCAGCAGAAATCACTCCGGGAGCTGATGGAAAAGCAGATAGATTCCAAGAAATACACGATCAGCTTTGAGAGCCAGAGCGAAAAGGAAGCCCCCTTCATGATCACCCAGCCGGAGTTCATGCGCCGGATGAAAGATATGTCGATGCTCGGAGGAGGTATGGGGTATATGGGCGACCTTCCCGATCATTTCAACCTGGTGGTTAACTCCAATAACCCCGTCATAGGCAAACTCCTGCTGGAGCCCGACGGTGGCAAACAGGCCGCCACCATCAAGCAACTCTTCGACCTCGCGCTTCTGGCGCAGGGGATGCTGAAAGGGAAAGAGCTGGCGGAGTTCATACGCAGGAGTACGGAGCTGGTGAAGTGACGTGGAACGTAAGACGTGAGACGTGAGACGTGAGACGTGAATTGTCAGGTGCGATTGAACTTTTAGCGGGGACTGCAGAATGAATCCGCCCGGGATTCCATAATTTTTAATTGGGCCGTAATGTGATCGTATTTTTTAAATAGACGATCATATTCTTCCTGTTCGCAATATCCACAGGAAATAATGAAATCCAACCATGTCTGGGTCTCGGCGGCTTCCGTCTGACAATCAGTTATCTTGTTGATAAACATCGCTTTGTACCTTCGTTTGTACCAGCTTTCCGCCAAATTGCTGCAAACAGAGCGCGACGCTCTCCGGATCTGATCTGTTTTGGGTTCATGTTCATTAATCCGAGAAAAAGCAAAAGGTTATATATTGTTAAAAAAATTTTACGTCTCACGTCTCACGTCTTACGTCTTACGGTTTTTTGTATCTTTGACACAAAACTTTAACTTTTTCGAACATGAAACTCTCCAAAGGCTGGATCATCCTCATTGTGGTGATCGCTATCATCGTGATCCTGGTAGGCTGGGGTACCCGGATCTATAATAATCTTGTGACCCAGGACGAGAATGTAGGGAAAGCCTGGGCCAATGTGGAAAATGTCTATCAGCGGCGGGCCGACCTGATCCCCAATCTGGTTGCTACGGTAAAAGGGGTAGCCGATTTTGAAAAATCGACGCTCACCGACGTGATTGAAGCACGTGCCAAAGCGACTTCGGTGACCATTAATCCGAAAAATCTGAATGCAGAATCCCTGCAACAATTCCAGTCAGCTCAGGATGGTCTGAGTTCTGCCCTCTCCCGCCTGATGGTGGTGGTGGAACGCTACCCCGAACTCAAAGCCACGCAGAACTTCATGGAGCTGCAGGCACAACTGGAGGGAACAGAGAACCGGATTGCCGTGGAGCGGATGAAATTCAACGAAACGGCACAGGCTTACAACACCTACATCCGACGGCTCCCTGCTACCATCTTTGCCGGGATGTTCGGATTTGAGAAAAAAGCCTATTTCGAAGCCCAGGAAGGAGCAGGAACAGCTCCAAAGGTTGAATTTTAAAGGGAAATCCGGAAATACGAAATACGAAATACGTATTTCTAATTTCGAATTTCAAATTTCTGTAAGTTATGTCGATTCCGGCGAAACATTTTTTCACAGATCAGGAGCAGCAGCAGATCCTGGGGGCGATCCGGGAAGCTGAGCTGAACACTTCGGGGGAGATCCGGGTTCACGTGGAGAACCAGTGCAAAAGCGACGTGCTCGACCGGGCTGCATACCTCTTCAGGCAGCTCAATATGCACCGGACCAGGCTCCGGAATGGAGTGCTCTTTTACCTCTCTGTGGACGACCGCAAATTTGCCATCCTGGGAGATGTGGGGTTGAATCAAAAGGTTGCTACCACCTTCTGGGATGAGATCCAGGAGGAGATGGCAGCCCGGTTCCGCGAAGGTGAGTTCTCCCGCGGACTTTCGGAAGGTATCCGCGAAGCCGGCAAGCAGCTGAAGACCCATTTCCCTTACCAGAAAGATGATATGAACGAATTATCTGATGAAATATCATTTGGGAAAGAATAGGGTCTAAGGTCGAGGTAAATAGAATAACGAACAATGAATTTCCAATTTCTAATTTCGAATTTCCATATGACCAATTACAAATCAGTTATTTTTACTCTGCTTCTCCTTTTTGGGATACAAGGGTTTGCCCAGGATATCCCCCCTCGCCCTGAACCTCCGCGGCTGGTCAATGATCTGGCCGGAGTTCTGACAGAGCAGCAGGTTCAGCAGCTGGAGCGGAAACTAGTGGATTTCAACGATACCACCTCCACACAGATAGCAATAGTCACAGTAAAATCTTTGAACGGATATGACAAAGCCGATTTTGCCTTCCGTATCGGGGAGCAGTGGGGTGTTGGTCGGAAAGGAAAAAACAACGGCATCGTGGTGCTGGTGAAACCGAAATACAGCAATGAATCAGGCCAGGCTTACATTGCCGTGGCTTATGGTCTGGAGGGAGTGATCCCCGATGCCATCGGGAAACGGATCGTGGAGTACGAGATGTTCCCCCGCTTCAAGGAGAACAACTACTTTGCGGGTCTCGATGCGGCCACCACCACCCTGATGGAGCTGGCCAGCGGTGAATTCACAGCCGATCAGTACATGAAGAAGACCCAGTCCGGTCCCTTCGCTTTCTTCATCCCGGTATTGATTATCCCTGCCTCTTATACACTTCTCCGAGCCCACGAGA
>QYQJ01000080.1 GCA_007280875.1 Bacteroidota bacterium
ACCAATAACCGTCGGGCGCGACAAATCAATCACCCTCATCCGGGAATATTACAAGACGACCCGCATCATCGGGGTGGTTGCCCAGAAAGATGCGGCGGTGGAAGATCCGGAGTTTGAAGACCTGAATGATATTGGAACCGTTGCCCATATCATCAAACTGTTACAAATGCCGGATGGCAGCACTACAGCTATTATTCAGGGGAAACGACGGTTTCGGGTGACTGAGCTGATCCAGTCGGAGCCATACATTAAAGCCCGGGTGCAAGCCTATGGGGCGACTGATCGGATAGCTACGGAGGACAAGGAGTTTACTGCGCTGATATCCTCCCTGAAAGACCTGTCGGTGCAGATTATCAGCAAATCTCCGAACATCCCTTCCGAAGCCGCATTTGCCATAAAAAACATTGAAAGTCCTTCATTTCTGGTCCATTTTATCTCCTCCAACCTCAATGTGGCACTGGCAGAAAAGCAGGTTCTGCTGGAGGTCTCCGACTTGACTGAACGGGCGAACACCGTGCTGGGGCACCTCACCCGGGAGTTGCAGGTGCTGGAGCTGAAACACAACATCCAGGAAAAGGTCAAGACCGAACTGGATAAACAACAGCGTGATTACCTGCTCAACCAACAGCTGAAAACGATCCAGGAAGAGCTGGGAGGCAGTCCGAATATGCAGGAAGTGAATGCACTACGGGATCAGGCGAAATATAAAAAGTGGTCGAAAGAGGTATCCGAGGTTTTCGAGAAAGAACTCACAAAACTGCAGCGGATGCATCCGGCGGCAGCCGAATATTCGATTCAGATCAACTACCTGGAGACCCTGGTTCAGCTTCCCTGGAATGACTACACTATGGACAATCTGGATCTTGGCCATGCAAGAAGAGTGCTGGATGAAGATCATTATGGACTGGAAAAGATAAAAGACCGCATCATTGAATACCTGGCGGTCATCAAGCTGAAACGTGACCTGAAATCCCCCATTCTTTGCCTGGTCGGCCCTCCGGGAGTAGGGAAGACCTCCCTGGGAAAATCGATTGCCAGGGCGCTTGGACGTAAGTATACACGGATGTCTCTTGGGGGTCTGCGGGATGAATCGGAATTGCGCGGGCACAGGAAGACCTACATCGGGGCGATGCCAGGGCGTATCATTCAGAGTATCAAGAAGGTAAAATCCTCAAATCCGGTGTTTGTACTGGATGAGGTGGACAAGGTTGCCGGTATGAACATCAACGGGGACCCGCAGGCGGCCCTGCTTGAGGTGCTGGATCCCGAGCAGAACGTAGCCTTTTACGATAATTTCCTGGAGGTGGAGTATGACCTTTCCCGGGTGATGTTCATTGCTACTGCAAATACCCTCAGTACGATCCATCCTGCGCTCCGCGACCGGATGGAGGTCATTGAATTACCCGGTTATCTGCTGGAGGAGAAAATTGAGATCGCCATGCACCATCTGGTTCCCAAGCAACTTTCCGAGCATGGCGTAAAGAAAAGCCAGGTAATCTTTACCAGGGAGGTCATCCGGCACATCATAGAGGATTATACCCGTGAATCGGGGGTGCGAGGACTGGAAAAGGCGATTGCAAAGATCCTTCGGTCACGGGCTAAATCCATCGTCGTTAAAGAACGGTACGGAAAACTTCTGAAAGATAAAGACCTGATAAAGATCATGGGAGCCCCTTTGTTCCAGGTCGAGCAACAGATCAACAACGAACAGGCGGGTGTGGTAACGGGGTTGGCGTGGACCATGTATGGAGGCGAGATCCTCTTTATTGAGGTCAGCCTGAGCAAAGGAAAAGGAGAGTTGACCCTGACCGGAAACCTGGGTGATGTAATGAAAGAATCGGCCACCATAGCGCTCGCCTACTTGAAGGCACACGCTGCTGAATTCAGCATCGATGCAGCTGCATTTGAAAGATGGAACATCCATATCCATGTTCCCGAAGGTGCCACCCCTAAGGATGGACCCTCTGCCGGGATTACCATCTTCACCGCTTTAGCCTCTGCCTTTACGCAGCGAAAAGTGAGAAAAAACCTGGCTATGACAGGAGAAATCACACTTCGTGGTAAGGTGATGCCTGTCGGAGGGATCCGGGAAAAGATCCTTGCTGCCAAAAGGGCCAGAATCACAGACATCGTCCTTTCGAAGGAAAATAAAAAGGATATTGACGAGATCAAAGCTGAGTATATCCACGGGCTTACCTTCCACTACCTGGACGAGATGAGTGAGATCAGTGACCGGGCCCTCTTAAAGACCAGGGTGAGAAAACCGCTGATCCTACTGGATAATTAGTTTGATTGTACGAACGGTGGTGCCCGCTTCCAGCCGGCAAAAATAGATCCCTGCCGGCAGCTGTTTCCCTGAAACAATGATGAAATATTCGCCCGGCTGATGTACTTCATACACCGGAGTCAGGATGATTTTTCCTGTATTGTCAAGAAGATTTATGGATACCAGTTCCTCCGAAGGTACGGAATAGGTGATGGTGGTCTGATCCCGAAAGGGATTCGGATTATTCTGTCTCAATAAAAAACCTGATTCCTCCGGCTCCCGGGTACCCACAATGGTTGTCCCAAGCTTGAGCAGAATATTCCGGTAGGGATCAAAGATCACATTGGACGGATATTTGTCAAAGGTCCACTCCAGGATTTGCGGATTGGTATCGTTCCAGCCGGTCACAATCGTATCGGTTCCGTCATTGAAATCTACCTGCACTTCGATGGGCATTTTGAAAAAGACAGTATTGGTCTGGGTCTGGTTCATTTCAAGCGATATCCTGAACTGCCCTCCTCCCAGGTCCTCGCGCTCCCATACATTTTCATAGTAGGGATGGTTCGGAGCATAGACCCACTCATTAAAAAACCAGGTGTAGTCTTCGCCGGTTACAGCATTCGTTACGGCGACAAAATCTTCTGTTACAGCATTTTTATAGGAAAAATTCGTATCTGTGGCATAGGCGTTTAGTACGGCGAAGAACAGCGAGTCACCCAGCACGTAACGGAGCTGAAACAATACACAGGCCCCTTTGTTATAAGAGATTGCGACATTATAAAGTGCATTGGCAGAAGGGGTATGGATCGCCCAGTCAGGATTGTATATGGGCCATCCCGGATTCGAACTCAGATAATTGTTGGCCAGGGAGTTCATCTTGTTCTTATAGGCAAAGTACCCGCTCTGGTTCTCGAGCCATAGCTGGGCGCAATAGGTGGCAAACCCCTCGTTGAGCCAGATATCTGCCCAGGTTCCACAGGTGATCAGGTCTCCGAACCACATATGGGAGTGTTCATGGGCTATGAGGGGCTCATCACTGTAGCCGTTTGGCTTTAAATTCACCATGGTCTGGTTCTCCATCCCGGCCCAGGGGAAGGTTGTAATGGTGGCAAAACCGATCTTCGAAAACGGATAAGGGCCGAACTTATCGGCATATAGATCAGTCATCAGGGGAATCTTCTCCAGCGCGCTGGTGATGTTCTCTGTTGGTTTTTTATAGAGCCAGATGGGAATGCTGTCACTTGGATCATAGATGTTATTCCAGTAAGAAATATTGATGTTCCAGTTGGTATAAGAGGTCCAGGTGATCAGGTACGTAGCGACCGGATTGTCGGATACCCAGTGATACCAGAGTGTGTCGGCCACAATAGTGGAATCGGCTAAATACCCGGTAGAGCCCAGTCGAACGCCAACAGGTACTCTGGCGGTAAAATCCCATTTCGCTTTGTCGGAGGGACGATCCCAGCAGGGAAGGACCTTCCGGGCTCCTTCCGGTGGAAAATCCGTGAATACAAATCCATTGGAAACATACAATCCCTGATCTGCCACATTCAGGTGCCTGTAACTGACTTTTACCTCCACGATGGCTCCCGGGTTGTAGGTCTGGTCAAGCTGGAGCGTTAATGTGTCGCCGTCATGGGTAAAAGAGGTGGCTGCCATCCCCACCGAGTCGACCTCCAATGAGGTGCTAATCGCATTCAGTTTGATCAAGTGAAGGGTTGAGTCGACCCGGAATGTAATGAACTCGGTAGCCGTAAAGGTTTTAGGGTAGGGAGTGGTGTAATTGGCATAAAGATCCACTTCCAGTTTGTATTGCAGCACATCGTAGCTGTGCTCCATGTACCAGTGGGCTGTATCTGCCGGAGCCGGTGCTGAAGCCCGGGTTGCCAGTGCAAAGGGAACAATGAACACCAGCGGGAGGATAAGTTTTTTCATGATCAATAACAGTTACTTCACCACAACCAGTTTTCGGGTAATGCGCTCTCCGCTTGCCGTAAGGGTACAATGATAAATCCCAGGCTGAAGATTGTTACAGTCAATGGTCAACTGATGACTGCCGGCGGATTGCTGTCCATTGACAAGCGTCATGATTCTGTTCCCTAGCATATCGGAAACAGATAGATTGACGAACATAGGTTCCTCAATATGGAAACTAATGGTAGTGGTCTGATTAACCGGATTGGGGCTATTCTGGAACAGGTGAATTTTTGATGAGACCGGCTCCTGATCCAGAATCCGCAGGATAGTTGAACTCTGCTTGATTACGATGTTATTGTTGGGATCAAACTGGAAATAGACCGGCCGTTTGTCGAATACCCAATTAAATGCCTGGTTGTTGGCGTCGTTCATCACCGTAACGATTGTATCAGAATAATCCACAAACCGGATCTTGATTTCCAACGGCATCTTGAAGAATTCCGGTACCGTTTGAGTTTGTTCAGTATAGAAATTGACCTGCCATTGGCCGTTCCCCAGATCCTGAAAATTGTAGGAATTGTTATATTGGGGATGGTTTGGCTCGTAGATCCACTGATCGAAGAACCAGTCATAGTCTTCCCCTGTCGCAGTATTGACAATGGCCATGAAATCAGGGATTACAGCAGAAAAATATTTCAGGTTCGGATCGCTTGCATAGGTTTGCATGATCTCAAAGAAAAGGGAATCCCCCGCCACATAGCGAAGCATATGCAGGACGGTGGAGGCTTTGCAATAGGTAATTGCATAGTTGAACAAAATATTGACGGAAGGGGTCACGATAGCCCATTCAGGCTCGGAGATGGCCCATCCGGGATTGTTGTTGAGGTAGTAGGCGGCGTTCCCATCGATGTCGGCTTTATAAGCTGCATAGCCCGCATAGCTTTCATACCAGAAGGCTTCACTCCAGGTGGCAAATCCCTCATTCAGCCAGATGTCGGCCCAGGTACCGCAGGTGATCATGTCGCCAAACCACTGATGGGCAAATTCGTGCGCAATCAGGCTTTCCGACCAGCAATTCGGGCATAGAGATGTCAGCGTTTGATTTTCCATCCCTCCCCAGGAGAACTCGCTGTTCAGGGTGGCAAATCCATCCTTCTGGAAAGGGTGTTCACAGTAATTCTCCGAGTACCAGTCGGTCATGGGAAGGATCATTTCCTCCATGGCGGATGGATTTTCACCCGCATTGTAGTAAAAACGGATAGGAATACTGTCGTTGGGGTTCGACAGTTTATGCCAGTAGACGATATCCAGGTTGTAGTTCACTTTGCCTGTAAGCACCATTAGATAGGTCGCCACATTGTACTCACTCACCCAGTGGTACCAGAGTGTGTCTGCAACCAGGGTGGAATCAGCGAGGACCCCGTTTGAACCGATCTTCACGGTCCCCGGAACCTTGACGGTCATATCCCATGTTGCCTTGTCGGAGGGGCGGTCCCAGCAGGGGAACCATTTTCTTGCGCCTTCCGGTTCACAGTCGGTGAATACAAAACCGTTTTTCACATAAAAGGCGTAATCGGTTACGTCGTTATGGTGATAATCAATCCCCACTTCAACGGTATCACCAGGATTATAGGTCTGATCCAGCTGGATGGTCAGTAGATTTCCTGCATGGGTAAAAGAGGTTGCTGCCAAACTGACAGAGTTGATCTGCAATGAATTGGTAGTGGCATTGAGCACAATGGAATTGAGCGTGGAGTCCACCCGGAAGGTGATCACCTCGGTGCCGTCAAATGCATGGGAATAAGGTGAGATAAAGCAGTTGTAGATATCCAGATCAAGGGTGTAGTTCAGGACATTATAGGAATGCAAAGGTCCCGATTGTAGAGCGCCGGGAATTTCGGGCAGAAAGGAAAGTTGAGATTTTTTATAGGAACAGATCTCGGAGCCTTTCATAGTGGCTGTGATCTGAGCCAGGCTCATAACAGACAGACCTGATAGTAACACGGGGAGAATAAGAAATCGTTTCATACTAAATGAATGGTTTTGAGATGTTCGTACCTGCAAAGGTAGAAAAAAAGAGATGGATTTAAAGTGATCAGGCTTTCGGGAGGGTGAAATGGAACGTGCTGCCTTTGCCAGGCTCGCTCTCTGCCCATATTGTTCCTCCATTCCGGACCACCAGCTCCCGGCAGAGGATCAATCCGAGCCCTGTCCCTTTTTCATTATCGGTGCCGGTTGTTTTTACCATCTGGTCGATTCTGAATAACTGTTCAACCACATTCTGAGGCATTCCTACACCATCGTCTTTCACCAAGACCTCAATCAGCTCTTTTCCACTTTGCTGAAGAGGCAGATGTCGCTCCATAATCCTGACGTTGCCTCTTTTTCGGGAAAATTTTATAGCATTGGAAAGGAGGTTCCGGATAATGGTTTTCACCATGTTTTCGTCAGCAAGAACGCGGGTGTTGAACTCTACGGCGGAAAAGAGATGGATGTCTTTGGCTTCGGCTTGACTGCGGTGAAGCAGGATGTTCTCATTGATTACCGAACTGAGTTCCAGGGGCTCTGGTTTGAACTCGAGCCTGTTGGTCTGAGCTCTGGACCATTCCAGTAAATTTTCCAGCAATCTGTACGTATTTTGCGCGGAAGAGGCAATGTTCTTGATGAAGTGCTTTCGTTCCTCATCACTGTACTCATCATATTCGGTAAACAGGATATCGGAAAATCCAAGAATGGAGTTGAACGGTCCTTTCAGGTCATGAGCAATGATAGAGAAAAATTTATCTTTGGCCACATTGATCTCTTCCAGTTCGGTACTGTACCTGGATATCTCTTTTTCAGCCCGTTGAAGTTCAGTGATATCCAAACCAAATACGAGAGTTTTTTGTTCCCCCTGATAGTGAATTAAATTTCCTGCTATCTGAAGGATTATCTCTTTTCCGGTTCGTGTGATCAGCCTTTCCTCTGCGATAGGAACAGGTAAACGCGTCCGAACCATCAGCTCGATTCTGTCCATAGCACGCTGACGATCCTCAGGATGGACCAATTCCAGTGCATTTTTACCGATCAGTTGATCAGGAGTTTCATATTCCAGAAGAATGACCGCAGCCTGGTTCACAAATTCAATCATCCCTTTATTATGAATCATGATAGCCAGCGGGGAGTATTCAACCAGTTTCCGGTAGCGATCCTCACTCTCAGAGAGGTTCGCTTCAATTTCCTTCCGTTTTGTAATATCGAGAGCTGTAAAGATCACCCCTTCCGAAAAATCCGATGGATTGATTGCGGCTGACCTTACCAGGATATGCTTTAGCGATCCGTCTTTACATTTCCAGATGGTTTCTATCTCTCCGGTACCGGTTTCCCTGAGAATAGTGTATTTAACGGTTCCCACTCTGTTGTACTCCTCTTCGGTCGGATAGAGAATCCGGGCACTCTGTCCGAGAAGTTCTGATTTGGTATACCCGGTGATTTCGCAAACCCGTTCATTGACATCCTGGAATACACGGTCAATTAAAAAACCGATACCATCAGGGACGACTTCCAGAATGCGTTTGATTCTTTCCGAATCCTGATTCAGTTGCAGGTTGGCTCTGGTCTTCTGCAACGCAATGGTCAGGATAATGCCCAGGTTTTCAATGAAGTGAATATCCGGCTGCGAAAAGGCGAATCCGTGGCGTAAAAAAAGCGACAGGTTCCCGAAGTTTGCCTTATCCAGGACCATGCCCATGGTGTATACGGTATCAATACCCATCAGCTGCTCAATCGCTTTGGAGACCTTTTTCGGAATGATCTTCAGCGCCAGCGCGTGAACTCCTCCACTGACCGGATTCAACCGGCCATTGCTATTAAGATTAAGGTGATTTCCGGTTATCGTGTTGAACGGGAACTCCACATCCAGGATATTCATTCCAAGAAGGGATTCAATTCTTTTTTGTAATTTCCCGAAACCCTTCAGCCCAAGTATTTTGTAATGGTTAGCCTGAGGCGTGATGACGGAGATGACGAGGTACACTTGGGGATACTGCCTATGCAATGTTTCTGCTACTTCCCGGATGATCTCTCCTTCTGTAGTTGCTTTTTCCAGTCGGAGGGCAGCTTCTCCGATTGCCTTGAATAGCTCACTCCCGGTCTCATCCATCTCGTTCTTCCTGTCCATATCCTAGTTGTTTTCTCCTGTTACAGTTCAAAATTACATCAAAAAATAACCGAATACAACTGCAGCTAAAAAGTATCGCCTGATATGATGGAGTCAACAGGGATTACCAGATCAGTCAGGTCGAGCATGGCATTGATCAGCGATACATGACTGAAATCAGGAAGATCATCAGGTGTAATCCGGCAAGGCTGGATGAGTCGGGCATGAATCAGTCTCTCGCGACAGGTGCCGTGCAAAAGCGGCTCGGATGGGGTGTACCAGGTTTCACCCGATAAAAAAGCCAGGTTGCAGTATGAAGAGTCGGTAATGGCTCCGTTTTTTACGAATAGGACCTCATCGTACTCACGTCGACTCCGTTGAAATTGTTCAATCCCGGATCTGTCCAGGTACTTGAAGGGGTATTCAAGTGATCCGGCCTCCATGAGTACCAGCGAATGGATCGTTTTGCGGGCATAGGGAAGGAAGTCCACATGTTCGATATGCCGTCCGTAAACCAGCCGGCATTTCACCTCCCCAGGCGGAAGATCCCCCGGTACAATAAGCTCATCCAGACTCAGCCTATCTGGGGTGCTAAAAAGCGCTTTTCTGCTCCGGTCCATCCTTGCCTGATGGCATTCAGGATGGCACAGTTTCCCATTCCTTACCCTGATCGTTTCAAGTAAAAGGCACATAGACTTTATCAATCAGTTCGCGATACTCCTCATCAACCCGGCTCATTGAGGTGATACCTCCTCCGCTTTTAAAAACCATCCCCTTTTCTGTTTGCTCGATGAACCGGATCATTACACCCGAATCCAGTGCGGATCCATCGAAAAAACCCATGATTCCCGTATAATACCCACGTTCAAAGATCTCTACCTCCCGGATAATCTCCACCGTTCTCTTTTTGGGAGCGCCGGTCACCGATCCTGCCGGCAACAGCCGTAAGAGAATGTCTCCGATACGATGCGTATAATCCGGTGGGAGCCGGCCGGTTATTCTTGAGCTGACCTGCAGCAGAACGGTGAAGTTGGTCCTGATTTGATCTATATACCTGAACCGTTCCACCCGGACCTCGCTGGCAACCAGGTTCAGATCGTTTCGGATGAGATCCACGATGGTATAATGTTCTGCAAGTTCTTTGGGGTTGGCAAGCAGAACTGATTCCGCATCCGGGACAGATGCATCCAGGGTCCCCTTCATCGGATACGAAGAAATGATCCCGTGGTTGATCTGTACAAAAATTTCGGGAGAAAATACGACGAATCCATCCGGTACAAGCAATTTATATCTGGCTTCACTCCGGAGAAAGATCTCCCGGAGCGAAAGGTTCGTCTCTACCGGCGTAGGGAAGGTAAGGTTCACGAGGTAGGAGTTACCCGCCTGGATGTGTTCCATCACACACTCGAACGATTTTTTATAGATCGCCTGGGATACTGGTTCTTTCCTGAAGGTAAAAGGAGTCTGTGGGATAGCCGGGGGAATAAAGTTGCGTTGGACATTCACCTGGAAGAGCATGCCCGCCCTGTTAGCTTCATCCGGAGTGAGAACCAGCGGTTTCGACAGATCGAAATCCAGGATGAATAAGAATGGCTCAGCCCGTGATCCGAGCTCGTTCATCCGTTCGAAACCCTCCGGTACCATATCTCCGAATATTGTTAATTTTGATGCAATGATACCTTTTTTTCCGGTGGTTCACAACTCGGGCATCCTGATCATCGACAATAACGACTCCTTCACTTTCAACCTGGTACAGCTGGTTGAAGAGTGGGGAGAAGCACCCTGTCAGGTAGTGGGCTCACAAAACCTCAATCCTGAACTGGTTCAGTCTTTTCAGAAAGTTCTGATCTCTCCGGGACCGGGATTGCCTGCCGATTTTCCCCGGATGGGGGAGGTGATCCGTAGGTTTGGCCAGGTGAAGGATATCCTGGGTGTTTGCCTGGGACACGAGGCCATTGTGCTCGAATTTGGCGGAACCCTGATCCACCTGCCGTCTGTAAAACATGGTGTGACCTCATCGCTTCAGATTATGGATCCTGATGAAGAGTTATTCCGGGGCGTTGAGTGTGGATCTCCGGTGGGTCTGTATCACTCGTGGGTGGTCAACGCGGAAACCCTTCCGGATTGCCTGGAAGTGACAGCGCAGAGTGAAGACTGTACGATCCTGGCGATCCGCCACAGGAAATTCCGGGTCAGGGGTGTTCAGTTTCATCCTGAATCGTTCATGACTCCGGCAGGAAAAAGGATCCTTGAAAACTGGTTGGAAGGAGGAAGAAGATGAGCGGGAAGTCGGCAGTCGGCAGTGGGCAGTGGGCAATGGTACTCTTATTCCTTATCTCCTCCTGCACCTCCAGATTCGACCGCATTGATGAAAGCCGGGTCTTCCGGTATAATGAAGCCGCCAATATCTCCTCCCTGGATCCGGCATTTGCCCGTGACCAGGCTACCATCTGGGCAACGCATCAGCTGTTCGACGGGTTAGTCCAGCTGAGCGACAGGCTGGAGGTGCTGGCTTGTATTGCCCGTTCCTGGGAGGTTTCCGAGAACGGGATGGAATACACCTTTCACCTTCGACAGGATGTGACATTTCATGATGATCCCTGTTTTCAGGAGGGAAAGGGCAGGCGTGTCATCGCCTCCGATTTTGTTTATAGCTTCAATCGCATCAGGGATCCTGACCTTGCCTCGGCAGGCGCCTGGGTATTCAATTACACTGCAAGGGAGGAACCGTTTCATGCACCAAATGACTCGACGCTGGTTATCCGGATGGCCAGACCCTTTCCCCCCTTTCCCGGAATCCTGTCCATGCCCTACTGCTCGGTGATCCCGTGGGAGGCAATCAAATACTATGGAGATGATTTCCGCGGACATCCTGTGGGAACCGGGCCGTTCCGGTTCGGCTACTGGAAGGAAGGGGTGAAACTGGTCCTGACCCGTAACCAGGCCTATTTCGAATGGGTTGGAGGAAATCAGCTTCCTTTCCTGGATGCGGTCTCCATCACATTCCTGGCCGACAAACAGGCTGCTTTTCTCCAGTTCGTACAGGGAAAACTCGATTTTATTTCGGGAATCGATCCCAGTTACAAGGATGAACTCCTGACCCGCGATGGCCGGTTAAATCCGAAGTACGCAGAAAAATTCCGGTTGATCACCCAACCTTACCTGAATACCGAATACCTGGGGATCCTCATAGATACAGGCTTGGCAGCAGTCGATGGAAATCCGCTACAGAAAAGACTGGTCAGAATGGCCATTAACCAAGCCTTTGACAGGCAGAAGATGATCCTTTACCTGCGCAACAACATTGGTACTCCTGGAATTTACGGGATGATCCCCCCGGGGATGCCGGGATTTGATACCTCCATTGTCTATTATGATTATCGGCCTGAATTGGCCAGAGAATTACTGGAAGAAGCCGGCTATTCTTCAACGGAGGAGATGCCTGCCGTGACACTGGTTTCCACTCCCGATTACCTGGATATCTGCAAGTACATCCAGCACCAGGTCACCGAATTGGGGATCCGTCTGGAAATCGAGGTCAGCCCCCCCGCTGCGGTAAGGGAAATGAAGGCAATGGCGAAGTTGCCTTTTTTCAGAGCATCCTGGATAGCCGATTATCCCGATCCTGAAAATTATCTTGCGCTTTTCTACAGTCGCAATTTTGCTCCTCGGGGACCAAACTATACTCATTACAGCAATCCGGAGTTTGATCATCTTTTTGAAGAGGCCATGGTCATGCCCGATGATTCGCTCCGGCTGGAAGCCTATCACCGGATGGAACAGATTATGATGGCTGATGCCCCGGTAGTAGTTCTTTATTACGACCAGGTACTTCGGTTTGTCTGGAATGATGTACAGGGGCTTGAGGGGAACCCGATGAACCTCCTGACGTTAAAACAGGTCTATAAAGAGAACTAATCTAACGCTTATGCTGCCGGAGGAGCTCTTCTGCCTGGTGGTTGCCGAGCGATTTAGCCTTTTCCCAGTCCTTCAGGGCACCCGCGATATCATGGAGACTATACCGGCTGCTTCCACGCCCAAGGTAGGCATCAGCAAAACCGGGATCCAGTGTGATAGCGGTATCAAAATCGCAGATAGCAGCCTGGTATTCCTGTAACTCGACTGCCCTGATGTATCCTCTGTTGTTAAAAGCCTTGGAGTATCCGGGATTGAGATCAATAGCAGTCGTATATTCATCCAATGCCCCGTTGATATCTCCTGCTTTGTATTTCGTGTTCCCTTTATTGAAATGTACGGTTGCTTCAGCATCGTTCAGGCATTTGACCATCCCTTTCATGTTTTTCAGAGGTTTTTCCATCAGGATAGCCAGCGATTTCCTGGCCGGTTCATTTTCCGGGTCAACCTCCAGGATTCGCAGATAGCATTGTCTGGCCAGCGACAGCTCCCGGAGTTGCATATAGATATCAGCCAACGCAAAGTAACAGGAGAATCTGGAACAGCAGCTTTCCTGCAGGGTCTCCAGGAAGAACCGTTCTGCCAGCTGGTATTGCTGCATCTGTAAAAACAGGGAGGCGATATTCTGAAGCCGGGCGACTTTCCATTCATTCGTTTTATAAAAACCCCATAGCCAGACTGTGAAGGCAGAGGGAATCTCCCGCGTAAGTAATGTTTGTTTGTCGGATAGTTTCCATGCTGACCGGAGATTGTACAGATCAAACAACCTGGTTGTATCAGGGAAAGAAATCTGTTCAGCATATCCTTTCCTGGCAAACACCACACTCTGCCCATCCAGGTAGATGGGATGCCACCCCGGGAGCGACAGGAGCTGCGGTGTCCAGGAAAAATACCTCGCGTAGTCGTAGACCAGCATGTCAGGCTGGTATTTTTCGATTAATCCACCCAATCCACCATCCCAGCTTCTAACCACTTCCGTATACAGGGATTCCCGGATCACTTCCAGTCTGGCATCAATGAAAACAGTCCGGGAAAGCCGCCAGGAAAGCCAGCCCCCATAGCTCAGGCTGTTCATGATCCTCCCGTCGAGGTGGTGGTTGATCAGAAAATTTGCGGCTCCTTCCGGATGCTCTAAACGATCAAGTCCGATCCCGGTTTTGTCATAGGACAGGTTGGACGCGTAATAGTTATCTGTAATGAGGCGGGGAATGAATGCCAGCATTACCAGCCATACTACTCCTGCGGAAATGGTCGAAATTCGTTTCCGGATCTTTCCGGAAAACCACTGATTATACCTCCGGAAGAGTTCATCCAGGGATCGGCCCGTAACCGGCAGGCTGATGAGCAGGAACAGCGGGATGTTGCGAATGGCCAGCAGGGCCAGGATACAAAAGAGAAGCCACAGGATCAGATCATGGATTTTCCGTTGCCTGATGGTGGCCAGGATGGAGATGGAAGAAAGAATCAGGTAAATTAGAAAGCAGTACTCTTTCAGGGTCCAGGTCTCCAATTTGTACCAGGGTTGGAACTCTTTGATGTAGGCATGGAAGATATTGCCTTCGGAGAACCGGGTCAATAATTCGAAAGGAAAGAGAAACCCCCTCCAGCCATAGGGATTGATCAGGCAAATGAGTACAGAGACCAGCCCCCATCCAAAGACACGCAGATCAGGTCGTTTATCCCGTATCCAAAGGCTGATGAAATAGGCGCCTGACAGGGAAAATCCCAGCATATAGAGCCCCTGCATATTGCACCAGAGAAGCAGGATGACCGGCAGGAGATAGAGTTTGTTCTTCCGGGTATCGTAATACCCATCCAGGATGATCAGGCTGATGGTGATAAACAGGTAGGTAACGAGTTCAGGACGGAGTAAAAACCGCGGTTCCATGATCACCAGCGTAATCAACAGTAAGGGAATGAGGATAGGCCAGGAGACACCCATTGCAATCATTCTCCGGCCAATCAGGAAAAAAAGAAGGCATACCAGGAGGCACACCAGGAGACTTAATCCCTTGTATCCGATGACCAGGTATAAACAATAGATCATTACCTGGAAAAGCCAGTGAAGATCAATATACGTATGATCAGGGACGGTGTAGGTAGCAATGTCCGTTTGAGGGATGGACTGGTGAGAGATGATCCACCTTCCGCTGTTCAGGTGAAAGCCAAGGTCAGGATCGGAAAGAAGGCGAAGTGAAAAAAGAATAATCAGGATAATAAGTATGATCAGTGGTGCAATCCAGATGCCAGGATGCAATCCTGTCCTGCCGGTATGGCGGATTGCCTGTACAGATGATTTGGTTTTCACTCGACGAAACTAGACAAGATCAATAGTCAGCTGGTCCCAGGCCATGAGGATCTGTTCCGGAAGCTCCTTTTCGACCTCCTGATGACATCCCATCTGATGGCTTATATGGGTTAGAAAGCCCTGTTCGGGATCCAGTTCCTCCAGAAGCGAAACAGCCTCATCGAGATTCATGTGGGAGTAATGTTTCCGTTTTCGAAGGGCATTCACGACGATGATCCTGGACCCCCGGATCTTTTCTTTTTCTTCTTCACTGATCCGATACACATCCGTCAGGTAGGTAAAGTCATGGATCCTGAATCCGAATACAAACTGGTTTTCGTTGTAATGGACTGCCTTGATCGGAACCACCTCCGTACGGTTGATATGAAAAGGGCTGTTATTAAAGGTATGCAGCTCTATTTCCGGAACTCCCGGATACCGGTCCCCGGAGAATGCATAACTAAATTCCCGCCTGATTTGCTCCTGGACCTCGATGGTAGCATAGACCGGGGTTGGTTTTTTCAGGATGTAATTGAACGCCCGCACATCATCCAGTCCTCCCAGGTGATCCTTGTGGCCATGCGTCACAAGGATGGCATCAATGGAATCGATCTCTTCCCGAAGCATCTGCTGTCTGAAATCCGGTCCGCAATCAATCACAATCCGCTGATCTATTAGCTCAAGCATAATAGAAGAACGGAGGCGATGATCCCGTGGATCAGTCGAACGGCACACGTCACAATGGCATGCAATGACAGGTATGCCCTGAGAGGTTCCAGTGCCGAGAAAGGTGATTTTCATGAGTCTGAAGAAATGACAAATCTAAGAACAATCGACAAATAATTTTAGAAAAATCCTTTGTAAAGTGTACCTTTGCAACATGCTCAACAGTCTGCGGACAAGGATCGGAAACGTTATCCTGAAAAGGGATGCAGCCACTTTCATCCGGAATCGCTCCATGATGAATCTCACATCCGCGAAAAGCATAGGGATCCTCTATCCGCTCTTTGCAATTCCCGATTACCGCCAGGTGGAGAGTTTCGTTTCGGAGCTCCAGCATCAGCATAAAGAGGTAAAGGCGCTGGGATATGTTCAATACAAAGAGATGGGCAACCGGTTTTTACCAAAATTGTCGTACGATTTTTTTTCACAGCAGCAACTCAACTGGTATTGTAAGCCGGTGAATAACAAGGTCCGGGATTTCATCGCTCAGGAGTACGACCTGCTGATCGACCTGACGATAGAGGAAAATCTGCCGTTGAAGTTTGTCGCCGGGCTTTCACGTGCACGGTGCAAAGTGGGCAGATTCAGTGAAGAGAATGAACCATACTATGATCTGATGATCAAGATCGATCCGGTAGAGAGGTTATCCGGTTTCATCTCCCAGGTAAAGCACTACCTGACTATTATTAAACAGCATGAATAACGACATTTCCAGATTTCGCGGAACCGGTGTGGCTATTGTAACTCCATTTAGGGAGTCTGGAGCCATCGATTTTGAATCCTACGAAAAGGTACTTGATCATGTGATCGGGGGTGGTGTGGATTATGTTGTGGCATTGGGTACCACAGGAGAGGCGCCTGCCCTTTCAAAACAGGAGAAAGAATCCATTGTGGAATTCACAGTCGACAAGATTAACGACCGTGTACCGTTGGTGGTCGGGATCGGTGGTAACAACACGGCTGAAGTGGTACTGGCCATTCAAACCCTGCCCTTGAAAGGGGTTGACGGAATCCTCTCTGTCTCTCCCTATTACAACAAGCCTCAGCAGGAGGGGATTTACCGGCATTTCAAGGCCGTGGCTGAGGCCAGTCCCGTACCGGTGATACTCTACAATGTTCCGCATCGTACCGGAAGTAACATCGCTGCTTCGACCACGATCAGGCTCGCCTGCGATTTTTCGAACATCGTCGGAACCAAGGAAGCCTCCGGGAATCTGGATCAGATTTATCAGATCCTCATGCATCGTCCGGATCATTTTCTTGTCATATCCGGTGATGACGGACTGACGTTACCGATGCTGGCAGCAGGGTCTGACGGGGTAATCTC
Organism: Bacteroidota bacterium; assembly: GCA_007280875.1. Lineage (GTDB taxonomy): Bacteria > Bacteroidota > Bacteroidia > Bacteroidales > FEN-979 > QYOJ01. The sequence goes on from QYQJ01000080.1 coordinate 16,574, forward strand.
AGTGGTGGCCAACGGTTACCCGCGGGAGCTCTCATCGATGGTCCGGTACGGACTGGAAGGGAATTTTGACATGGCGCGTAAGATTCATTTTCAGTTGATCGACCTGATCTATGCTCTTTTTGCAGATGGAAGCCCGGGAGGCATTAAAGCAGTACTTGAGCTGAAAGGATTCTGCCGGGATTTCGTAAGGCTCCCCCTGGTCCCTGTCAACGCGGTCACTCGTAACCTGATCCAGGAACTTGTCAATAAAATAGAACCAAAGAAATGAAGAATGCCCTGCTTGCCTTCCTGCTGCTCTTTTGCACACCGGTTATTTCACTCCTGGCTCAGGAATCCGCCGGTACCCATCCGGTAGAGCTGTTCAAAGACTCCGGGGAGATCTACTTTACCTTCGACATCGGGTTTCCCCAGGAGCTGGAGGTGCTTACACGAATCATTTCAATCGATAATGTAAAAGGAACACAGGTCTTTGCCTATGCCAACCTGAAGGAATTCAGAAGATTCCTTGAATTCGGGTATTCCTATACCGTGCTTCCCCATCCGGGTTCCCTGCTTGATGAATCTGAGATCAGACCTTCCGGAACCGGGCAAGGAACCCTCACGACCTGGAACTATTACCCTAACTATCTGGAATACATTAACTTGATGAATGGTTTTGAAATCAATTACCCTGACCTATGTAAAGTGGTTTCTATTGGGACTTCCGTCTTGGGAAGAGAATTACTTGCTATCAAGATCAGCGACAATGTCAACGATTCCGAAGGTGAACCGGAAGTACTTTATACCTCTTCCATACATGGGGATGAATTGACCGGCTATGTAACTATGCTCCACCTGATAGACTATTTGCTTCAGCATTATGGAAGTGATCCGCGTATTAGTGAAATGGTTGATAACACTGAAATCTTCATCAATCCCCTGGCCAATCCTGACGGAACCTTCTACGGCGGAAATACAAATATTTCTCAGGCAAGAAGGTATAATGCGAACTGGGTCGACCTCAACAGGAATTACCCTGATCCGCAGGATGGCCCCCATCCGGATGGAAATGTCTGGCAGAACGAAACGGTCGCTTTCATGGCTTTTGCTGACAGCAACCATTTTGTAATAGGGGCCAACTTTCATGGCGGCGCCGAAGTGTTTAACTATCCATGGGATACCTGGCCAAAACTAGCTGCAGATGACGATTGGTGGCGGTTCGTTGGTCATGAATATGCTGACACGGCTCAGGAGTACGGTCCTCCGGGTTATTTTACAGGAGTTCGTTCCAGCGGAATCGTCAACGGGTATCAGTGGTATACCATTTCGGGGGGAAGGCAGGATTATATGAATTACTGGCATTCGGACCGGGAAGTGACACTAGAGATTTCAAATAATAAGTTTCCGCCAGCCAGCCAGTTATTAAATTATTGGGAATACAATTACCGTTCATTATTGAATTACATCGAACAGGCTAACTATGGCGTTCAGGGGGTCGTGACCGATTCGGTCACAGGAGAGCCTTTACTGGCCGGGGTCTTCATCCCCGGCCATGATATCGATCACTCCGATATTACTACGAAACTTCCTTCCGGTTCCTATTTCCGCCTGCTGAATGAAGGAACGTATGACATAGAATTTTCTTCCCAGGGATATTTCCCGAAGATCATTCAGGGGGTAGAAGTTGTAAACATGACTACCACGCATCTGGATGTGGCGTTGGTCCCATTGAATGTGGGGAAGGAGGACCCCCTGCATGCGCATGTAACAATGGCTTATCCCAATCCCTCGGATGGGCGGATCGACCTGTTGTTACCTGAAACAGGGACTCAGGAGGCACTGATCGAGTGTTTTGATATGACTGGCCGCAGAAACGTATCCCGGACCATTGTCATTTCTCCGGGGATGACATCTGTCAAGCTTAATCTGGAGGATCTTTCCTCAGGACTTTACCTGATTAAGCTCACTATTGGCCCTGCAAGTTATACGGACCGGTTAATCATCCGTTAGAAACGAATTCCAATTCCAAAGACAATCC
>QYQJ01000011.1 GCA_007280875.1 Bacteroidota bacterium
GATATTCCCTTCATCAGGCTTGAGCCGCCATAAATGGCATAAAGGTATCCCTTTCTTCGGGCTTGAGCCGCCATAAATGGCATAAAGGTATCCCTTTCTTCGGGCTTGAGCCGCCATAAATGGCATAAAGGTATCCCTTTCTTCGGGCTTGAGCCGCCATAAATGGCGGCTGTACGGAGATTCTCCAGGGGCATAGAAATGCGCGATTAATCGCGCAAGAGCGGGCTCATATATTATCCCGCACCCATCGCTTCGGGTTTTCCCGGATATAATCCCTGGCTTTTAGCAGATCATTCATTCCCTGAATTATACAATCATAATATCTTGGATGCCATCCGAAGGATCGGTCAACTTTGTGATGAATATAGTAGGATGAAGCACCTTTAAACCAGCGTATAACTTTCCCCAGCGAATGATCAGTAAGCATAGGGTTATAGATTCCAGTTGAACCACCCTTTTGGTGATCTGTTCGGACATTGTGTCTGGGGGACTGAAAACCATGCCGAGTTGCCTCCTGACAGCAGCTTACTCCTGCGCTTCTATCCCCTTGTTTTTTGATTCGGATAATGCCGTGCAGATGGTCTGGCATGAGAATAAATTCATCCAGGTCGATCGCTGGGAACCTCTCGGGAATCAAATTCCAGGTCATTGTTACTACCTCTCCCGTTTCACTCAACACAACCGATCCATCCATAATTATTCCAAAATCCTTCCGGAATCCCTTGGCACAGATGGTGACCATATAATACCCTGGCCAGGAATAATCATATCCTTTTAGCCGGACAGACGCAATCCTGTACTGTTCTCTGAATAGTTTACTCATCCTTTTTTCCCATTAATCCGGAATAAGGGTAAAAGGTTAAGAAATACACGAAAGAATTCTCGAATTTTTCAATTACAATGATTAGCAGCTATCGAATCTCTCATCATCTCCCAGATCGCGCGATTAATCGCGCCACATCTTCTATCCAGCGCCCACCCGTACAGCCGCCATTTATGGCGGCTCTAGCAAACGAATAGAGAAAATCCAATGCCATTTATGGCGGCTCTAGCAAACGAATAGAGAAAATCCAATGCCATTTATGGCGGCTCTAGCAAACGAATAGAGAAAATCCAATGCCATTTATGGCGGCTCAGGCAAATGGATCGGGAAAATCCATTACAAATCATGCAGGCAAGCCAAAAAATCGCAAATCGTAAATTGTAAATCGTAAATTTGTCCCATGTCCATGTACAACCTCATCGATACTATCTGCGCCCTCTCTACCCCACCGGGGTCAGGAGCTATTGCAGTTATACGGATTTCAGGGAAAGATGCATTCGTGGTGTGCGGGAAGCTTTTTCAGGCAACTGATTCGCAGTTTACTTTTCAGGCTGCCCTCCCCTACTCCATCCATCATGGGTTCATTCTGAAGGACGAGGACTCCATTGATGAGGTCCTGCTCAGTATCTTCAGATCTCCCGGCTCCTATACGGGTGAGGACGTGGTAGAGATCTCCTGCCACGGGTCGGAGTTCATCCAGCAGCAGATCCTGGATGTATTGACCCACCAGGGATGCCGGCTGGCAGCTCCTGGAGAATTTACGCTTCGTGCCTTTCTGAACGGGAAGTTCGACCTCTCCCAAGCTGAAGCCGTAGCTGACCTCATCGCTTCATCGTCACAATTGTCACACGATCTCGCCCTGGCCCAGATGCGCGGAGGCTTTTCAAAAAAGATCCGGGAGCTGCGTGAGAAACTGGTCTATTTCACCGCTCTCATCGAACTGGAACTGGATTTCAGCGAAGAAAATGTACAATTTGCTTCCCGCCCGGATCTCTTTACTCTGCTGGAGGAATTGAAAACCGAACTGACTTTTCTGATCCGTTCCTTCTCGCTGGGAAATGTGATCAAAAAGGGGATTCCGGTAGCCATCATCGGGAAGCCCAATGTCGGAAAATCGACACTGTTGAATACTCTCCTGAATGAAGAGAAAGCCATTGTTTCCGAAATTCCGGGTACAACCCGCGATGCCATTGAAGATACGATTGTGCTGGAGGGGTACAGCTTCCGGTTTATCGATACCGCCGGATTGAGAGCCTCTGAAGATCAGATCGAGACCATGGGGATCGACCGCACCTGGGCAAAGATGGAGCAGGCCACCGTGATCCTTTACCTGTTTGATGCCACGCGCGACTCATACCGGGATGTCGCTGAAGCCCTTCAGGAATTTTCAGCCATCCTGGAGGATCCGGCAAAACGTCTTATTCTAATTGGTAACAAAACCGATCTGCTCTCGGAATTACCCACTGGCTTCACTGATTTTGTGGAGCATGAGACCCTGTTTGTCTCGGCCAAACGGAAAGAGAACATCCACCTCATCTCAGAGAGCCTCCTGAGCACAGTCAAGCGACAAGGCATTGCTGATGGCGCCATTGTCTCCAATGCCCGTCACCTCGAAGCGTTGCAGAAATCCCTGGCAGCCATTGAAAACATCCATGAAGGGCTGGTGAACGATCTTTCCCCGGACCTGATCACCATTGATATCCGTCAGGTTCTCCACCATCTGGGAGAGATCACCGGTGAAATAACAACCGACGAAATCTTGGGAAACATTTTTGGCAGGTTCTGTATCGGAAAGTAAAAAAAGAGGCTGTCTCAGTGTTTTGAGACAGCCTCCCGAAATCTTAAATGGTAATGATATCTAAACTATGCCAGTTTAACATTAACCGCATTTAATCCTTTTCTTCCTTCCTCCAGATCAAATGTCACTTCGTCATTCTCTCTGATGTTGTCCTTCAGTCCATTTGCGTGTACAAAGTACTCTTTGGGTGAATTGTTGTCCTTAATAAAACCGAATCCCTTCGACTCATTAAAAAATTTAACTGTTCCTTTATTCATGATATGATTTTAAATGATGGCGCAAAGGTACACTTTATTATATTACCGTTCATCTATACATTTCCTCCTTTTATCCAATTTATTTTCTTCCCATGAAGCAGATCCTGATTTTTACTCTCTAAACCATTACAACTCTTCCCATGAAATCTCAACTCAAACGCAGAGAATTTTTTAAAACCTGTGCCCAGGCCGGAATAGCATGCTACACATTGCTTGCGACGAACTGACCCGCTGTGACAAGGATCTCTGGAAACGGTTCCCGCAGTTCTACGAAGGGGTAAAGAAACTTCAGGAGCAATATCGCGCCGGACTTTAACAAAATCTCCCTAAGAAGCCAACATTATTATACAGCAGGCAACTTAAGTAAGGCAGCCGTGTCTATATTTTTAGTAATCTTGCAAAAAAGATATTCATGAAACTAGTTGCATGCCTGCTTGGACTGTTCTTTTCCGTGAGTGGATTCGGACAGCACTTGATTCTCACTCCCTACTCAGATTCCCGGGATCTTGCCAGACTCCGGACATCGGCATCAGTTGCGATCCATTACATCGGAAACGATTTCATTCTGGCAACCACTTCAACTGAATGGCCGGTTGGGTCCATTCACCTGAAAGCGAATCCCTGGAACCCGGACATCTCCTATTTTCTTGTCTGGCTTCCTGAAGCTAACCGGCAGGAAGCAGTTACTCTGCTACAGGAACACTATTCGGTGCTTTATTCAGATAACACAAAAGCCATTGTGGAGATTCCTGGCACGCAACCAATTCCAAAACCATTTGTACATGGAGGGATCGTCAGGATCTCTCAGAAAAGCCAGTTTATTCCGGAGATACCGGAAGACACCCGGTATGTGATCGATACGTTTCCTCTCATTTATACCCTGATGGCAATGGTCGATACCGGGGAGTTCATGCCAGACATCCGCTTCCTCGAAGCATATGGCACGCGATATTGTGAATCATTGCAAGCCCTTCAAGCCCAGGAGTGGATAAAAGAACAGTTTGAGCAATATCCGGGTTTGGAGGTAGAGGTTCAGAATTTTCCTTATTATGGCGGCTCATCCAGCGACAATGTCATTGCTACGCTGCCCGGGAAACTTCATCCGGAAGAGTATGTTGCTATTGGAGCACATTACGATTCATATTCGTGGAGTGGGAATGCTCCAGGCGCTGATGACAACGCTTCAGGGACTGCAGCGGTCCTTGAACTTGCCCGTATTCTGAGTCAGTTTGAATGGGACCGGAGCATTATTTTCTGTACTTTTTCTGCTGAAGAGGTTGGTCTGGTTGGAAGCGAATATTACGCTTCCCATGCACAGGCCCAGGGAATGGATATCCTGGGATATTTCAATTTCGATATGATCGGATACCACTACTGGAGCGACCAGATCCACACGGATATGATTGCTCCGCCATCTGCCCTGGAACTGGTAAACTTTTATAAAGACGTTGCGGCGATATATCTTCCTGATTTTGGGGTGTTCGATGCTCAGCTCACCGGAGGTGACAGCGACCATACATCGTTTAATAATAACGGCTATATGGGGATTTTCCCATTTGAGGATGTGCCGCACTACAGCCCCTATATTCATACCCCTCAGGACCTGGTCGGTCCCAGTATGAACAGTCCTGAGATGGCTGCGACATTCATCCAGGCTAACCTGGCCTCGGTTGGTTCTCTCTCGGTACCATACGATCCGGTTGGAGTAAAAGATCCTCTTCAGCAAGAGCTGACAATTCATCTTTATCCGAATCCTGCAACAGAGGATCTGACCATCGTGGCACGGGGCAATGAATTGATCGATATCACCATCTTTTCTCAACTCGGGCAGCCTGTGATTCGGAGAACCATCAACGGTCAGGCTACAATAGATGTATCCACGCTGTCAGCCGGTGCCTATTTCGTACAAGCTTCCTCCGGACACCAGCATTCCTATGCCCGGTTGATGGTCGGTCCATCCCGTTAAGGGAAGGTGTTCAGGGAGCCAAACGGAGATATTACCGTCTATTGGCGTTCCGAAAAGTGTATCCATTCCGCAAACTGCATCATGGGTCTGTCCGGGGTTTTCAATACCCGGAAACGCCCCTGGGGTCAGACCATACAGGTCTACCCGAATCCAACCTCCGGATTTATTACTGCGACGAGTGATTGTAACATCAGAAGTATTGATGTGTTGTCGTTTAACGGGCAAATCGTATACAACAATACAAATCTTGATGCCAGAACAGCAAGGATCAATGTTTCAGATCTTCCCAGCGGTGTATATTTAATGAAAGTAACTACGACAAAGGATATCAGCTCGGTAAAGATCACTGTAACGCACTAATTCATAGACCGGTCAAAATAAAGTAGGGGCAACCGGTCTGGTTGCCCCTACTTTATTAATTCGGTTGGATTACTACTTAATCAAACCCTGAGCTACGGAATCAGCGTGAGCTGCTTCGGCCTGGGCCATGGCTATTGAATCGGCAATACGTTGCTGTTCAGCCTGAACCATTGCCAACGAGTCAGCAACTCGGATGGAGTCAGCAATTCTTTTTTCTTCTAATTCTTTTGCAGTTGGGCCGCATGCATATAAGAAAGCTACAGCACCAATTACTAATAGGGTTGCTAATTTTTTCATCTGTTTATTGATTTTTAAAATTCCAGGCAAAATTAATGTATCTGAGGGTTACACTCCAAATTTTATGGGGATTATTTTTAACATTTTTTAACATTTCGCTGTAACTGCCTGATTATTAAATTGAATAATTTTCATTGAATGCTCTGAAGTGATTTTGCAAGGCTTGGCGGTTATTCCCCGAAAAATGAATGAAAATCTGTACTTTTGGTTTAAAATGGATAGACTGACTAACAACCTATGTTGATCCCGCTGGCGGAAAAATTGAGACCGGAAAACCTGGACGATTACCTGGGCCAGGAACATATTGCAGGAAAGGGAGCTATCCTGCGCAAAGCAATCGAATCGGGACATGTCCCCTCCATGATCCTGTGGGGGCCGCCGGGTGTAGGCAAAACAACCCTGGCCTATATTATCTCCAAACAACTGAACCGTACCTTTTACACCCTCAGCGCTGTCAGCTCAGGCGTCAAGGATGTTCGTGAGATCATTGCCAGTGCCATGAAAAGCGGCGATAGCCCCTTTCTCTTCATCGATGAAATACACCGCTTCAGTAAATCCCAGCAGGATGCATTGCTTGGTGCTGTGGAAAAGGGAATAGTGACCTTTATCGGAGCTACCACGGAAAATCCTTCCTTTGAAGTGATCTCTCCCCTGCTATCCCGTTGCCAGATTTACATCCTGAAGGTGCTGGAAGAAGAGCAGCTGATGCAACTGATGCACCTGGGCAGGGAGACACTGGAAAGATCGATGGGAATCGTGATCCGCATTGAAGAGCACGAGGCCCTGTTGCGGATCTCGGGCGGGGATGCCCGGAAACTGCTGAATGCCCTGGAAATGGTTGCCACCACTGTTTCACGGGAAGGCGGGGAAGTGGAGATCACCAATGAACTGACGCTCCGTATCATCCAGCAGAACCTGGCCATCTACGACAAAGCCGGGGAGATGCATTACGACGTCATTTCAGCGTTTATCAAATCCATCCGCGGAAGCGATCCCAACGCAGCAGTGTACTGGCTTGCGCGCATGGTAGAGGCAGGTGAGGATCCCAAATTCATTGCACGCCGTATGTTGATCCTGGCATCGGAAGACATCGGCAATGCCAATCCCAATGCCCTGCTGCTGGCTACATCCTGCTTTCAGGCTGTGGATGTGATCGGCTACCCCGAGTGCGATCTGATCCTCTCGCAAACGGCCATCTACCTGGCCTGCAGCGTTAAGAGCAACGCTTCTTACCTAGCTATCCGTAAAGCTGCCAAGACATTTCAAACACATGGTGACCTGCCTGTTCCCCTGCATATCCGGAATGCCCCTACCACACTGATGAAAAACATCGGGTATGGGAAGGATTACAAATATGCCCATGATTTTCAGCAGAACTTTGTGGACCAGGAATTCCTTCCGGAAAAACTTTCCGGAACCACCTTCTATGAACCACAGAACAATCCGAGGGAAAATGAGCTACGAGCGCGGTTAAAATCGTTATGGGGGAAACGTTACAGGTATTAATAGAGGGAAGAAGTAAGAGGGAAGAAGTAAGAGGTAAATAGTAGAAAATGTATTGAGATTAGATAATTGAAACTTGGAACTTATTTGTCTTTTGGAATTTGATAATTGATTAGTGTATTCTATGGTTTTACAAGAGATCCCGAAAATTCAATTCGCCGACAGCGGAAATTTCTTTCTGATAGCCGGCCCATGCGTGGTGGAAGACGAAACCATGCCCTTCCAGATTGCAGAGAGAATCCTGAAGATCTGCAAACGTTACCATATTCCTTTCATATTCAAGGCTTCGTATAAAAAAGCAAACCGTTCGCGGCTCGACTCCTTTTCCGGGATTGGTGACGAAAAGGCCCTGCAGGTGGTACGCAATATAGGGGATACCCTGCATATCCCGGTGCTCACTGATATTCATACCGAACAGGAAGCAGATATGGCGGCGGATTTTGTGGATATTCTTCAGATCCCGGCATTTCTCTGCCGGCAAACCGAGTTACTGGCTGCTGCCGGCAACACCGGCAAAGCGGTCAACATCAAGAAGGGGCAATTCGTCTCTGCCGGATCGATGAGATTTGCAATCGACAAAGTGTACCAGACCGGGAATGAACAGGTAATGCTGACCGAGCGGGGCACGACCTTCGGGTATCATGACCTCATTGTGGATTTCCGTAACATTCCCGAAATGCAGCAGTTTGACGTCCCCGTGGTTGTGGATGTCACCCATTCACTGCAGCAACCCAATCAGACCAGCGGGATCACGGGAGGAC
>QYQJ01000010.1 GCA_007280875.1 Bacteroidota bacterium
CCCGAAACCCGAAACCCGAAACCCGAAACCCGAAACCCGAAACCGGTGAAGAATCAAAGGTTATTCCCATCGCCGGCGACCGTCTCCCCTGGCAGGTCATCCTGATCAGGGCCTCGCTGATTGCAGCTATCTCCCTGGTATTGCTGATCCCGTCCTGGATTGCCTACCGTTATTTCACCCAGACGAAGATGGTGAGGATAACTGCCTCCGAGGGAGTCCTGGAAAAAATTCTCCCGGATGGTTCGTTGGTTACCCTCAACGCATTTTCCAGTCTTATTTATTCGGAGGAGTACGGCAAAACAAACCGGGACGTGGAACTGAAAGGGGAAGGTTATTTTGAGGTGAACAGGGATTCCCTGATACCATTTATAGTTAACTGCAGCAACTCCCGGATCGAGGTACTTGGAACCTCCTTTTATGTGGATGCCGGTCAGCCCGGGCAGCAAGTGGAGGTGATTCTGGTGGAAGGGAGCGTGACGGTCTATCTTGAAGAGGCCAGGTCCACCGGAAAGACCATCATCCCGGGAGAAAAAGCCCGGATCACGCAGGCAGACCAGCGGATTGTGGTTACGCCGAACGAGAATCCCAACTTCCTCGCGTGGAAAACCTTCCACCTGGTGTTCCTCGATGACCGGCTGGACATGGTGATCGGGACCCTGAACAAGATCTATCAGGCCGACATCATCCTGGCAAGCGAAAACCTTGCTTCCTGTCGTCTGACAGCCACCTTTGACCAGCAATCACTCGAGTCGGTGCTGAGTGTAATCATGGCAACCCTCGACCTGCAATCGGAGACCACACCATCCGGGATCGTCCTTTACGGGAAGGGATGCGACTGATTCATACGCATCGATTCATCCGCTATCCCGCCGGCAGTCTCTTCCGGCTGACCGCTCTGTCCCTGCTGTTCCTTTTTTCGCTTCGTGCAACCGGACAAACACTTGATAACAAAATTTCACTGGAGGTAAAAAACACCTCTCTGGAAGAAGTATTGAGGCGACTATCGGCTATGACCGGTCTCAGCTTCTCTTACAGCTCTACAGCTATTCCTGTGGATCAGGTAATTACCTATACATGTAACCTGAAACCGGTCAGAGACGTTCTGGATGCTCTGCTGGGAGCCCGGGGGATCGAATGGAAGGAGGTAGAATATCAGATCGTGTTGAAACCGATGAAAGCAAACCGGTTGGCCGGATCTTCCAGACCGGAGAAAGCGGTTCCATCCTTTGTCATCAGCGGATACATCCTAGATCACCGCACCGGCGAAGCCCTCATCGGAGCCAATGTGATGGTCAGGGCCATGAAAACCGGAACCACCACGAATTCTTACGGCTTCTATTCCCTCTCTCTGCCACAGGGGATCCATGAAGTGGAATTTTCCTACCTGGGATTCAGTCCCGAACTGATTTCGCTGAAGTTGCAGCAGGATACTACGTTGTCGGCCGATCTCCGGGAGACCAGTCTGGGAATGCGAGAGGTGGTGATCAGCGCCCGGGATAATGAACAGCTTCCGGCCGTAAACCAACCGGGGGATTTTAGCTTTTCCGGAGCTACACTGGATCGGCTGCCCGGGTTTGCCGGGGATGTGGACGTACTCAAGGCCCTTCAGATTTTGCCCGGCATCCGCTCGTTTGGCGATGGATCCTCCCTCTTTTATGTCCGCGGGGGGAACAACGATCAGAATCTGCTGATGATTGATGAAGCCCCGATCTACAACCCCTCCCATCTCTTTGGTTTTTTTTCGGTGCTGACGCCCGATGCGGTGAACGACATGGAGGTTTACAAGGGTGATTTTCCTGCCCGGTACGGAGGAAGGGCCTCTTCGGTGGTCCATATCACCTCCCGGGAAGGCAACCGCAAGCGTTTTGGGTTTGGCGGAAACCTGGGACCTTACGCATCCTCTCTCACCCTGGAGGGACCCATTGTGAAGGAGAAGGCCTCCTTCCTGGTCTCCGGCCGGCTTTCCACCCTCAACTGGCTGAATTATGTGGTGGATAATTCCGGATCGTTCAACCTCTATTTCTATGATATCAATGCCAAGGTCAATGTGGAGGCAACCCGGAAAGACCGTTTCTTTCTGACCTTCTTCACCGGGCAGGATGAGTTTAACCGCTTTACCAGCTCGGTTTACCGGACCTACGGCATCAGCTGGCAGAACCTGGCGGGATCGCTGCGCTGGAACCATATTTTCGGTCCCAGGCTGTTTTCGAATACCACCCTCAATTACAGCCGGTACAGCTACTTCCTGTACCTTTCCTCCGATCGGAAGAATCACTGGAATTCGGACATCAGCAACCTGACCGTGAAAAGTGACCTCACCTGGTTCCTGAATCCGAAGAACACCCTGCGAGGAGGCTTTTCCGTAACACAATTCCACTCTAATCCGGGCAATATTACAGAGCAGGCGGAGGAGCAGCTCGAGCCGCGGGTGGTCCCGGAATACACCTCCATGGAGTATGTCGTCTACCTGAGTAACGAACAGAAGCTGGGCAAAAGGTTTTCGCTTGAATACGGGATCCGGTTGCCGGTATGGCAGAATTTCGGCCCCACGACTATCTATTTCTTTGATGCCAACCATCAGGTAATTGATACTGCTTCGGTGGAGAGGAATCACTATTATGACCTCTTCTTCAGTCCCGAGCCCCGCCTGTCGGTGGGCTTTGCACTGAACAACCGTTCCTCCCTGAAGACCAGTTACAGCCGCACCACCCAGTTCATGCAGTTGCTGTCCAATTCCACGGGTCCCTTCACCTCACTCGAAGTCTGGGTGCCTGCCGGCCCCAACATCCAGCCTCTGAAAGCCGATCAGTTCACCCTGGGCTATTTTCTGAAGTTCGCCTCTTCCCGGTTGTATTTCTCTGCAGAAGTCTTTTATAAGTATTTCCGGAATCATATCGATTATGCCGATCATGCCAACCTGCTGTACAATCCACTGATCGAAGGAGAGCTGCGGTTTGGGAAGTCGTGGTCTTACGGGGCGGAGCTGATGCTTCAGAAACCCGCCGGTAAGCTTTCCGGATGGATTGGGTACACCTGGTCGCGGGCGTTGATACAGACCCCTGAGGTGAATGGAGGCAAAACCTATCCTGCCGCATTTGACAGCCCTCATGAAATCTGCCTGTTTATCTCCTATGATACCCATAAACGCTGGTCATTTTCAGCCAACTGGATTTATATGACCGGCAATCCGGTAACCACTCCTATCGGTTTTTACTATTCCAACGGATATTCAGTTCCGCTTTACGGAGATAAGAACAACGACCGCCTGCCGGATTATCACCGGCTTGACCTGTCGGTCGTCTACCGGCTGAATAAACCCGGGGCCCGATTCCGCCACAGTTTGGCCGTTACGTTATACAACGCGTATGGCAGAGCAAATCCCTTTTCGGTCAGCTTCAACAAATTCAGGGACGACCAGGGTAACTTTGTGATCCCATCGAACCATAACGGAAGCTATGAACTGGTTCCTACCATGATCTCGGTAGCAGGTATTATCCCTTCAATCAACTATCAATTCAAGTTCTGATGAAACCACGGATCCACCCTGTCGTCCTTCTGATCCTGCTGGCCGGTTGCGTCAAACAAGCCGACTGGCCCCTGCCGGATAAGCCCTTGACCCAGGTGGTTGTAGAGGCCGTGCTGACAGATGAGCAGAAGGTGCATACGGTTGCACTTTCTCATCCGGTTTCCGTCCTCAATGGTACCCCACCCGGTGTTACCGGGGCCACCGTGCTGATCAGTACCGCCGATTCCCTGTGGTTCCTGACCGAAGATACAGTGCATCAGGGAAATTACCTGACCGATTCTACTTTCGTGGCAGCCCTGAACCGGGAATATTCATTGGAGATCACCTGGCAGGAAAAGAATTACTCGGCCAAAGCATCCATGGTCCCGGGGAAGGTTTTCAATGAGCTCGTGTATAAAAAGAATGAGGCGGATAACCGGTACCACATCGATTGGGTCGCTTCCGCGTTCAGTGTCGACTTTCCGGCAATGTGGGAAATCTTCATAGACTGGTCGTTCCTGCCCGGGTTCGATACCCTGGATCCCGCCACCTGTCAGACACGACTTCTCTTTTATACTCTCCCGACAATCGACATCAGCCAGATCTTCGCACCTGTGGTGGAGCAAACCTACTTCCCGGCCGGCAGCCGGATCAATGAACGCCGGTACTCCCTCACCCCCGGCCATGCCGAATTTCTGCGTGAGCTCCTGCTCGAGACCAACTGGCAGGGAGGCTTTTTCCCGACGGCTAATGCCAATGTAATGACCAACCTCAGTACGGGAGCTATCGGCTATTTTGGCGTATGCGCGGTGACGGAGTTGTCGATGGTTGTGGAATAAGGCGCATTATTTCTTCAATGATGCTTTTGTGAAAATATAATCCGGGATATTCACATCAAACTGGATATCCGTGATGATAAAATCGGTACCCTCACCCTCTTTCAGCATATCTTTATAATTGATCTTTTTAGGATACCACCGGGCTCCAATCCTGGCCACATCACTCAACACGGTTTTCTTCAGAAGCTGGCCGCTTTTGGCGAAGAGCTCTTCCTGTAAAGGAATGAACCGTACCTGGTCAATCCACATCCTGCGTTTTTCATAGGAGGCATCAACAACTTTAGCAAGCAGTTCCAGTACCCATGTTTTTCTGCCATCAATGGTTTCTTCCCCAATTACAGTTGCATTGTACATCTCAGTCAGTTTTCGTGTTTCCATCATGTCTTCGTACGACAGGTCGGAACCCATGACCGACTGCTTCAGCATGTGGCCTGAAAGCTGAATGGTGCGGTCGGTCGAAGGGGAATAAATCCAAAGCCGGTCTTCGAGTTTTAACATTTTGGTCCCCTTTTCCCTTTCAGGGGACAGGTATTCGGTAAAGGAGGTATTGAATCCCTGTGCATATCCTTTGGAACTGACAGTCCTGCTTCCCCTCCTTCCATGGATTACCATTTGTGATTCGATAACCTTTGTCGTGGAAGTCAGATTATCATCCACTTTTTGTAAAATTACCTCTGCATTGGGATAATATTGCTGTGCCATCAACAACCCCGGGGTAAGCATCAGAAAAACCAGGTATTTCATATTTATGAATTTTTAATTAGTTGAAATAACGCGTCTTATTACACTTCGAGCTCTTTAAAAAGCGTGGCGGTTTCCCGTTTGTAGATGCCGATTCCTGAAAGCATATTGCCTGCCACCATCGCAGCCACACCGGGGATGAAGCCAATATAAAGCAGATCAGTCGTAAATTTTGCACGCAATACGGAAGGCATCATCATGGTGGTACCTGACATCATGCCACTGATATCTATCCCATGAACCTGAAGATAGAGCACCGCAGCCAAACCCAGCGAAGTACCGGCCAGTGAGCCAAGAATTCCTACCAGTACCGCTTCAGTCAATAAGGTCCTGTAAATATGTCCCTTCGATTCCCCAAGTGCCAGCCGGATTCCAAATTCCTGGTATCTCCTCAATCCGCCGATCAGTCCGGTATTCCATAAAACGACCGACATGATGATGACAAAAATAACAACAAACATGGAGGCAAAGGAATCCACATAATCCAGGTAATTAGCCATGTTGTTTTGTTCCCTCAGCCTGAACATGACCGGTGCAAATGTATCGTTGCTGTTTGCATAGTACGCATTGAATGCTTGTTCTGTTTGCTTTGCCGTCTCGTCAAAGTATACCCCTTCGTCTGAAAAACCAAGGATCTCACCGGCGCCGTTTTCCATGTCCAGCATGTTCCGGGCATCTGAAATATCAATAATCACAGCTCCTTTATCCATAGCAGCCATGCCAAAGCGGACTGTCCCGCTGATGGTAAAACTTTCCATGGTCATGCTCCCGTTCATAGTAGTCCCCAGGTAGGTAATCTCATCCCCGATGTCCAGTTTCAGTTTCCGGGCGAATTCATCGCCAATCAGCGCCTCTTTTGCTTTTTGCGGAATCCTGCCCGATACAATGGAATGGGGAATATTCAACCGTTCCACCTCACCGCTGTTGTCGGAAAACAGTTCAATTGCCAATCCGGCTGAGGGTCCCTGCCCCTTTGATTCGCCCTCCGCATCAGGCGCATCTATCAGGCCTCCGAAACGGATCCGTTCCACCCATTGATAATTCGGGAACTCTTTTCTAAGAGATTGCGTTAATTCATTCACCCCGAGAAGAGCAAGGTCATTCGGCATCTGGTCTTTGTTCCCGGCATAGGCTCTGGTCATGACTTTTAGATGTCCCGTTTCAAAGCGTGCAGTCTGGTCAATCATATCACCCATCACCCCTCTGAGGTAACCGCTCAGCGAAATGGTGAGGAAAACGCCGATAGAAATGACGATGATCGGCAGTAGACTTCTGTTTTTATCCCGTAAGATGGCTTTGACTAGAAATTTTATCATTGCAATTTTCCTTTTAATGCTTCAACAGGGTTCATTCTGGCAATTTTCCGTGCAGGCAGGAAACTGACAATCGTCGCTGAGACAACCACTACGATAATTGTACCTATTATCAGGGCTGCCCCATAGACCGGGAATATCCGCTCAGCCAGGATCAGCCCCGACTGGTCAGCCGACAGGGGCATCCCAAATCCTTTATTAGCCATGTAGGCCAGCAGCGGAATGCCATAGATGCATCCCAAGACGGTCGCAAAGAAGCTGTACATACTCCCTTCGGCCGTGAATAATCCAACAACCTGCCACCGGGTCATGCCCAGGGCGATATAGGTTCCGATCTCTTTTTGCCTTCTGAAAATCGATAGTACCTGCGTATCAAAAATGGCAAGCAGTCCGATGGAAAGAAGTAATAAATAGATGATTGAACCGCTTACTTTTTTCATGTTGATAATTTTGGTCAACTCTCTTAACAGGTACTCTTTGCTTTCAAATTTCCACCCGGCACTCTCTTCCGGCACATACGCATCATTCGCGATAAAATAGGTTGCATGTCCGGTCAAACCGGTCATTTCCCAGAGCTTATCGATCGGCATCCAGAGCTGGCCGCCATCCACAAACGGAACATTGGTTTCAAAAATCCCGGATATTGTGACATTGGCCGCATCAAAGGTTCCGTTCCTGTCGCGCCAGCGAAGCAGGACCTGGTCGCCCACATTCAATTTTGCCGAAGCAGCCATTCCTTTTCCAATGATGACAGGGAATTCTGCTGAAGAAGAATCAAGCAGATGCGTGGGAAGTTTTACTACGGTTTGGTTTACATCGATCCCTTTGAGTTGTACAGATAGCATTCTTCCCTGCGGATAGAGTGTTGCCTGCTGAATGAATACGGGTGTCAAATTTCCCTGCATCTCTTCAGGCAACATTCCATGCCCATCCTGCAACGAAAAGGGATCAAAGGGATCGTAGGCCTCATGGACCAGGTGTCCGTTTCCATAGGCCCAGTTCACCCCGTCAATTCTGGCTTGTTCGTTCCAGCCGTCAATCAGGCCGTTGTAAAAAATGATCACCACAAAGGCAAAAGACAGCACCCCTGCGTTGAGCCAGGTCCTCAGACCCGCTCCCATGAGGTTCTTATAGGCTAATTGAAATGCCAGTTTCATGGCTTGGTTGTTTTCGTTTTAATGAACTCGTCTTTCGCAACTTTTCCATCTTCCAGATGAACCATGCGATCCAGGTAACTCATCACCTTTTCATCGTGCGTGGAAAACAGAAAGGTGGTATGGAGCTCCCTGTTCAGATTCTTCATGGTTTGAATGATGGCATGGGCATTTTTCGCATCCAGGTTTGCGGTGGGTTCATCAGCCAGAACCAGGTCGGGACGTTTTACCATAGCCCGGGCAATTGCTACCCGCTGGCCCTCCCCTCCGGAGATCTTGGATGGTTTTTTCCTGGCCATCCCTGCCATACCAACCCATTCAAGCGCTTCCATGACGGCTTTCTTTCGTTCAGCGGCGCTCTTGTGTTGCAGGATAAGCGCAAATTCCACATTCTCAAAGACGGTGTAGACAGGCAATAAATTATATACCTGAAAAATGAACCCTAAGTGCATGTTCCTGAGCCGGGCAGATTCTTTATGGGAAAGGTTGGAAATGTTCCTGCCCATCACAACCGCGGTACCTTCGGTGGGAGTATCCAGTGATCCGATGATGTTGAGCAGGGTGGTTTTCCCGGAGCCGCTTGGCCCCACCACACCGGCAAATTCCCCTCTCCTGAAATAAATGGTGATGTCGCTTAACGCGGTAAACTCGCCATCCCCTACAGGAAACCGTTTGCTTACATGTTCAATTGAAATAATGTTCTCGTGACTCATAGTAACTCTATTTTAGTGATTGTAAACCAACATCAACCGGATTCCCGGCCCGGAAAATGAATCAATAAATTCATTTTGTTGCAGGCCTGGATGACCAGAGGTGTTGTAATAGGCCATAATATAACCGGTTACGTAGTTGAATTGATGCGCATAGTTCATAAAAAATGAAAAACCATCTGAACTCCAATTATAATAAAGCATACTGCTTAAATTATCGAAGAGCCCGAGAGGGTAGGAGACCGAGGATGCAGAGATGTTGGAGGTGTTGGAAATGGCGAATGGCTTTCGGTCAGACGATGTGATGAGATGTTCTGCTACCACATTCAGTCCGTTCCCGATCCCAAATGTATAATCGACGCCCAGGGTCAACAGGGTTTGATTGGTTAAGATCCCTATATCTTTCGCCCGGTGGATGAAGCAAAACTCAAACCACAGCCCTATCTCCACGTCCCACTTCCCGTCCACCCCGCACTTCTCTTCAGGTATCTGGTCATAAGGGGCGATAGTAATCATATCGCGTGAATCAGCCGTCCGGTGGTTATAGGAAACAGCGATCTCCCCTTTTGGCACGGGATATTGAACCCTGCCTCCGAATTCGGGATGGCGGTTATAGGTCTTCAAGGCATCAAGGCCCCGTGTTTCCTCATTTCCATACAATACCCACAACCAGATATTGGCGTTGTTCCGAAAATAGTACCTCCCTAACACTCCGTACACTCCATAGGTAAGCTGCAACGGATCTCTGGGATCTATCTGATTGAACCATTGCAATGGCCGGAGCAACACGGCGGATCCGAAATCAATTTTTTGCAACCCGGCCCTGATCTCAACCCTCTTCCCGGTAAACCTTGCCCAAAGCCGGTAGGGGCGCACATTTCCGGCACCCACAAGAGAATCGATATCGAGAAATGAAACGGAACCATAGATGTTTACAGAGCCATCGAAATCCAGGACGTTGGCAGCTCCCAGGATAATGCTGTAGTTCAATTCGGGGATATACCGGCCGCCCAGCAGAACATCAAGTTGATTATCAGGACTGTAATTAGCAACAGTCGAGAGCTGTCCGGCAAACTCCAGTGTATGCTGACCGGACACCTGGACCGGAAGTACCAGGGTTACTAAAACCAGGATTTCCATGCTATGAAGCAGCCAGATCTTTCTCATGTCCCTGGGTTGTTGCCGGATAAAATTCCATAGAAAAAGAAGTTGGTCACTTCCATGATGGCATCCTGGGAATTCGGATACAAGGAGATGAGTTTCTCATCCTGGATCATAGAGGTCAGATGGTCCAGGATGTAGGTGATGAATCCCAGTTTCATATCCTTCCTGATCCATCCGTTCGCCTGCGCCATCCGGAAATCCTCCATCACCTCTTCGATCACCTGCTTCCGGTAATCCTCCATGCGTCGCATCAGCCCCGGTTGGTCCTGCTGATAGATGTCCCTGATGAACTCTTCACTGATGCCCGTAATGGTATCCTGTTTCAACAGGATAACCTGCTTCATTTTTTCCGCAAAAGGAATCTCCTGTTGCATGATACTTTCGTATCGCAGGTGACTTTCCTCCAAAACACCATCCAGAACCTTTTCAACCGCTTCATTCTTGTTGTTGAAAAACCTGTAAAAGGTCATCTTGCTCACCCCTGCTTCCCTGCAGATCTCCTCAACAGTTACCCTGCGGATGCCATGTTTCCAGAATAAAGACCTGGCGTTCTGCATGATGGACAGATAGCTTTTTGTCTCTTTGGGATCTTTCATATAAAAATGATACTATTAGCTTTCAATATTACGAAAAAAGTAAAATATAATAATAATAGTAACATTTTTTATTCTCTTACTTCTGGCTTCTGACATCCGGCTTCCGGCATCCGGCATCCGGAATCAAAAAAATTTGAACATCCATCAGGGTAACCCCACCTGCCGGTGTACTATGAACAGAAACCCAAAAACAACCCACGATGAAAACAACGCACCTCTTCAAACTCAGTATGCTCCTGACAGCAGCCTTCGCACTTGCCATTATGGGATGCCAGAAAAATCCGAATACGGATCCTCCTGGACCCGACGGTTCCACCTCTGTCCAGCAAATATCGCAGGACGATAATCAACTTCAGAAAATTGACGACGACATCAATCTAGACATCGAGATCATGATGACCGGGGGCGGATTGAAATCCACCACCTGGCTGCCCTGTAATGCAACCATTGATTCCACGAACATAGTCAACGACACCATTACCTACTACATTACCTACCATGGCCTGAATTGTCCGGGAACCCTCTTCCGGACAGGAAAAGTAGAAGTAAAAAAGCATGTCGGAACGCACTGGTACATGCCGGGTGCCACCGTAATGGTTCAGATCATCAACATGGAGGTGACCCGGGTTGCCACCGGAAAAACCATTGTGATCAACGGGGTGAAAACCCATAAGAACGTGACCGGATACCTGCTGATACAACTGGGCTTCGATATCAATACCATCGTTCACAAGACCCATGGATTCATGACAGTTAACTTTGATGACGGGAGCAACCGTACCTGGAACATTGCCCGGCGTTGCCTCTATACAGGCGTCTTCAATATCAATACCGGCACCTTTGACCAGTTAGTGCTCGGTGTCGACGGCTTCGGACAGGTAGGAGCTTATACCGGTCTGGTAACCTGGGGCGTGGCCCGCAACGGGGATCAGTTCTATATCAGTGTACCTCAACCTGTTCACTTCGATCTGGCCTGCAACTTTAATCCGGTAAATGGAATTCAGGTGATCGATATCCCCAGTGCTGATAAAGGAGCTACCATCACTTACGGATACGACAGCAACAACGACCCTGTGATCCCACCTGCCTGTCCGACGAAATACAAAGTTGACTGGTATCACGGACAGAACAGCGGTACTATCTTTCTTTGGTTGTAAACGGAAGGGGTATTTTGTAGGGTCAACCGGGCCGGTTGACCCTACATTCCCCTGGCCCCTCCCCAAATAAGGG
>QYQJ01000146.1 GCA_007280875.1 Bacteroidota bacterium
GGAATACTTGATAATATTTCCCATGACTTTATTTGCGTTTCCTTTGCCGAACGCCCGTACAAGCCCCGGATATTGTTTTGCCATTCCATCGGGTACGCCGGGGAAATCAAGCGCTACAATGGGAACTCCGTAGGGTTCAAGCCGGGAACCAAGTTGCATGGCTTTCCCGGCGCCCACTATACCATTGGCTCCTGAAATAACGAGGGCGCCTCTGTTACCGGAGGTACCGAAAACCCGGTCAACCAGTTCATCCGGTGTAACCGGAAGCTTTCCGTGTTGAAAAATTTCTAGTACTGAACCAAGCCCCAGTGTCTGGAGTGTGGATGGTCTCATTTGATTTATCATGACTTTATCTCCATTTTTCTTATGAAACTTTAAAAATTCCTGCAGTACCTACATCACCGGCAGCACATCCGAAGATCAGTACATAACCTCCTCCCAGATCTACCGCTTCTTCCAGTGATTCGATCAGGATCCGTGTAAGTGTCGGTCCCTGGGGATGCCCCCATACAAGCGAACAACCTGTTTTATTCATGTTGCGCCAGTCGTAATTCATGATTTTCGCGAATATCGCATCGTTCACGGCGAATGGATTATGATTTTTCACAACTGCCATGTCGTCCATTGTCAAACCTGTATGCTGCAAGAGCTTCTTCACCGCAAGTCCGGGAGACTCAGGCATGAGTCCCGGGAGTGCACGAATATCCACTTTGGCAATAAATTGAATAGTAATCCCGGGATTCAGGCTTAATTCCTTCGCTTTCTCCGGGGAAGTTACAAGAAGTGTTGCCATTCCGTCTGACGCATGTGTTTGCCCTCCTGCTGTCACACAGGTATCCAGTTCACGCATATCCTTCAGCGCCTGAAGGGTTATCTGGCGGACGCCGAAGTCATCATCTATTTTCCCGGCAAGTCTTCCCTGTACATTCAAAATTTCGAACGGGAAAAGAACACGATTAAGGAAACCTGAATTTTTAGCCTCAAAATATTGTTTATACCTCAGGTACGTGAGCTCGTCAACTTCGGAACGGTCAATTTTGTATTTCCTGGCGGCTATGCCAGCGGTAGCAATCATGGCACCACCGGTAGCCGGATCAAAACCGAAATTATCCCAGACATCAACCAGGGCTTCGGTTCTCCGGTAGGAGCGGCGTTCAGGAAACACACCTACCGGCGAATCACTGGTCCTGTCGAAGGTCAGTACTCCGACGGTATCGTATGACCCTGAATTTACTTCAGAGCCTGCCAGTATGACCGAGGTAAGTCCGGTAGCACATGCCTGTTCCATATGATACCCCGGGATCCTGTGACCCAAACAGCTTGCAATGAGTGGAGCATTCCAGAATTTCCAGTGATACGGGATGGTGGACCCTATGACGAGATATTCTAATTTTTGCCTGGGCACTTTCCGTTTTCCCAATATGCTTGCCATGGCTTCCCCTGCAAACTGACCTATATTTACCTCGGATAATGCTGAGGTCTGCCATGCCGGAAAATAGCTGCTGCCCCATGTGCCGTATGGAATTCTTGCTTTGGGAAACATGGATTCAACTTCTTTCATTTATACCTCCTTGTTACTATTTATTTTCATTTCTCTGCTTTCGGATTATTTAAAAGTACACAGCCATAAGCGGCCAAAAATTGCGAATGCTCCGGGCTGTCGGAATCTGGGTATCGTTCCTTGAACAGGCTGATGATCGTCGGGTGCATGGCGGGCAACCCGCCGGTTATCACCAGATGATCTTCCACAAGGGAGAGCTCAATCGATCGTAAAATAATGGAGTTGTAGATGCCAATGATAATATTGGGCAAGGTCGCCCCGTTTTTGATCATCCCAATGATTTCCGAGATTGCAAAAACAGTGCAATAGCTGTTGATCTTCACCTCCTGGGTGGCATTTTTGGCAAACTCCGTAAATTCCTCGGGAGTCACATCCAACCGGAACGCGATCTCCTCCAGGAAAGAACCTGTACCGGCTGCACACTTCCGGTTCATCTTGAATTTATCGACCTGACCACGTGCATTCACCTGGATGAATTTTGTGTCCTGGCCGCCGATATCAATAATGGAGCAAGGGCGTTGGTAGATCTCGTAGACAGCCTTGGCAAGAGAGATCAGTTCTGAATTGGAAACAAACGGAACATCGATCTGCTCCCGGCCGTAACCACTGGTGTATGCAGGATATTCAATCTCATGATTCTCCGCGAAATAGGAGACGATTTTCTCCGAGGCTTTACGGAAGTCATACCCCGTTTTCACACAGTGAAATGCCACCATCCGGTTGGCTGAATCAACCAGCACCCCTTTTGTATACGAAGACCCGAGATCAATCCCCAATCGGTACATAGTCTGTTTCGTGTTTCGCGTTTCGTGTTTCGGGTTTCGTGTTTCCTAATTTCCCCCTCTTCCCTCGTCCCTCTTCCTACATTTTTCCTGCCAGCTGATCGATAAACGTTTCGATGGCAATGATACTCTGCTCTTCACTGTAACAGCGGGGATCGTTGAGATCGCCGTTGATCTCAAGGTACGGGATCCCGGTTTGTTTGAACAGACGGTTCTGCAACCCGAACCGGTTATTTGAATTCCGTGCGCAGGTCTTGGAGTCATGGTAGATGATCCCCTGCACGGTGAATTCCTTAAGTAGTTGTTCCAGGATCTTTTCTTTCACTGTATCCGACCTGACAATAAAGAGTTTGCTGTAGGCCAGGGCAGAGGATTCAAACGGATCAGCCGGATCCAGGTCGTCAAACACCCAGCTGTTGCAATAGGTGGAAGCGACAATGCAGGTATCAAGTTTAGCGAATAATTTGGCAAGGCTGCTCAGCCGGTACCAGATTGGCATCCCCTCCCAATAAATTCTGAATCGTTCATCGGGAACGGCACTGATATTCGTGTTGACCCGTTCTTCCAGCTCCGTCAGAAGGATTTTATAGTAGTCAACGGCATACCTGGTCCCCCGCATGACAACAATGGGGCCCATGTGGATTGCAGAATCAAAGAAATTGACAGGGGACGGGATATGCCTCGCCTTTTCCAATACATGTCTCCATAATACGCAGCCATCATGAGATAACCCGACGGTTTCCCGGAACCTGTCCATGTCGAATTTTCGTCCCGCCACTTTTTCAACCTCGGGAATGATACGATGGTACTGGTCCGATACGCTTCTGATGATCTCCGGGCTCAGGTCGGGAATGCACAACGGGGTATGGATCCCCACGATGGGAACCTGAAAATGCCTGGCATAAAAGCTGAGCCAGTCTTCCACTTCCTTGCATTGGTTGGTATTATAAACCAGGATATCGGGACGGGGAATTGAACTGAAACCGCTTTTCTGGAGAGGGGTCTCGTTTTGCAGGAAGGCCCCGATGTCGCTGGTCAGGTAAGAACAGATATCCGGTGAATATCCGTGTGCGACGGCAGTGGGGATGTACTTGTCGGCATTTTTGCCGGCACCCAGCATAGCTCCATGGTTTTCCGGAAAATAGACTTCGAAGCCCAACGAATACAACAATTCGGCCGGTCCCACACTGGTGCACCAGGCGATCTTCCGGCTCCGTGTCTCAGCCGCCTCTTTCAGCCTCGCAAAATAAGCATCCATCGTATTGCGGAGGTCCCCCGCCGACCGCAATTTTACGAGTTCGGTTTTGTCTTGTGTTAGTTTGTCACTCATTCTTTTATCTTATTGATTTTCCCAGACCGGTTTCCGTTTCTCCAGAAACGCATTGATCCCCTCATTGCCATCATGGGTTTCCATCAACTCCTTCACATACATCTCCGTAAAGTCCGGAAGATGCTTCAGCATGAAGAAATCAAAGGAGGCCCTGGCCGCCCGTGTGGCGTACCGAAGGGATGAAGCGCTTTTCCCGAGGATGTTTTTCCGGATCCATTCATCGGTGGCGGCATCCATAGCGGCCTTGTCTTCAAAAACCTCATTGACAAGTCCAAGGGATTTTGCCTCATCAGCTGAGATGATCTTCCCGGTGATCAGCAACTCATCTGCTTTGGCATTGCCTACCTTCAACGGAAGTATGACGGAAGCCGGGGGGGCAAATACTCCCAGGAGGATCTCCGGCTGGCCGACCTTTGCCGTTTTATCAGCAAAAATGAAGTTGCAGGCAAGGGAAAGCTCAAACCCGCCTCCCAGACATTGTCCAGATACTTTCGCCAGGGTAGGAATGTGAAGGTCAATGAGTGTGAAAAACATCCTGTGAAATCCCTCCAGCATCTCAGCAGCTTTTTCTTTCGTATGTTCGGCTACACTGGCACCGTAAGAGAAATTATTTCCCGCTCCTTCAAATGTGATCAGTTTGTTATCCTTATTTCGCCTCAGTGATTCCAGGAGATCTGAAATGTCCTTCATCATGATGCCGTCCAGGATATTGGCCTTCCCGTCATCCAGGATCACCCGGGCAACAGCATCATTATATAAAAATTCAACATTGATTTTTTCCATGATATTTCGACTTAAAAAGGAGTCAGTCCTCTCTCTTTTTTAAACCACAATAGTCACAATAGTTCACATTAGGTAAAATAACGACCTTTATTTCTATTGTGACCTACTGTGCCTATGTGGTGAATTTCTGTTATATAAAATTTTGCGCCTTGGCGTCTTAGCGGTGATCATCCGTTTATTTCTTGAATTGTGGAGAAATTGCCTCGATGAGTTCATCGTTCCATTCATGGCCCTCTGCCAGCATCTGCCTCAGCTTGATGAAATCCACTTCGCGGTTATCTCTCGGCCCCTCATTAAATGCCCTGAAACCGGCTTTGGCTTCGGTCATCATGTTCAGGGCAAGCCAGTCACGGTTGTTTTCCTTGTTTTTATCCCAGTGTTCCAGTTTGTGTTTGCGCAGGGAGTTAAGCGTTTTGCTCAGGCAGTTTGGCATCAGGAGCATTAGTTTGGTGCATAAACGTTCCACAGCCTCATCTAAGAGCGAAAGGTCCATTTCCCCCGATTTCATCAGTTCCTTTCCTTTCACCAGTTCTTCTCCGGCTTTCATCTTTCCATAAACGATCTGGCCCTTGCTGTCCACCCACTGATCAGTGTAAACCAGCGGATTCGGGATGAATGTTCCATTGACTTTCAGCGCCGGAATCACTTCGGTAACTAATCCCCAGCGGAGGGCTTCGTAAGCCGACCAGGGGTCACAAACGGTACAGGAGTACATGGCATTCTCGATGCCTACATATAGCGGCAGAAAATCGGTCGACCCTCCGTCGGGTGCACTGCCATGTTTCGGACCGGCCTGGCCGAACCTTGCGAAATCCTGTGCAACGGAAAAATCACAGGCCATCCCGATCTCCTGGCCACCCCCGATCCGCATCCCGTTCACCCGGCAAACAACCGGTTTGTCGTTCATGAGGATGGAGGATACCATGTCGTTGAACAGACGCATGTATTGTTTGTATTCCTGGGGGTTGGCTGCATAATATTCAGCATATTCCTTGGTGTTTCCCCCGGTGCAGAAGGCTTTATCCCCTACCGCTGTGAATACGACAGCAGTGACACTCCGGTCGTTGGAAGCCTCCCGCATGGCAAGGATCACCTCTTTAACCGCATTGGTCGTATAGGAGTTGTACTGTTGGGGATTGTTCAAAATGATCCAGGCGTTGAACAGACCCTCCACGGGATTACCCTGAAGATCCTTGCACGGACGCTTTTCGAACAGGATCTCCTTATAGGTAATGTCGGTAAGATTGTGGCTAGCTAACATGGTTTCTATTTTTTTTGGTTACTACTTTTTTGCTATTTAAAATCGGGAACCAGTACGGACCTCTTCAGATAGGCATGGTTCAGGGTATTCCGGAATACCTCGTTAATGGTAGAAAGGGGGAACGTCTCGACAAAATCATCGATCTTCAGCTTGCCGGAAGCTATCAGGTCTACCACTTCGGGGTAAAGTTCCGGTTTGCAACCCCAGGTACCGATCACTTTCGCATCAAATGCCATCAGGTTGCTGAGGCGTATCTCCGTCCGGTCGAGGGTGAATCCGACAATGGAGAGGGTGGAAGTGAAGGTAATCAGATTGAACCCCAGTTCCTGACCCTGTTTGGTACCGGAAACCTCAAAAATCTTCCACCCATAACGGGAAACGCCAAGCCCTTTCGCAATTTCCCTGACCTGGTCTTTGATTGTTTTAATATCCAGGCCTTTCACATTTAACGTTGCATCTATCCCGTTGGTTGCGGCTATTTCGAGCTTGGTATCGTCGATGTCAAGCGCAATCACTTTGGCTCCGAAGATCCGGGCGATCAGTGCCGCATAAATGCCAACCCCACCTACACCTATCACGATGGCCAGATCTCCGGCCTCCAGTTCCGATTTTCGGATTACCTGGTAAGGGGTGGAGATGGCATCGGCAATAACAGACAGTTTCTCGAGCGGGTATTTCGCCAACAGTGTATCGGGAACAGGACACAGAAAACGGGCAGGCACCTTGATGTGTGAGGCAAATCCACCGTGAAAATCATTCCCGGGCATCAGCTGTTTCTGGCACATATTGCTCCGCCCTTTTTTGCACAGTTCACATTCACCGCAGGGGAGTACTGCAGGAATGATCACCTGTTTCCCGACCCATTCTGCCGGGCCGGCAATGACTGTTCCGCTGATCTCGTGGCCCAGGGTCAGGGGAAGCTCTTTTTTTGTTTTCACCCCATAATGCCAGAAACTCAGGTCGGTATGACACACACCGCAACCGGCGATCTGAATCAGCGCCTCATGCGCTTCAAGCACGGGGAAAGGTTCTTCGGCAAGCTGAAAATCGGCATCGGGTGCCGTCATCTGCCAGGAATAAATCGTTGTACTCATTGTCTTTATTTTGTTTTTAGGTGACTCTTTCTACTACCTTACTTGGGTCCAATTACGCCATTTTTACAGGAGATGGCATTGACCAGGTTGGTGAGCACCAGGTTAATCGGGGTTTTAACATAATGCTTCCGGCCATAGTCAACGATCTTACCGTTCATATAATCGATCTCGGTCTCCCGTTGATTGATCAGGTCAATCGCAAGTGAAGGCATGTGGTTCCCTGCACTGCTGAGGTACCTGATGGCCAGCTTGATGAAATTATCCGGTAATTTAATGGCTTCGGCAGCCGACACCTGGACTGCTTCGTACAGAATCTGCTCGATGATCTCCAGGGTATCTTTATTGTTCATGGCCTCTTTCATGGTCAGTCGTGAGATCGCACACAAAGGGCTCAGGGCAGCATTCAGGATGGTTTTTTCCCAGATCTTATCGTTTATCGAAAAGGAGTTCACCTGTTCTGTGGCAAGATCTACACTGGTCAGGGTAGTGGCAATCCACCGTGCAAGCTCTTCCTGAGAATCGTCCATCGAACCAATATAATTCGGAGGATTGAAAAAATTGATCCCGGTTACATTAGGGGCCTGGAGGTTTCCTGCAAAATTGATGACCATTCTCAGGATAAAGGATTCGGGAAAATGGCCCTGGTACTTTTTCCCGATGTCAATCCCGTTCTGGGCGCTTAGAAGAAATACCTTCTTTTTCAGGTTCTCCTCAATGATCTTAACTATCTTATCGACATGATAATCCTTGACGGCAGAGATGAGGATGTCCATATCATGTTCGAGCATCTCCTCCACGGAGTAATACACATACTTGACGAATGATTTCTTCTCAATTTTTGAAACAAGCTCCATCCCCTCTTTCCGGATGAGGTTCAGTTTTTCCCTGTCCAGGTCAGTTACGGCAACTTCACATCCGGCCAGTTTGAAATGCACGGCCAGCGTCTGGCCAATGGGTCCTAATCCGATGATTCCGATGGTGTACATGTTGTTCTCCATGGGTCTACTATTGGTGCATAATGGTTTTCAAATCAAAGAATAATCCTGGCATCTACCACGGAAATTTCATCTTCATAGGCAACGAGCGGATTGAGGTCCAGCTCTTTGATTGCCGGGAAATCCGTTCCCAGCATAGAGATCCGCTGAATGATCTCCATCGCTTTTGCTTTGTTGATCCCTTTCCCTCCCCTGAAACCCTCGATCAACGGAGCGGCTTTGACGGAAGTGATCATCTCCATGGATTCCGTATCGCCGACAGGGGTGAGGCAGAATGCCACGTCCTTGAGGATCTCCACGAAGATCCCGCCCAGGCCGAACATGATGATATGACCCACACCGACAGAAGCTTTTGCTCCGATGATCAGCTCTTGTTCCTTGGGAAGGAATTTCTGGACCAGGAAATGGATCCCGTCTCCCAGGTTCTTTTTCATGGTTTCTGCCACTGTTTCAGCCTTCTGTACATCCGGGATATTTACCGCTACCCCGCCGACATCACTCTTGTGAATGATCTGTTCCGAGTCGGCTTTAATGACGACCGGGAATCCGATTCGGTTTGCTGCATCACAAACCTGATCCACCGTGTGAACCACGGCCCAGGGGGCAACCGGTATCCGGTATGCCTCCAGGATAGCGTATACTTCTCCGGCCGTAAGGACCTCCCTTCCCCGGGACAAGGCCTTTTCTAGAATGGAGCGGACTGCTTCCCGATCTATATCGTCGAACGTTTTCACAATGCTCTCTTTCGCCGACCGTATTCCATGATACCGAACCAGAGAATGGAGCGCCCGGGCAGCCGTTTCAGCGAAGTCAAAACAGGGAATCTCCCCTTCCTTGAGAATGGCCGAAGTGCCGCTCCATTTCTGCTTATCCGTCATGTAATTGCATACGACCGGTTTAGTTCCGGCCTTTGCAGCGGCAACAATTTCACGTGCAACGCTTTCACAATCGACAAACGGAGGGGTGACAAAATTCAGGTAAATACTGTCAAACTGCGGCTCACTTAGCATCACCTCGAAAGCGCTTTTAAACTGTGCGGGGCCGGCGGTGGCCACTACATCCAGGGGATTATGGATGGAAGCTGATTCAAACATGGTCTCTTTCAGGATGGTTTTGGCCCGGTCAGAAAGGGGTGGTATTTCCAGCCCGCAGCTTACCAGTTCATCGATAGCGATGACCGACGGCCCGCCGGTGTTGGTAATGATGCCCACTTTATTCCCCTTGGGTATTGGCTGCGAGGAGAGTGCCACCGCAGCCTGGCACAGATCATCCTGACTGCTGAAGTTGAGGATGCCAGCCTTTTTATAGATGAGGTCCATAGAGATGCTTCCTGCCAGGCCACCTATATGGGAGCGGGAAGCTTCGGCCCCTTTATCAGTCCGCCCGGCAGTAATAGCCAGAATCGGTTTCCGGGCTGTTACCTCTTTCGCTACCCGGATAAATTCCAGCGGATCATTCAGGCTCTCTGCATAGAGTACGATGGCCCTGGTTTCATCGTCTTTTCCGTAATAACTGACGATCTCCGTGATGGATACATCCGATCCGTTTCCATTCGAGGCGTACATCCGCTGGCCGATACCCATATCGAAGAACGCCTGCATGATTACAGCGCCTACACCGCCGCTCTGGGCAACAACAGAGATGTGGCCTGGGTCCGGGTAGGTGAAGGTGAAATTACAGTACGCATTGATGGTTGGATCGGAGTTGATGATCCCCTGGCAATTCGGGCCAACGATCCGGATTCCGTATTTCCGCGCCCTTGCAAGGGAATCATCCTCCAACGCCTGGCCTTCTGCCCCCATTTCCTTGAATCCTGCTGTATTGATAATGATGGCTTTAATTCCTTTCTTCCCGCAGTTCTCAACCTCTTCCGGTACAAAAGGAGGAGGGATCACAATGTGGGCAAGATCGATCTCTCCGGGAACATCCAGAACAGACGGATAGGCTTTCAGCCCCCTGATCTCATCCACTTTCGGGTTGATGGGAAACACCGGACCCCTGAACTGATAATGAAGCAGGTTTTTGACGATGACATTCCCGATAGAGAGTTCCTTTGCTGATGCACCGATCAGGGCTACTGATCTTGGTTTGAATAGTGCGTCAAGATGATCGTTCATGGATCAAAAGTAAAAAAAAATGTCAGAACTTATATTAATTAATTGAACTCTGTAAGTTGAAGTTTATATTTTAAATTTTACTTTTGTTTCCTTTGAATGTTGGATACTAATCGGCGAAAAAATGAGATACGCAGAGACAGGGTTTAATTTAGAAATTGATCTGACCCGGGGAAGCATTGAGCGGGTTGCAACGGATCCGGGAGAAACCGGGCTTTACCTGGGAGGGCTTGGAACCAACGCCAAACTATTATGGGACCGGGTTCCTCCTGAAGTTGAACCTTTTTCTCCCGAAAATCTACTCATATTTGCCGCTGGCCTTTTATGCGGCACCCCTGCTCCAGGTTGCAACCGTACCATTGTTTCTACCATTTCTCCTCAAACCAGGTTAATGGCATTCTCCATGATGGGGGGATTCTGGGCCCCGGAATTGAAGTATGCCGGTTACGACAAAGTGATCCTTCGCGGCAAGTCCCCCGGTTTGGTTTATTTGTGGATACACAATGACAAAGTAGAAATCCGTGACGCCTCTCATCTGCAGGGTAAAGGCGCTAATGAAACAGCAGAACTTATTCAGCAGGAGTTGAAAGAACCAAAAGCCCAGGTGGCTGCTATCGGCCTGGCCGGTGAAAACAGGGTTTATTTTGCCTCTATCGAGCAGGGTAGATCCAGTGCCAGCCGGGGTGGAATAGGAGCCGTTATGGGCGACAAAAGAGTAAAGGCGATAGCTGTTCGGGGAACAGGAGACATCAATATTGCCCAATCAGTTGAATTCCTGGCGCTTTGCAATGAGGTGCTGAACTATATCAAAGTCCGGGCAGACAATCCAATCCCGGGAGTAATGCCCATCTTAGCCGGGCTCGGGTCCCCGCAAGAGATGAGAATCCATGATGAGAAGTGGCACACCGAGAGTTTCATGTGGGGTAATTCGCGCGAGCGCAGAAAAGATTTTTGGACCGAAGAGGTCGAAAAGGAGTGGATGGAAACAATGGAAAATGCAAGGACACGCCTGATTAGTTGTTATAACTGTCCGATGAAATGCGCGGCTACAATCTCCTTGCCAGGACTTCCAACTTACATGATGAAATGTTTTTCGAAGCTGACCTACACGATGGCAGCTTTCTCAAATCTGGATTTTGGTCTCAGGATCGCCCAACGTGCCACGGAGTATGGAGTGGATGCATTTTCAACCCCGCAGGTGATGGCCTTTGGACTTGAACTGTACGAAAATGGTATTCTGACTGATACGGATATGAAGGGATTGCCTTCCGATAACGATGAGCGGTTTTTCTGGTTACTTGACAGGATTGTCAGGCGGGAAGGGATCGGAGATCTCCTGGCCAATGGCACCTACTGGGCAGCACAGGAGATTGGCAAGGGGGCGGAAGCTTTTGCGCATAACAATATTAAGAAAACGGAACAAATGCCCCTTAAACTGTCCATGCTGAATCCCATCTATTTCCTTATGTATTGCACCGGAGAAAAGGTGAACATTACTCAGATTGAAGGACAATTCCCGCAGATGCCGTTCGAAACCAGAGAGGAGAGGGAAGAGTTTGTCAAGGACTGGGTCCAGGTCCCTGATGAAAAGTTTAAGGACTATTTCCTGGACTGGGAACTACGCGGAGAAAAGTCATTCCCCTATTACCCGACTGTACAAATGTGTTGTGATATTGTTGACTGGCAGGAAAAGATGCATTACATCGATGATGCCCTTGGTATGTGCGCCGGTTTATCTTCATTCCCGCTGAAGCCGCCCTATCATATCCACAATTACCCGGACTTGATCTCAGCCGGGGCCGGGATTGAGATGGATGAAGCCCGGCTGACAAAGGCAGCTAAACGCTACCGGACATTGGTCAGAGCCATTAATATTCGAAGAGGAATGCGAAGGAAAGATGAGAAACCTCCGGAAAACCACTGGAAAAAAAGATTCCCTGAACTTGAAAAGGAACTCCTGGATACCTATTACACATTCAAAGGTTGGAATAATGAGGGTATCCCAACGAAAGAATCCCTGCATGACCTGGGGTTGGATTATGTGAGCGATGATTTCCTCCAGCGGGGGATCCTGACAGATAGCGACAAGGAGGTGAGCCATGAAGGTTGAAAAGCAAAGCACTGAGCCTGGCGAAGTGAAAAAGCGGATCATTAAAACAATTAAGATTGACGTTGATAAATGCATTGGTTGCATGGCGTGCGAAGTCATCTGCTCCGCCTTTCATGCTTCTCCGAAATATAGCAGTAATAATCCGGCGAGGTCCCGTATCCGCGTGATTCGTGATCCGATCGCAGACATCTATGTGCCAGTTTATGCAGGAGAGTATTCGGTAGCTGAATGTGCTGGCCGGGACAAATATACGATTGACGGAAAGGACTACGACGAGTGTGCTTTCTGCCGGGCTTCCTGCCCTTCCAGAGACCTGTTCAAAGAACCTGACTCAGGTCTTCCCCTGAAATGCGATATGTGTGAGAGTGATCCGCCGCTGGAAAAGCCCATGTGCGTGCAGTGGTGCTTAAATGATGCATTGATTTACGAAGTCAGGGAAGAGGAAGTGGAAGAGGAGGTGAAACTGGAAGATTTGGAGATTGGACTGGAAGCCCTGGCAGACAAATACGGATTGACTAAAATCATGGATATTATTACCCGGATGTCTGCTTCGAAAAAAGGTTAGAGATGCACAAACTTGGAATTTGGAACTTGAGACTTGGAACTTGAAACAGTGGAGAACGTAACCGACTACAAAGAGATCAGTGACCTCATCAAGGATAAGGGTGGAGATTCTTTCAAATTCTGCTACCAGTGCGGAAAATGCGATGTAGTTTGTCCCTGGAATGAACTGCGGTATTTTAGTATGCGAAAGCTGGTCCGGGAAGCTACTTTCGGTATGTCTGAGGTAGAGGCGGATGATATCTGGCGTTGCACTACCTGCGGAAAATGCTCGCAGGTGTGTCCCCGGGATGTAAAACAGGTAGAGGCCGGGATCGCTCTGCGCAGAATAGCTACCGAATATGGTATTTTTGCTGCTACTGCCGATCCTATTCGTGCCATCCGGTCAAACCTTACCAGTGAAGGGAACCCATTTGCTGAAGATCGGCAAAAGAGGGCAGACTGGGCCGAAGGTCTTTCGGTAAAACCCTTTACCGGGACGATGGAGATTTTATATTTTCCCGGCTGTTATCTCAGTTACGATCCACGGTTAAAAAAGGTCGCCATTGCCACAGCCACTATCCTGAAGAAAGCAGGAGTAGATTTCGGCATACTGGGCACCAGGGAGAATTGCTGTGGAGAAAGCATCCGCAAGACAGGCGACGAGGAATTGTACCTGCAGCTGGCGAAAGAAAACATCAAGACCTTTATTGATCATGGGGTGAAGAAAATTCTTGTCTCTTCCCCTCATTGCTACCATACGTTTAAAAACGAGTATCCTGAATTTATGGTCCACTTTGAAGTGGTTCATATCGCCCAGTATCTGTCCGGGCTGATTCAGGAGGGAAGGCTTGAACTTACCGGTGAGTATGCGAAAAAAGTCACCTATCATGATCCGTGTTACCTGGGCCGGCACAATGGCATCTATGATGAACCGCGAGATGTATTGCAGAAAATAACTGCGTTAGAATTGACTGAGATGTCTGATTCGAAGGAAGATAGCTTTTGCTGTGGCGGAGGAGGTGGCAGGATCTGGATGGACACGCCTAAGGGGGAACGGTTTTCCGATCTCAGACTGGAACAGGCTGCTGCGACCGGAGCTGAGGTGCTGGTTACCTCCTGCCCCTATTGCATCGCCAATTTTGAAGATAGCCTGTTGTCCCGAAAGGATGGCGAAAAGTTGGTGGTCAAAGATATAACGGAGATTATTTCTGAAGTAATATGATGATAATAACAGCGTTATGAAGATCCAAATTCCAAGAACTATAGAAAAGTGAACAAAGAAGATATTGGAGATGTGGTTGTTATAGGCGGAGGGATCAGCGGGATTCAGGCTGCCCTGGATCTTGCGACTACCGGCTATAAGGTTTACCTGGTTGAAAAAGCACCGACTATTGGAGGGAAGATGGCCCAGCTTGACAAGACTTTTCCCACCAACGATTGCTCCATGTGCATTGAATCTCCCAAGTTCATTGAATGCGACAGGCATCCCAACATAGAAATTCTGACTTATACCGAAGTTGACGGGGTGGAAGGAGAAGCAGGTGACTTCACCGTGACGCTGAAAAAAAAGCCCCGGTACATTATCGAGGACAAATGCACGGGCTGTACTGTTTGTTCAGAGTATTGCCCTGTTCCGATCCCCGATCCGTTTAATCAAAATCTGGCCTCGAACAAAGCGATCCATATTTACTTCTCACAGGCAGTTCCCCTGGTCCCCTATATAGATGAAAATTGCCTTTTTCTGAAAGACAAAAAATGTTCTATTTGCGTTGGCGTATGTAAAAACCACGCCATTGATCTCCATCAAAAAGCGGAAAAGAGGGTAATCAAAGTAGGGGCGATCGTTCTGGCTCCTGGCTATGAGGTATTTGATCCGGGTTTGAGAGGGGACTATGGCTATGGAAAATATGCAAACGTGGTTACCAGCCTCGACTTTGAACGGCTCTTATGTGCTACCGGGCCATTTGAAGGAGAGATCCGGCGTCCGTCCGACAATCAACACCCGCATAAAATAGCCTGGATTCACTGCGTCGGTTCCAGGCAGCATATTCCGGGTGGTAACAGCTACTGTTCTTCGGTTTGCTGCACCTATATCCAGAAGCAGGTGATCCTGGCAAAAGACCATGATGCCGATACCCGGGCTACGATATTCCATAACGATATCCGCTCTTATGGCAAGGATTTCGAACGATTCTATGAACGGGCGGAGAACCTTCCGGGGGTTGAATTTATCAGAAGCTATGTCACCGTGGGGAAAGAGATCCCGGAAACGAAGAATATCACGATTAAATACGCCACTCCCGATGAGGGGGTGAAGGAAGAGGAATTTGACCTGGTGGTACTGGGCATCGGAATGAATCCTCCTGTGGATGCAACAAGCCTGGCAACTACGTTTGGCATCGAACTTGATTCCCGGGGATTCTGTAAAACCAATCCGGTCAATCCCATTGAGACCACCCGCCGGGGAATTTTTATCAGCGGCGCTTTCTATGCCCCTATTGACATTCCCGAGTCGGTGATGGCAGCCAGCGGGGCAAATGCGCTCACCGGGGAGTTGCTGCGTTCCAGGCGGGGAACCCTGTCAAAAGCACGTGTGTATCCGGAAGAACGGGATGTCTCTGAGGAAGAGGTAAAGGTAGGTGTCTTTGCCTGCCATTGCGGAGCCAATATCGGCCGGGTTGTCGACATTCCTTCCCTGGTTGATTATTCACGCACCCTTGATGGGGTGGCACACGCGGAAGAGGGCCTGTTTATCTGTTCTACGGATGCTGCCCAGCAGATAGCAAATACCATCCGTGAAAAAGGACT
The DNA here is from genome assembly GCA_007280875.1 of Bacteroidota bacterium. Lineage (GTDB taxonomy): Bacteria > Bacteroidota > Bacteroidia > Bacteroidales > FEN-979 > QYOJ01. The sequence continues at coordinate 15,382 of QYQJ01000146.1, forward strand.
CAATCGCGTGGTTGTGGCTGCCTGTACTCCCCGGACCCATGAACCGCTGTTCAGGGATACACTTCGGGAGGGAGGAATCAATCAGTATTTCTTCGATATGGCGAACATTCGGGAGCACTGTTCCTGGGTCCATTCCAAGCAAAAGGAAGAGGCTACAAAAAAAGCAAAGGACATCGTCAGAATGTCGGTAGCACGGTCGGTTAATCTGGAACCCCTGCAGGAATTTAATCTCCCGGTTAACAAGACCGGACTGGTGGTCGGAGGAGGTGTGGCCGGGATGACCAGTGCCCTGAGCCTGGCCAATCAGGGATTTGAGGTTCACCTGCTGGAAAAGGAATCAGCCCTGGGAGGAATGGCGCTGCGGATTCCTACTACCCTGGAAGGCGTGAATGTGCCTGAATATTTGCGTGAATTGATCCGGAAGGTGTACCAGCATCCTTTGATCTATGTATCGCATGATGCGACCATTACGGATGTTTCCGGGTATGTGGGGAATTTTGTGACCACCGTAAAATCGGAAGGAAGAATTAAAAAGATCAAACACGGGGCAGCTATCCTTGCCACCGGTGCCGGTGAATACAAACCCACAGAATACCTGTATGGTACAACGGATAAGGTAGTTACTTCCGTAGAGTTGGGGGAACAAATCGCCTGGAAAGAAAAGAGATTAACCGAGGCTAAGAACCTGGTGATGATCCAGTGTGTCGGTTGCCGCCAGGAGGACCGGAATTACTGCAGCCGGGTGTGCTGCAGCCACTCGGTAAAGAATGCCCTGAAAATTAAAGAGATAAATCCAAAATTGGACATCTACATTCTCTTCCGGGATATGAGAACCTATGGATTCAGTGAAGATTATTACCGTGAAGCAGCCGGCAAAGATGTGAAATTTATCCGTTACGAGCCGGATGATAAGCCCCGGGTGGAAGCATTAACTGAAGGAGGCAAAGAGGTATTACGGGTCAGTGTGCCGGATCCAATATTGGGAAAGAGACTTGCCATCGATGCCGATCTGGTCGCTTTGGCGGCTGCCGTCATTCCCTCAGCAGGAAGCCATGAAGTGGCACGGTTATTCAAGGTACCCCTGAATCCGGATGGCTTCTTCCAGGAGGCCCATGTGAAATTAAGACCGGTCGACTTTGCCGCTGAGGGCGTTTTTCTGTGCGGGACAGCTCATTATCCAAAACATATTTCGGAAACAATCAGCCAGGCGTATGGAGCTGCAGGCCGGGCTGCAACGCTTCTGTCTCAGGACACGGTCACAGCTTCCGGCTCAGTGTGTGAGGTAAAAGAGACAGATTGTATATCGTGCGGGGCATGCATCTCTGTCTGTAGCTACGGTGCGATAGAGTTTCATGAAACGCCGAAAGGCAAAAAAGCATCGGTGAATTCTATCCTCTGCAAAGGAGATGGCCTGTGTAACGCGGTGTGCCCGACTGCGGCGATTTCACTGAAGCACTATACCGATGAAGAACTGCTGTGCCAGATCGACGCAGCCACAGATGGATAAAACCCAAGTCCCAAGGTCCAAATTTCAAATTCAAAGAAAGAAAGATAGAAAAAGCTAATGGTTACGAAAAATGAACATGGACTATAACTTTCAGCCAAAGATGATCGGCATCATCTGTAACTGGTGCTGCTACGGAGGGGCTGACCTGTGTGGTGTATCCCGCTTTCAGTACCCCCCGCATATCCGGCTCATACGGGTGATGTGTTCTGCCAGGGTTGACTTGCTGCATATCGTGAGGGCTTTTACAAATGGAATCGACGGCGTATTTGTAGGTGGTTGCCATCTCTGTGACTGCCACTATGTGACCAATGGAAATTTCAACGCCTTCAGCATGGTTCAGGTAGGTAGAAAAATCATGGAGCGTATCGGATTATATCCTGAACGATTGAGACTTGAATGGGTATCTGCGGGTGAAGGAATCCGTTTTGCCAATTTCATGAACGAATACAGTGCGGAGATCACGAAGCTGGGCCCTCTCGGAAAAGCCGAAGGCATGGATGATACCACATTGGCTTTCAAACTTGAAGCAGTACAAAAACTCATTCCCTACATCAAACTCGTGCTGACCCAGAGGCTCCATGTGCCGGTAAGAACCGAAGAAGCGTATCAGGCATTTTTCACCAGTGACGAATTTGACAGATTGTTTGAAGAATTGATTGCAGATAAAATGGCCATAAGCCTGATCACGTCACTCCTGCGGGAAAAATCCCTTTCTACGGGTGAAATCGCCGAAACATTAGGCCTTAGCCCGTCAGAAGTAACCAGGCACATCATTGGTTCATCCAGGCAGGGATTAATCAGGTATGACGTTAACACCAAAAGTTATGCTCTCTCATAAAGCTCCAAACCTGAAACCTGAAACCTGAAACTAAACAATGAATAACGAACGGATCGATCAGATCATAGCTGAACATCAGGGCGAAGCCAGTTCACTCATCCAGGTATTACTGGAGATTCAGAGCGAAAATCATTGGCTCCCCAGGGAAGCGCTGGAAAGAGTCGGCGAAAAACTGCAGGTTCCTTTAAGCCTGATCCGGCATATTGCTACTTTCTATAAAGCATTTAGTATGGTCCCTAAAGGGCGTCACGAGGTTCACATTTGCATGGGTACCGCCTGTCATGTTCGTGGTGCAAAGCGTGTCCTTGAAACGGTGGAAGACCTGACCGGAATTAAACCCGGCGAAACGGACCTGGATTTGAAATTCAGCCTGGACACGGTGAACTGCCTTGGCTGCTGTGCGCTGGGACCGGTGATGGAAATCAATGGGAAGACGCATGGGAAACTGTCAACAGCCAATACAGCAGACGTATTAAAAAGCTATGATTAAGGAAAGATGATGCCACGATTAAATTCACCGGCCGAACTGGAAAAACTCAGAAAGGAGATCTTATCAAAACGGGATCCAAATAAGCCGTGTATTACGTTGTGTTCAGGTACTGCCTGTCATGCTACCGGCAGTAAAGAAGTTGCATTAGCTATTGAACGGGAATTAGAAAAACACCGGTTAACAGAAAAGGTGGACTTCAGAAGAACCGGTTGCCATGGCTTTTGTGAGAAAGGTCCCATTGTGATCATTTTTCCTGACGAGATCTGTTATCTCC
>QYQJ01000029.1 GCA_007280875.1 Bacteroidota bacterium
CTGGGGTTATTACGACGGGGATTTGTTTAAAAGGTCATTTGAAGTGATCGATTCACTGAACCGGAATCCCCGGTTGGATATCTACCTTACCCTTTCCCTTCATGCTCCATTCATTGTTCCGGAAGCGCACGGAATAGAAAAGCGGTTTGATTCCATCATCAGCGGAATGGATCTTTCTGGTGAGAAACGGAACTTTTATGAGCAAAACAGGAATCTGTTCCAAACCATCCTTTACACCGATCAGGCGCTCAGGGAATTCTTCGATGCATACCGGAAACGACCGGATTTTGCCAACACTATTTTTCTGATTACCGGCGATCATGCCCTTCCCGAACTTGGGTTAACGTTAAGAACACCGCTGGAACGATATCACGTTCCGCTGATTATCTTTTCCCCGCTGCTGGCCAGGACCGCAACCATCCATTCCGTCTCTTCCCATTTTGATGTGGCCCCTTCATTAATGGCTTTTCTGGCCGGGCAATATGGATTTGAACCCTACCGCGAGACACACTGGTTGGGAGCCGGGATCGATACCCTGAGTTCATTCCGGAATATCCATACCCTTGCCTTTGTGCTCAACAACAAGGCGATTATCGATTACCTGCACCGGGAGTATTTTCTTGGCGCCGGAAGGGTTTTCCGGTTACAGCCCGGGCTGGACCTCAGTCCTGTTTCCGACGACCGGCTCAGAAATCAACTGGAGCAGGAACTCAATGCGTACATTCTGGTGACGGAATCGGCGGCTCGTAACAAAACCATGATTCCGGAGGAGTTGTATTTTGGACGCAGACTCAACGCAGAGCAGATTCCTCTGGGAGATTCCATGGACCTGCCGGCCGCTCCTGCTACAAATGAATACCTGGCGATCATCCCCCATATGGCCCTGGCTGATAACACCAGGTACCTGGAGTTCGAGATCACTTTTCTGTCAAAAACGGAGGGGAAGGACATCATCGCGGCTCCACAGCTGGTAGTGGAAGTGGATGATGACCATGGGAGGTCCCACCTGTGGAAAGGATATCCGTTGAAATCCAATCCGGATTCGCTGGCGGCACAACAGCCCTGGATCCGGCAGCAGATCCGCGACCGGGTCGGCCTTATAATGACCGATACGCTGGAAACATGGTATTTGAAAATGTACCTGTGGAACAGGTATCGTATGCCGATGCAGTACGATAGTCTTACCCGGAAACTCGTTGGCTACCATTGATCCTTTGGAATGAGATGAAAAACAAGGTTGTTGATATTGCTTTTCGTTACCTGATTCTTATGCTGGCCTTCCTGCCGGTTATCCTGGTGCTGCGGATAGCGGAATACAAGGCGCTGTCTCATGCTCCGGCCCTCCAGTTGCATCCGCTGGCTATTGAGGCTACAGGCATGTTAGTTGACCTGAAGGCTTTTTTCACCCTGGCTCTGGTTCTGTTCATCCCTTTTCTGCTCCTCTCGTTGCTTCACCGAAGAAGCGCAGAGATAATTTATGGTATCTGCCTTTGTCTCCTCGCCATTTTGCAGTTTTCCCTGATCCGCTATTTCTCCATCAACCTGAGCCCCCTCGGCGCTGTGATCTACCGCTATTCATTCAGCGAAATTCTGATGATAATCAGGAATTCCAACGATTTCAATCTCCAGGCCTTTCTCCCGGTAGTTCTGGTCCCATCACTGGTGATCATCCTGCAGGTAGCCGTTGCGAGGGTCCGGATCTCCGGCAGAAGCGGAACCCTTCTGACAGCCACGTTTCTGATTGGTCTTTTCTTGTCTCTGTTCAATCCTGACGGAGTGAATGCAACCTGCGAGGAACATACGAACCCGTATAAGATTAATAAAAGCGCCTATTTCCTGAACGAATCCCTTGCCTTTCTATTCCGGGAGAAACCTCCTGAGAACGAAGAGGAGATTGGCCCGGAGATTGAACAATACCATAAAATCCACCCGGAATTCAGGTTTACCAGTGACAAATACCCCTTGATGCACAGGAATACTACTCCCGATGTGCTGGGCCCCTATTTCAATCTTGGGGAAAAACCGCCGAACCTGGTCTTTATCATCGTTGAATCCCTCTCATCTGCCGTCATCGGCGAACAATCATGGTACGGCAATTTTGCTCCCTTTCTGGATTCATTGAAAAACCATAGTCTGTACTGGGATAATTTTCTCTCCATCTCCGAACGCACGTTTCATGTGTTTGCCTCCGTCTTTGGCTCTCTGCCATTCGGCAACGGTGAATTTCAACTGGACGCAAGCCAGATCCCGGTTCACTACTCGCTGATACGGTATCTGAAGGAAAATGGATATTATACGGGGGTCTATTACGGCGGCGATCTCAATTTCACCAACTACAATGAGTTTTTCCGGAAAGAAGGAACCGATTTCCTGATGAATTACTTCGGTCCGGAGTACCGGGAGCAGATGAAACGATATCCTGATTTCTACTGGGGATATCATGATGAATTTACCTTCGCCCGCTCCCTTGAGGTAATTGATTCGTTGAATAAAGAACCGAGACTGGATATCTACCTGACTCTCTCCACCCATCATCCGTTCAATCCTCCGCGTGCCGAAAATTACAGGCACCGGTATGAAGCAATCACATCGCAGCCCGGATACCCCCCGGAGAAAAAAAAGCTGACAGATCAGAATGCAGCCATCTTTTCGTCCATATTATATACCGATGATGCGCTCCGCAGTTTTTTTCAGACCTATTCTGAACGGGAAGATTATGCCAACACGATCTTCTTTATCACCGGAGATCATTTTTTCATGGAGCTGGGCTACTCCTCCATTTCGGCCATTGAGCGGTATCATGTACCGCTGATCATATACTCTCCCCTGGTAAAAGAGCCGCATCATTTTACATCGGTCTCTTCCCACCACGACATTGCCCCTTCCCTGATCGCCATGTTGCAAAACAAGTATCATTTCGAAGAGAATCTTTTTGTCCATTGGCTGGGACAGGGAATCGATACTTCTACGGCATTCAGAAACATCCAGACGGTCCAGTTCGTGACCAATGACTTTGAGAAGGTTGATTTTCTGAAAGGGAACTACTTTCTGTCAAAAGGGCGGTTATATACCCTTAAACCCGGATTGCAGACCCAGCCGGTCACTGACGACCGGAAACTCGGTGAACTGAAGGAAGATCTGAAAATTACATCGACGGTGACACAGTATGCGAATGAGAATGACCGGATTGTTCTTGAGGAACTTTTCCGGATGATCAGGTATGATACCACCCGGATTTTCACCTTCGATACCTCCGGCCTGAAATTCGGCAAGGAACCGAATCTGTTTATCAGGGTAATGAGGCCATTCAGATTCGATACTTCCTACTGGAAAATAGGGTATGACCTGAAATTCAACTACATGATCCGTGATGCAGCCGACACCGCAAAATTACCCGGGCTGATCGTATCGGTTGAGGATAGTACCAGTGCAAACTTGCTCTACCATCCTGTACCATTTCCCGGTTTTCCTTCCACCGGGATCAAACCCGGGACATGGTATCCTTTCCACCGGTCGGAGGTACTGGACGTTCGGTTCATTGATTCCCTCAGGGGAAAAATCATGAAGGTCTACTTTTTCAACAACAGGTTAAGCAACATTCGTTTAGATAGTGTAAAAATCAGCATTGAGGGGGTCAATTAACGGGAATCGGAAAGTACCTCGACCGTTAAAACTCATCAAATTTATCCTTCCCGGGCTTTTTGGCGGGATTTCGTAGCAGGGAATCACAATTGAATGTCACATCGATGGCGAAATCGGGCCGGTCGAAATTGCGACGGGTGATCCCGGTATGGGTGGAATCGTCGTAGACCTTCTGCATATATATCGCCCAGATGGGTAGCGCCATGTTGGCTCCCTGTCCCAGGTCGAGTGTACGGAAATGGGCGGCGCGGTCTTCACAGCCTACCCATATCCCGGTCACCAGGTCGGGGGTGATCCCCATGAACCAGCCGTCGCTCTGGTTCTGGGTAGTACCGGTCTTGCCGGCAATCTCGTTCATAAAGCCGTATTTATACCGTAACCGCACACTGGTCCCGCTCTCTACCACCCCTTTCAGCATCTCGATCATCAGCCAGGCTGTTTTTTCACTGATGGCCTCCTGTTTTTCCGGAACAAACTGCTCCAGCACATTCCCGTATTGATCCTCGATCCGGGTGATAAAGATGGGTTGGATATACTGTCCTTTGTTGACAAATGTGCTCATGGCACCGACCATCTCATACAGGGAGAGGTCGGCCGAACCGAGGGCAATGGAATAAACAGGCGGAATGTAGCTGGTCACTCCCATTTTGTGCGCGATGGTAATCACATCCTGCGGAGAGTATTTTTTCATCAGCTGGCCGCTGATCCAGTTATTGGAATTGGCCAGTGCCCATTTCAGGGTCACCTCTTCCCCTCGCCGGTCGTTACTGGAATTTTCGGGAGCCCATTTATCGCCGTTCCACAACTCGATCACAGGCTGGACGTTGGGATACCGCGTACAGGGCGTCTCCCCCTCCTGGATGGCAAGGGTGTAAAGGAACGGCTTGAAGGTGGAGCCCACCTGCCGTTTGCTCAGGATCACATGATCGTACTGGAAGTATTTGTTGTCGATCCCGCCGACATAGGCACGGATAAACCCGGTATGGGGATCCATTGACATCAGGCCCGCCTGCAGGAAGAACTTGTAGTACCGGATCGAATCCATGGGAGTCATCACCGTGTCGATCGGACCTTTCCACGAGAAAACCGTCATCGGGACAGGCTGCTGGAAGTTACGGTAAATCTCTTTGTCGGTATAGCCATCCTTGCTGAGCCGGTAGTACCTGTCGGTTCGGCGCATGGCCGAGATCATGAGATGGGCGATCTCCCGGTCCTGATTCTTTTCAAAAACGAACGGAGCGTTCCGGAACCCTTTCCAGTGTTTAAAGAAAGAGGGCTGCAACTCTTTTCCGAGGTACTGCTGAACAGCCTGTTCGGCATATTCCTGCAGGACGGTATTGATGGTGGTGTATACTTTCAGGCCATCGCGGTAAAGATTGTAGGGGGTCCCATCCTCCTTGGAGTGGCTGTTGCACCAGTTGGTCACGTACATCCGCAGGTATTCCCGGAAATAGGTAGCCAGTCCGGAGGTGTGGTCCTGGATCATGTAGTCCGACATATCGATCGGAAGTTCTTTCAGAGAATCATACTCCATCGGGGAGAGGTACCCGTATTTCTCCATCTGTTGCAACACAATGTTGCGGCGGTTCCAGGCGCGGTCGGGATTGCGCACCGGGCTGAAATAGGAAGGGGCTTTCAGGATGCCGATCAGCAGGGCAGCCTCTTCCGGATTGAGCTGATCGGGGGTCTTGTTGAAATAGGTCCGGGCAGCCGATTTGATCCCGAACGATATGCTCCCGAAATCGACTGTGTTGAGGTACATGGCGAGGATCTCCTGTTTGGAGTAGTTCCGTTCAAGCTTCACCGCGGTCACCCACTCTTTCAGCTTCATCACCCCCAGTTCCAGCTTGGTATACCTGGGTTTCCGGGGGAAGAGGTTCTTGGCCAGCTGCTGGGTGATGGTGCTGCCCCCGCCCCGGTCGGTGCCCGTAAGCACACCGAACAGCATGCGCACGGTAGCCCGGACATCGATCCCGGAATGGCGTTCAAAGCGGACATCCTCGGTGGCGATCAGGGCATTGACGATGTTGGGCGACAGGTCCTGGTAGTGGATGTTAGAGCGGTTTTCCACATAATACTTGCCCAGCAGCTTTCCGTCTGACGAAAAGATCTCGGTGGCCAGGTTGCTCTCCGGATTCTCCAGGTCACGGAAACTGGGTATCTTACCAAACCAGCCGTACCCAATGGTGATGAAGAGCAGGATAACCAGCACCAGGATCAGGAAATAGGTAATCCAGAATCCCCAGATGTAGTGTCTGACCTTTTTTGCGGAGATCTTTGTTGTCCTTTTTTTGCTCATGACAGGTAGTGATCAGTCAATGTACCTTATCGATCCGTAACCCGATATCACGGATCCCCGGGAGCTCTTCTGTCCTCATGGCCTGCTCCAGCTCAAGGAGGTAGGTCCCGGGAATCCGGAACCGCATCCCCTGCTGGAACAGGAACCGGTTGAAGCGGACGCTTCCACTCCCCGACCCCAGCCACTTCCCGTCGTATCCGGCCAGCGTGCATTCGATCGTATCCCTCGTCACCTGTCCGTTTGGATGAAGTGTCTTCAAAAAGAGGTAGAGGTTGCTGAAGGGATAGCTGATGTCGTTCCGCACATCCAGGTATACGTTATACGTTGTCGAGGTATCTGTAATAACGACAGAGAAGGGGAGGATGTTATCTGAACGCCATCGTCCGTAGTCAATTTTTATACTCTCCTCAAAGAAACGCCTGTCATCACAGGAGCTCAGGAGCAGTATGAAAAAAGCTGTAAGAAACAGAAAACCGGTTCGGTGTATAAGGGTCATGGGGGTGTCAGCTATCCTGAGGGGGTCGGAGATCATGCATGATCTAACAAGTTCATTTCGTCGTGGAGGGTTCCGTTCTCGAACTGGGTTTTTTCTTCCGTGATGTTGGAGAAATCTTCCAGGTTTTCCGGCAGGTTCCCATTCCTGTTCAGATCGATGATGCGGAGTACATTTTCCACCGGGATGGCCAGCTGGTTATTCGGTTGGTTCCGGTAGGAGTACCACATCAGTTTTTTGAAGATATCGGTTTTCTGATGGATCGCCTCCCCTTTACCGGTCTTGAGAATGGTTTCGGTGTCGGGAAAATCCTTCAGGGCATCCAGGTACGTATCGTATTCGTAATTCAGGCAGCATTTCAGTTTCCCGCACTGTCCGGCCAGTTTCTGCGGGTTGAGGGAGAGCTGCTGTACCCGCGCGGCCTGGGTGGTGACCGAATGGAACTGGCTCATCCAGGTGGCGCAGCAGAGCTCCCGGCCGCAGGAACCTATCCCCCCGAGTCGGCTGGCCTCCTGCCGTGCCCCGATCTGGCGCATTTCGATCCGTACCTTGAACTCTTCGGCCAGCACCTTGATCAGCTCCCGGAAATCAACCCGGTCGTCGGCGGTATAATAGAAAATGGCTTTGGTGTTATCGCCCTGGTATTCTACGTCGTTGATCTTCATGGAGAGCCCGAGGCGTTCAGCGATCTCCCTGGATTTGAACATGGCAGAGACCTCCAGCTCTACAGCTGAGATCCATTTTTCGACATCGCTGATCCGGGCGTGGCGGTAAACCTTCCGGATATCTTCGGAAGCCGGGTCGATCCCTTTACTTCGGAGCTGGAACCTGACGATGTCGCCTGCCATACTGACAATCCCGACATCGTGACCCGGAGATGCCTCCACGGCAACAATATCCCCCACTTTCAGGTTCAGTTCGGGAGTGGAACGGAAAAAATCCTTCCGGCTGTTCTTGAATCGCACCTCCACCACGTCAAAAGGCACATGCCCGGCAGGTACCGGGATCCTGGCAAGCCAGTCGAAGGCATCGAATTTGCTGCACCGGCCCTGGTAGATTGTATCGTTCATATGTCCGGCCCGGGGCGGGGCGAAACACCCTCTGCTCAGAAAAGGATTGGTTTCGTCTTTCGTTGATTTCGGCTTATCTTCTTCCATCACTAAGTCAGCATGCAGGCAAAGGTACAAAAAAAAGGATACGGAAGAATCGAATGTCATCCCCTGATCAGGGCAGAGATTTTCAGAGAGAGGTCGAGAAAAAGGGTAGGGGTATGGGCATTCCGTTCAATGTGAAAAATAGCCGTGTTGAAGAGTTCGTAAAACGCCGGAAGCCGTTCGTTGGAAAGGTAAGGAGAGAACTTTCCCACAAAGGCCTGCTCCTCGTCCCCGGGCCCTGTTTGTCGCGGGATCCCATACAGGATCAGGGGACTTTGGCCGGCTACCTGCAAGCCGAAATCGAGCAGGCTTTTCTGTTTTTCCCGCCCGATCTTGCCTGCTTCGGTGGCAAACCCGATCATCTCCGGGACATTCCCTGCATAGCAGGAGCGCATCCAATTCCGGAAGGTCTCGAAGAGAAACCGGTCCTCCTCCACTTGCTGCAGTTTGTTGAGAGCCAATTTGATGTTTCCCCCGGAGGCGCGTGCAGCGGCCAGCGCTTCCTGAGCAGTACAGCCGCTTTTCTCCATCAGCCAGTTCCGGATCTCCGGTTCGGGAACCCGCGGCACCTTCACCGGCAGGCAGCGGGAAAGAATGGTGGGGATTACATGGTCGGGGTTGTCGGAGATCAGCAGAAAGAGGGTCTTTTCAGGAGGCTCCTCCAGGATCTTCAGCAGTTTGGGCGCTGCCGCATAGGTCAGCTTCTCGATCATCCAGAGGATCACCACCTTGTATTCCGACTCATAGCTCTTGTATGAGAGGATCCGGTTGATCTCACCGGCATCCTCGGTGTAAATGGTCCCCTGCTTATTCTCGATCCCGATGCAGTTGTACCATTCCTGGAGCGTCACCTGGCCGGCATGTTCCAGCACAAACGCCCGCCACGCTTCGATATAGGCTTTACTCGACGGTTTTGACGGCACTTTTTTGGAGGTAGCTACGGGGTAAAAGAAGTGGAGGTCGGGATGGGCTAACTTCTGGAACTGGATGCAGGAGGGGCAGGTGCCGCAGGAGTCCACCTCACCCCCCGGCCCCCCTTCTACCCCTAAATCCCCTGAAG
>QYQJ01000087.1 GCA_007280875.1 Bacteroidota bacterium
GCAAAATATATATAACTTTACGAAGGTACCATTTTTTTATGAGAGTTCAATGGTTTATCTGCATCTTTTTTAGCCTGTTATAAACATAATTTTGTTAATAATTCCAGGCTTCGGGAATGGTTGGTTTGGTATTCCATCGTACTTTTGAAAGCAAGCCATTTTAGCAGGTTCGTTACAGTGGTTTGATTTTTGTACATTTGTACCCTATGGAAGCAAAATTTTCGCAACGTGTCAAGGATGTCCTGATCTTCAGCAGGGAAGAAGCACATCGTCTGGGAAATAATTACATTGGACTTGAGCACCTGCTATTGGGAATCATCCGGGAGGGGGAAGGACTTGCTGTAAGGATTCTGCGTAACCTGGGAATAGATCTGATCGAAATCCGGAAACGCATCGAAACTTCCGTTGCTAACCTGACCGAAAAATCGATCTCAGGCGATCACCTCCCCTTAATCAAACAGGCTGAACGCGCACTTAAAATAACCTACCTGGAAGCCAAATTGTTTAATAGTGAACTGATTGGTACGGAACATCTTTTACTGGCTATTCTAAAAGATGAAAACAATCTGGTAACCAGAACCTTCAATGGATTTGGCGTACACTATGAATCTGTTTCCGAAGAACTGAGATCAATCCTGACCAATGTGCGGGAAGAGAGTTCATTTGAGCCCAAGGATATTCTTCCGAAAGATGATGATGAGGAGGAACCTGATGAGGGATCCAAAGGATTCAGCAATACTACCAAAAGGCCTTCGGAATCTAAGTCAAAAACTCCCGTTCTAGACAATTTTGGCCGTGATATTACACGGGCTGCAGAAGAGGACCGGCTGGATCCCATTGTCGGAAGAGAGCAGGAACTGCAGCGGATAGCTCAGATCCTGAGTCGCCGTAAGAAGAACAATCCGATCCTTATCGGCGAACCTGGAGTCGGTAAATCAGCCATCGCTGAAGGGCTGGCCCTCCGTATCGTCAACCGGAAGGTATCCCGTGCCCTCTTCAATAAACGCATCATCTCACTGGATCTGGCTTCCCTGGTCGCCGGCACGAAATACCGCGGTCAGTTCGAAGAGCGGATGAAGGCAGTGTTGAACGAATTGGAGAAAAATCCTGATATAATTCTGTTCATCGACGAGATTCATACTATTGTAGGCGCCGGGAATGCGTCCGGATCACTCGATGCCTCCAATATGTTTAAACCAGCGCTGGCCCGCGGAGATATCCAGTGCATTGGGGCCACCACCCTGGACGAATACCGGCAGTACATTGAAAAAGACGGCGCCCTCGAACGCAGATTCCAGAAAGTACTGGTAGATCCTACTACGGCGGAGGAAACACTGGAAATCCTTAACAATATCAAGGAGAAATACGAAGACCATCATCTGGTCCACTATTCGGAAGATGCCATTACAGCCTGTGTATCGCTTACCAACAGATACATATCGGATCATTACCTCCCAGATAAAGCCATCGATGCGCTGGATGAAGCAGGCGCTCGGGTTCATATCTCCAACATCAATGTCCCCCAGAAAATCATCGACATTGAGAACCAGATTGAAGATACCCGGAAAAAGAAGCTGACAGCTATCAACAGCCAGAAGTTTGAAGAGGCTGCCGATCTGCGCGATACGGAACGGAAACTCCAGGAGAGCCTAGAGCGGGAGAAACGGAAATGGGAAGAAGAGGCCAAAATTAACCGGCAGCCGGTCTCCGAGGAGAATGTCGCGGAAGTGGTCGCTATGATGACCGGTATCCCCGTGAAACGGATTGCCAAAAACGAAGGAGAACGCCTGCTCCATATGGAGGATGAGTTGGAATATTCGGTGATTGGCCAGGAAGAGGCGATCAAGAAGGTGGTAAAGGCCATCCGCCGGAACCGGGCCGGACTAAAGGATCCGAGCAAACCGATCGGATCCTTTATTTTCCTGGGACCGACCGGAGTAGGAAAAACACACCTGGCAAAGGTGCTGGCAAAATACCTCTTCGACACGGAGGATGCACTCGTACGAATCGATATGAGCGAATACATGGAGAAGTTTGCCGTTTCCAGGCTGATCGGCGCCCCTCCGGGCTATGTTGGATTTGAAGAGGGGGGACAACTGACCGAAAAGATCCGCCGTCGCCCCTACTCGATCGTCCTGCTGGATGAAATCGAAAAAGCACACCCTGATGTATTCCATATCCTGTTACAGGTATTGGATGATGGCGTGCTGACTGACAGCTTTGGCAGACGGGTTGACTTCAAGAACACCATCGTGATCATGACCTCCAACATCGGCTCACGACAATTGAAGGACTTCGGTCAGGGTGTCGGTTTTGCCACCTCGGCCAAACAGGCGTCATCGGCTGAACACAACCGGAGCGTCATCGAGAATGCACTTAAAAAGGCCTTTGCTCCTGAATTCCTTAACCGGATTGATGATGTGGTGATCTTCAATGCCCTGGAGCGCGAAGACATCCACAAGATCATCGACATTGAACTGAAGCATCTGTATGACAGGGTGAAAGGGATGGGATACAATATTGATATTACTCCTGAAACCAAAGATTACATTGCCGAAAAGGGATGGGATTCCCAGTTTGGCGCCCGCCCGCTGAAACGAGCTATTCAGAAATACATCGAAGATTCCCTGGCTGAAGAGATCATTAAGACAAAAATTCAGCCAAACGATCTGATCACCGTCGGTTACGACAACGAGAAGGAGGAGATTACGATCACGATTTCCAATCCCGTAGAAAAGCCTGAAAAAACTCCGGAAAAACCGGCCGAATCAGAAGCGGTTCAATAACTCTTCCTGGATCATGGCTTTCCTGAATGCCTGTCCGTTCTGATGGGCATGTGCAAATACATTGTCGAGGATCTTATTGATCCGGTCATCCCCCCGATAGAGATACTTCACCGAAGCAAAGAAGCCATTGTCGTGAAAATTCAGGATATTTCCAAGCGGACCGGTAATGTAAAAAACATCCCCGGTCAACTCTTGGCCGTTCAGGTATTTCTTGGAAAGAGCCTCCAGCACCTGAGTCGGGTCCATCCGGCGGGCCTCCGAAAAGACAAATTCTCCCATGACAAACTCATTCTCAATAAAATAGAATAACGATTTCATCTTCTTCTGGTGAAAGGTCTCATGGTATCCCACTACCTTGACCCGCATTTTGTCGAACCGGGCAATGTTGATGCAGTGAGGGGTGCCAAAATCATTTACAAGTTTCCGGTACGTTGTGAGAAATGGAATATCCTTGAACTCTATGGGGATTGTGGTTGAAAATTCCTGAGCATTCTTAAGCCGCTTATAAAAGACTGAAAAGTGCAGGGTAATTTCATCCCTGATACAGTTATTCAACGGATTCCGCAGATCATTCTTCTTGAAAAACTCCAGGTATTCGAAACTGTATTTCCCTTTGAAGATCCGGATCAGGATCAGGTTGAGGATCGGGAAAGTTCGCTTTCTCAGGAAGATAAGAAAAAGCGCAATGATAAAAATAGCAATAAGGGCGACAACCAGGGTCAGAAACCCGCCATCAAACGCACCACCGCTGCTTGCCAGGAGAATCATGCACGAGAGTTAAAATTTATAGCTGTTGTCCTCAATCAGTTTGTCTGCAACAAACCTCCTGGCATCCTTCACGTTCACACCGGATACAGCGGAAAGATCCCGGATAGGCCTTCCCAGATTCGCGGCTTCTGTTCCGGCGGCGAAGGAGTGAACCGCATCCAATCCGTTCTTTTCAATCCGTCCGGCCGAATCGTATACCAGGACATCCAGCATCTGCCTGTAGATGGCAGTGGCTGTCTCACCTTTCATCGATTCCAGTTTTTTCACCCTGAGAGCAGTGGATTCTGCCACATACAGATCGGTAATCATATCCGAAATATTATTCAGTACTTCCTGTTCTTGAACCAGTGTTCTGCCAAACACCGAAGAGGCTCCCTGGATCACCAGGAGTATGGCCTTCTTAAAATTACGGATCACCCTGAACTTCTCGGCAAAATAAGCCTCTCCGGCGATTCCCTGTTCTGCAATGGCATCCAGGTTAGCTTTCAGTGCTTCTGCTTTCCGGAAGAGGTCGAAATCGCCTTTCATTGCCCGCTTCATAGCTGTATCGACGATCAGCAGACGATTGATTTCATTGGTACCTTCAAAGATCCGGTTGATCCGGGAGTCGCGGTAGCCGCGTTCCACTGCCATTTCGGCAGAATAGCCCATGCCACCATGGATCTGTACAGCTTCATCGATCACGAAATCAAGCACTTCCGATCCAAATACCTTCAGGATGGCTGCTTCAACCGCGTAATGGCTGATCCCTTCCACCGAGGCGCGTCCCTTATCCATTCCTTCAGCCTTGATCCGTTCAATCTGGCGATCGATATCCCGGCTAACCCGGTAGATGGCCGACTCGAGAGCAAAGGTCCGGATTACCTGCTCGGCCAGTTTATGCTTAATAGCCCCAAACGTGGAGATCAAAACACCAAACTGCTTTCGCTCATTGGCATACTGGACCGAATCATTGATTGCCTTTTTAGCAGCTCCGAGGACATTGGCTCCCAGTTTAATACGTCCCATGTGCAGAATGCTGAGCGCAATCCGGAATCCCTCTCCCCGTTTCCCGAGAAGATTCCCAACGGGAACTTTCACATCGGTGTAAAATATCTGGGCGGTGGAAGAACCTTTGATCCCCATCTTCTTCTCGTCAGGTGAAACAACTACACCGGGATCATTCCGCTCGACGATAAAAGCACTGAGTACCCGGTCGTTATCGATCTTGGCAAAGACGGTCTGTACATCTGCAAAGTTGGCATTGGTGATCCACATCTTCTGCCCGTTCAGGATGTAATGTTGCCCGTCTTCTGATAATCTGGCCTGCGTTTTCCCGGAATTGGCATCGCTTCCGGCACCCGGTTCAGTCAGGCAATAGGCACCCAGGAAATCACCGGTTGCCAGCCGGGTAACATAACGCTGACGCTGATCTTCATTTCCATAGTACATGATCGGAAGGGTCCCGATCCCACAATGTGCCATAAAGGCTACGGAAAAAGAATAGCCTGCCCCGATCTTTTCAGCGGCGAGCATCTGGGTTACAAAATCCTGACCGAATCCACCGTACTCTTCCGGCAAAGAGATCCCCATGAGTCCCAGTTCTCCCGCTTTCTTAAGGATTGTTTTCATCAGCTCGATATCCGGGGAGTCAATCTGATCAAGATGCGGGTATAGTTCTGCCTCCAGAAAATCCCGGATGGTCTGAGCTATCATCAGCTGTTCTTCATTGAACTCTTCCGGGATGAAAACCTCGTTCGCATCGACTTCATTGACCAGAAATTCACCGCTTTTCAATACTTTTTCACCTGCCATAATTCCGTTTTAATAATATCAAACTAATCTGTTTCAATCACTTATCAGAGCCCCAATGCCTGAGCAACCAGTTCGGCTACATCCAGGATTTTGACCTCTTCCTCTTTATTTTTATATTTTAATCCGTCGGTAAGCATGGTCATACAGAAGGGACAGGCAGTGGCGATGATCTTCGGATCGGTCCGCAACGCCTCTTCGATCCGCTCCATGTATACCTCTTTCTCCCCTTTCTCTGCTTCCTTGAAATATTGTCCCCCTCCGGCCCCGCAACAGAGGGCAAAGCTTCGGTTCCGTTCCATCTCCACCAGGTTTCCTGTCAGTTTTCGCAGGATTTTCCGGGATTCCTCATACATATTATTTCCTCTGCCCAAGTAACAGGGATCATGAAAAGTAATCGGGGTTTTCTGTAACAGATCAGCATTCACCTGTAAACTACCCTCCCGGATGGCCATATCCAGAAACTGAAGGTAGTTGAGTACCTCATAATTCCCACCCAGATCGGGGTATTCGTTTTTAAAGATATTGTAACAATGGGGACAGATAGTCAGGATCTTCCGGATACCATACCGGGAAAACAATTCGATATTCTGCAAAGCCTGCATCTGGTAGAGCATCTCATTTCCGGCACGCCGGGCTGGATCTCCCGTACAGGACTCCTCTTTCCCCAGAACAGCATAGCTGGTACCCAGATGGGTCAGGATCTTAGCAAAGGCCCTGGTTACTTTCCGGTACCGGTCGTCAAAGGCTCCGGCACAACCAACCCAGAAGAGGTATTCAGGTTGCTCCCCCCTGGTAAACAGGTCGGCCATTACAGGTATTTCCACGAGCTTTGTTCCCATTTTATATCCGGTTCATTTCAAGGTTTTTGGCCCATTGAAGGCGATCTTCGGGTGAATACTGCCAGGGAGCCCCATTATTCTCAATATTGCTGAATACCGACTTGATCTCACCGGGGGCATAGGCCTCCTCCATCACCAGGTACCTTCTCAGATCAACGATCAGGGTGGGATGGTTGATGTTTATAGGGCACTCACGGGCACAGGCATTACACGTAGTACAGGCCCAGAGCTCTTCCATGGAGATATAATCCCGCAGCAACGACTTCTGATCGGCAAACTCATGCCCCTGCCTGACCATCCCAGGCCCTTTCTCTTTCATCCTGGCACGGACATCCATCATGATTTTGCGAGGAGAAAGCTTTTTACCTGTCAGGTTGGCAGGACAAACTGCTGTACAACGTCCGCATTCAGTGCAGGCCAGTGCATCAAAATAATTTTTCCAGGAAATATCCTCCACATCCTTCACCCCAAACCGCTCTACAGGTGCATCTTCGGCGGGAGCTGCGTATGCGGTGGTTGGATCCAGCATCAGCTTCACCTCCCTGGTTACATGGTCCATAGTTGGCAACTTCCCGAGGGGTTCCAGTCGCGACAGAAAGACATTGGGAACCGACATAAACACGTGGAAATGTTTCGAATAAGGCAGGATGTTTGCAAAAATGAAGATCAGCACGATATGGACCCACCAGAACACCTCAAACCAGGTATGCAATCCCTCTTCAGAAATACCTGAGAAGAGAGCTGTCAACCAGGTGCTTATAGGGTAAATGCCGGCGATCTCCTCCCCGCTCCGGTGCTGGCAGTCAATGTAGGCAATATTCATTCCGGTGAGTGAGAGCATGAGCAGCAGGATCAGGGTAAGGGCTATATTGGCATCTACGTGGGAGATTGCTTTCATCTCGATGCCCTCAAACCGCTTGATGTGAAGAAAAATTCTTCGAATCAAGAAGATGATGATGGAAATGGCAACCAGTAAGGCAAAGATATCGCCCGAGGCCATGATGATGTCATAGACCACGCCCAGGGATTTCAGAATTTTATCGGTCCCGAACAAACCGTCGATAATCATTTCAATACTCCCGATCAGGATCACGCAGAATCCCCAGAAAACCAGTGCATGGAGGAATCCCGTTGCAGGTCTTCGAAAAATCCGGGTTTGCCCGAAAGCTACATTGAGCATTACCCGGAAGCGTTTTCCGAAATTACGGATCGGGAAACAGGCTCTGGTAAATCGAAAATAGCTGATGATCCGGCTGATGGTGAAGGCAAACACCCCGACCGCAACGAGCAGGGTAAAGATAAAGATCAGTTGTTTGGCCATTCCTATTTGGATTTGATCTCCCTGACTGCCTCAACCAGCTGGGGAAGGATCTTGGCAGCGTCACCCACAATGCCGTATTGTGCAGCTTCAAAAACAGGTGCATCTTTGTCGGTGTTGACTGCCACAATGAATTTGGAGGCGCTAACCCCGGCAATATGTTGCGTGGCACCGGAGATGCCAATGGCAAAATAGAGGTTTGGAGCGATGATTTTTCCTGTCTGGCCTGTATGCTCTTCATGTGGTCGCCAACCTTCATCGGAAACCGGCCTGGAGCAGGCGGTAGCTGCACCGAGCAAATCTGCCAGCTCAACAAGAGGACCCCAGTTGTCGGGCGATTTCATCCCGCGCCCTCCCGAAACCACTATCTCAGCATCCGTCAGGAGTATCTTCCCGGTCTGTTTCTGTACATCTTTCACAACGGTCTTGATCAGACCATTCTCCAGCTGTACTGTAATGGTTTCAATGGCAGCGTCATTCGGCGTTTCAATCAGTTCAAATGAATTCTGGGCCAGGGTAAGGATCCGGACAGGTGATTTAATGGTGAGATGGGCAAATGCACGTCCGGAATAGACCTTTTTATAGACCATAAAGGGATCAATACTGAGCGGCAGCTGACTGACACCCGATCCAACGCCTGCTTTCAGTCTTACAGATAACCTGGGAGCCAGTGCTTTCCCGGTATTATTATTGGCCAGCAAAAGAACGGTTGCTCCCTCTTTCACAGCTAACTCGGTTATTACAGAGGTATATGCCTGGTTGTCAAGAGCGAGAAGCTCCTCATTTGCGATGTGAATAATTTTCTTGACGCCATACTTTCCCAGTTTCTCAAGCTCTTCGGGTTGCACGTTACCAATGGAAAGGGCAATGGCGGTAGTATTCATCATCTCAGCCACCTTAGATGCATAGGAGACGAGTTCAAAGGTGAGTTTTTTGAATTTTCCGTCCCAGTTTTCGACGAATGTTAAAACTGACATATCTTTTTCTGTTTGAATCGGGTTCGTTGAATTGGTTAAATGACTTTTGCTTCGTTCTGCAGGAGGGTGATCAGTTCGGCCGGATTTTCCGGATTAACGAACTTACAGGCAGCACGTGGTTTTGGCATCTCGTACTGAACCACTTCAGTCAGTGCGTCCAGGGAAACAGGTTCCGAAACGAGGATGGGCTTGGTGCGGGCCATCATGATCCCCCTCATGGAAGGGATCCGGGGTTCTTTGGTGATCCCTTTCTGTACAATGGCCACAAAGGGAACAGGAATGGCGACAGTCTCCTTGCCCCCGTCTATTTCACGGGTCAGTATCACTTCGCCGTTTACCAGATTCAGACTGGATACAGACGAAACGGACGGAATTCCAAGAAATTCGGCCAGCATCCCTCCTACTGTCGAACCGTTGAAGTCGCTCGATTCGATCCCACACAGGATGATATCAAAGGGATTGTTTTTCAGAACCTCTGCCAACTGGGCAGCCACATAGTATGCATCTGAAGAGGTCGCATTGATCCTGATAGCATCGTCGGCCCCGATGGCAAGTGCTTTGCGGATAGTTGGTTCGGCACCAACCGGTCCGACGTGGGCCACCGTCACCTTCTCAATGCCATTGGCAGGATCGTCTTTTAACTCGAGGGCCCTGGTCAGGGAGAGTTCATCCCAGGGATTTATAATCCACTGGATGCCTGTTTCGTCCAGCTTATTGTCATTGACAAATTTAACCTTGGTTGTGGTGTCAGGTACATGACTGATACAGACTACTATTTTCATGCAATTGAAGATTAAGTTGAGGTTGCAAATTTAAAAGAAAAATCATTCATCTTCATCCAGGCACTTATTATACTGGGTCATGGCCCGGAGGCTCATGCCCATGCTGGAAAATCCGCCGTCGTGAAAGATGTTCTGCATGGTGATCTTCTTCGAAAGGTCTGAAAAGAGGACGATACAAAAATTGGCACACTCTTCAGCAGTCGCATTCCCCAGAGGAGACATCCGGTCGGTGAAGTCAAGCAGCGCATCAATCCCTTTCACCCCGCTTCCTGCGGTGGTAATGGTGGGTGATTGCGAAACGGTATTGATCCTGATGTGCTTCTCCCTTCCGTAAATGTAACCGAAACTCCGTGCAATCGACTCCAGCATTGCTTTGGCATCAGCCATATCGTTGTACCGGTATAGCGTTCGCTGGGCGGCAATGTAGGATAGCGCCAGCACCGAGCCCCATTCATTGATGGCATCCAGTTTCTTGGCAACCTGGAGCATTTTATGGAACGACATAGCCGATATGTCGATGGTCTGGTGATAATAGGTATAATCCAGGTCGTCGTACTCACGGCTCTTCCTCACATTCATCGACATGGCTATGGAGTGGAGGATGAAATCCACTTTCCCTCCTAAAATCTCCATGGATTGCCTGATTACCTGCTCCAGGTCTTCCACCCGTGTTGCATCGGCAGGGATTATCTCTGCTTTGATCTTCTCTGCCAGTTCGTTCAGTTTTCCGAACCGGAGGGCCAGCGGGGTGTTGGTCAGTGTAAACACAGCCCCTTCGTCATGGGCCTTTTCCGCCACCTTCCAGGCTACGGACTTTTCATCCAGGGCTCCGAAAATGATCCCTTTTTTCCCTTTTAACAGATTGTACGACATGATCTACTTCCTCAAATGACTCATTCAGTTGGCTAACAGCTCTTTCGCTGTCTGGTAAGAAGCTTTTGTGACCCGTTCGCTGCTCACCATTTTCGCAATTTCTTCAATCCGCTCTTCGTGCAACAAACGACGAATATTCGACCGGGTTGTCCCGTTGGCATCCTCCTTAAAGACCCAGTAATGCCCCTCCCCTTTCCCGGCTATCTGCGGCAGATGAGTGATGACGATGACCTGCATGGTGGTTGCCATGCGTTGCAGAATCATACCTACCTTCCCGGCAATGTCGCCCGATACGCCACTATCTATTTCGTCGAAGATGATGGTTGGCAGGAGGTTCTTCCTGCTGATCATCGATTTCACGCTCAGCATGAGTCTCGACAATTCACCCCCGGATGCGATCCGGGAAACCTCATCAGGAGGGACTCCCTTATTGGCACTGAAGAGAAACTTCACGGCATCCAGTCCGTCCACTGTACAGACTGCACTCTGAGTGCATTCGATAGTGAAGCGGGCCGAGGGCATACCAAGGTCTGCCAGCAGCGCCGTGATCTCTTTTTCAAAGGAAGGGATCGCCTTGCGTCTGGCCTCAGAGATTGAGGTTGCCATCGTCAGCAACTCCTTGCCGGCCTCTTCAATCTCCCTGGAAAGATGTGCGATCCGGTCATCAAGAGACTCCGTTTCCAGAAGCTTAGCAGAGAGTTCCTCTTGGATCCCGAGTAACTCCTTGATGGAAGAGACCTGATGTTTTTTCTGAAGACGATAGATCAGATCCAGTCGGGCCGATACCCGTTCCGAAGTATCCGGATCTACCTGGATGTGGTCTTCCAGACGTTGTAATTCTTTTGTAATATCCTTAATATCAATCAGATTGCTATCCAGTCTTGCCACAATGTCAGTGACTTCCTGGTGGAATCCAGCGATGCCTTTCAGGGAGGCTAAAACCTCCGTGAGTAAACCAAGCAGGTTAGGATCGGCGTTCTCAAGCGTGTGGGTAGCAAAAGAGAGCCCCTTTTTGATCTCTTCGGCGTGGGTGAGAATATCCAGTTGTTCTTCCAGTTCCTGCTGTTCTCCCTCAGACAGGGCAGCTTTGGTCAGCTCGTCATATAAAAACTGATGGTAATCAGTTTCACCCCGGAACCTGGCTTCCCGTGCACACAAACCGGAGAGTTGTGCCCGCCGGTCTTCCTGGATCATGAACGTCTCCCGGAAAGTGTTGATCTCCTGCTGGATCGATGCGTAATCATCCAGAATTTCCAATTGAAAATTGGCCTGATTCAGGGTAATGATCGAATGCTGTGAGTGGATATTCACCAGCCGGTCTCCCAGCTCTTTCATCTGGTTGAGGTTGACCGGTGTATCGTTTATAAAAGCCCTGGATTTTCCACCGGGAGAGATCTCCCGTCTCAATACCAGCATGTCGTCGTAATCAAGTTCCTGCTCCTGAAAAAAGGATTCCAATCCATAGGAAGTGATCCGGAAGGTGCCCTCCACAATGCATTTAGCCTCTTTGTTAAACAGTACCGATGCTTCGGCCCGCTGGCCCAGAACCAGGGAGAGTGCCCCCAGTAAAATCGTCTTTCCGGCACCGGTTTCTCCGGTAATCACAGAGAACCCAGGATGCCAATCGATCTCCAGCTTCTGTATTAAAGCATAATTTTCGATGAATAGCTTTAATAGCATGAACAATAATAGTTAAATGATCATTTTCCGCCCAGTATCTCCTGGTATTTCGAGCTGTTTGCAGGGTCGATTTCCTTCAGCAGGTTCACCACGTTGTTCTTCTCTAAAGGGGGAACCCGCAGATCGGAGTAAATATTCACAAACTCGTCTTTTTTAGCATCCAGGATCAGTTGCAGGGAAAAAAAACCGGGACGGGCAGTAGAAATTTTTTGAAGCAAGGACAGGCTTTCCGTTATTTTCCCCCTGCCTAGGTCGACCCGCTCGTACATCTGATCCAGCCCCTGACGATGGTAAAGATAGGAAAACTCACGCAAGGACGAGTATGCAGGATTGAGGATATTCGCCACCATCCAGTAGCGGTTTTTGTCACTCTCAAACGCTTTCCAGCCTGATTCCCGGGAACTCTGTGCTGCATTAACGACCTCCTGTGCTTTTTCAAAGAAGGGAGTTCCCCCGTACAGTGCAAAGGAATCGAAATAATATCCCAGGAACATATAGGTGTAAAAAGCAAGGGTGGAGGTCAGGTTAGAAGAAAAGGTGTTGTCTGAATAATCAAGTGATTGGTATTCAATATACTTAAAAGTAAAATCCCGATCAATGTAATTCAACAGAATGGTGTTGTATGCTGTGTTGAGTACCGGCCGGCGAAGCACAATATTCAATGTTCCATTGAAATCATCTGATGTTGGGCGCTCATTGATCGTCAGCAGGATCGTACATTCAATCCGCTCCTCCACCTTTATATGGAAGTTCGTCCACGTTCGGTTGTTCATGAAATCGTAAATCGCCGTCTGGAGGGTCTCAAATATCTTCTTATCTGTCCCTTCGAGTGTTGGAGAGGAGACACTGACGATGCAATCCAGTTCCTGGGCTTGCAGGTGGATGGTAGCAAGTGTCAGAAAGAGGAGAAGAATAATCTTTCTCATAGGGTGTTCTTTGTGTTCCGGCAGGTCAGGATCGCATCCACAATATCCGAAGCTACTTCCTGCTTGGATTTGACCTTCCCTTTGATCGTATCGCCCGATGGGGTGAGGATCGTAACCTTGTTGGTCGGCAGACCAAATCCCGCTCCCCGGTCTTTCAATGAATTTACAACGATCAGATCCAGAGATTTATTTTTCAGCTTTGTCTTGGCATTATCCAATGCATCCGATGTCTCCAGCGCGAAACCAACAAGGGTCTGGCCTGGTTTCTTTCGTTTTCCCAACTCTTGTAAAATATCGTGAGTGGGAGACAGTGTGAGAGTAAGGTCTTCCCGGCTCTTTTTCAATTTCTCAGAGGCTGGATCTTTAACTGTGTAGTCAGCTACTGCTGCCGCCATTATCAGGATATCCGCTTTCCCGAAATGCTTGAGGCAGGCCCGGTACATTCCGGAGGCTGAGGTCACATCCACCCGGCGAATGGCAGGATGACAGGAGGTAATATGCACAGGTCCGGTAATCAGCACCACCTCCCCTCCCCTTGAAGCTGCCTCTTCAGCCAGACTGAATCCCATCAATCCGGAGGAGCGGTTCCCAATGAACCGGACAGGATCGATCGTTTCGTAAGTAGGTCCTGCCGTAACGAGAACCCGTTTACCTTTCAGCTCCTGTCGCCGAAAAAAAAAATCCCGGATGATCTGAAGAATCTGTGCCGGTTCCTCCATCCGCCCCGGGCCGGATAATCCGCTTGCCAGCTCTCCTTCCTGCGGGTCGATGATGAGGTTGCCGAATCCACGGAGGATTTTAATATTCTTCCGGGTTGTGGGATGCTGAAACATGTCGAGGTCCATCGACGGAGCGATTAGTACCGGACATTTGGCAGACAAGTAGACTGTAACCAGGTAATTATCCGCCACACCATGAGCCATTTTTGCCAGTGTATTGGCAGTAACCGGGGCGAAAAGCATCAGGTCGGCCCATTGCCCCAGTTCCACATGGCTGTTCCAGACACCTGTCTCCGTATTGAACGGGTGAAAGATCACATCGTTGTGCGAAAGGGTCGCCAGGGTAAGCGGTGAAACAAAATCCCGGGCAGCTGTAGTCATGATCACACGAACCTCTGCCCCATCCTTGATTAGCAGCCTCACCAAGCCAGGAATCTTATAGGCAGCGATTCCGCCGGTGATGCCGATCACAATATGTTTCCCCTTCAGCATCAGGGAGGTATTAAATGATCTCCTCTTTCTTTTCGGTTACTGGTTTGCGAAAATAGATCTCTTCATTCAGGTATTCGTGAATCGCGATCAGGGTAGGTTTTGGCAGGTGTTCGTAATATTTGGCTATCTCGATCTGCTCCCGGTTTTCAAATACCTCCTCGAGATTGTCGGTCGTAGTGGCAAATTCTGATATCTTTTGATTCAGCTCCTCCTTCATTTCAGCACCGATCTGGTTTGCCCGTTTTGAAATGATAGATACTGTTTCGTAGACATTGGATGTCCCGGTCGTGAAATCTTCAATGTTCCGGGTGACTGATACGACATCGGTTTTTACTTTTTTATAATCCATCGTTATTTAAATCTGACTCGTTTACTCTCTTTTTCAACCATATCTTTATTCTTGTCGACCATCTGTTGCAGTTGTGTGCGCGATTTTTCATTCAGTTCTTTCGCTTCACCTGCAAATTTGCTGGCCGGAAACTCTTTGTAGAAGTCCTGAAATGCCACCGTTGTGTTGGTATACCGTTCATACTGTTTTTCCTTCACACTCAGGGAAGCATACTTGGCATAGGATTTAATCACCAGGAAGAGGATCTCTTCCCGGTGCACTGTCTCGGGGAAGTCCTTCAGGATGTTATGGAATACCATGATAGCCGCAGCGTAATCACCCATCCGGTAGTACAATTTGGCAATCTTGTAATCCTTCAATTCCAGCTTGGCCCGCAGTTTATCGATCAGGTCATTGCACTCGGGAACCCGCTTACTTTTCGGATAGATATTCATAAAAAGCTGCAGCTCCTTGATGGCATCATTGGTACTGGTCTGGTCAAGGCTGTATACCGGTGAATTGAGAAAATTGCAGTAGGCACTCATGAACAGGCACTCCTCGGCCCGCTTACTGTTCGGGAAACTTGTATAGAATCGTTTGAAATAGTAGGAAGCCAGCGTGTAGTCCTTCTGGTAGTAGTAGCAGTATGCATAATAGTAATAAAGATCCTCAGCCTTATCTGTAGCACGAATGGCTCCCATCATCTGGTCAAATAACTGCAGAGCCCTCGAGTAATCTTTTTCATTAAAATAGGCAACGGCAGCCGTGTATTTGGTATCTATATCCGGATTCTTCAACAACCTGCTATGCTTGCAGGAGATAGCCACAAGCAGGATGAGCAGATAGAAACCCAGTTGTTTGATCCGTTTCATGCTGCAAAATTACAAATTTTATAATAATTTTGTGTCCTTAATTAATTCCCGTAACTAACTTAAAACGCAATAACCGTGGATATATTTGAAAAGGTAGTCAACAACATGGGGCCTTTGGGTCAATACGCTGATTATGGATGGGGATATTTCTATTTCCCAAAGCTGGAAGGAGAGATCTCCAACCGAATGCTATTTCGCGGCAAACCAGTGCTTGTCTGGAGCCTGAATAACTACCTGGGGCTGGCGAACCATCCGGAGGTACGCGAAGCCGATGCCAGGGCTGCAGAAGAGTACGGCATGGCCTATCCGATGGGTGCGAGGATGATGTCGGGACAGACAGCCTATCATGAACAACTGGAGCGGGAACTGGCTGCTTTTGAAAAGAAAGAAGCAGCTTACCTCCTGAACTATGGCTACATGGGAATGGTTTCCATCATCGACTCCCTGATCGATCGTCACGATGTGGTTGTCTACGACTCCGACGCGCATGCCTGCATTCTCGACGGACTTCGGATGCATATGGGGAAACGGTTTGTCTATCCGCACAACAACATGGAGAAGCTGGAAACATCCCTGAAGCGGGCCCAGAAACTGGTAGATCAGACCGGTGGAGGAATCCTTGTCATTACGGAAGGCGTATACGGTATGGCAGGCGATCTGGGAAACCTCCCGGGCATCCTGCAGTTCAAAGATAAATACGGATTCCGGCTCCTCGTGGACGATGCGCATGGATTTGGTACCATGGGAACCACCGGAGCCGGGACCAGTGAGGAGCAAAAGGTGATGGATGGGGTCGATGTCTACTTCGGCACTTTTGCCAAAGCGATGGCAGGGATCGGAGGTTTCGTGGCAACCGACAAACCCATCGTCAAAGCGCTTGCCTTCAACATGCGCTCCCAGATCTTTGCCAAGTCGCTTCCCATGCCCATGGTGATCGGAGCTTTGAAACGGCTGGAGTTGCTCAGAAACAAACCCGAACTGAAAGAGAATCTCTGGACCATCGTGCGTGCCCTTCAAAGCGGACTCCGGGAAAAAGGATTTAATCTGGGCCGTACGCAATCCCCCGTGACACCTGTTTTCCTTCAGGGAGGATTGGGAGAAGCTGCACAAATTGTCGTCGATCTTCGGGAGAATTATGGCATCTTCTGCTCCATGGTGATTTATCCGGTTGTCCCGAAAGGGGTGATTATGCTTCGACTGATACCAACCGCAGTGCATACCCTGGAAGATGTGAAATACACCATCGATTCCTTCTCAAACGTACGGGAAAAACTGGATGCCGGAAAATACAGCGACGGAACCTTCCCTACCGTGGCCGATAAATACTGACAAGTATGATGTCCAGGAAACAACTGTTCATCATCGGTCTCAATTCTACGGTTCTTTTCCTGATCGCCTATTTCCTGTTGTTCAGCCTGGCGAGTATCGTTACAGCCATTTCTGCATCGGCATTTGATATCCCAACTGAAATCACCAGCAGTCAGATCCTTTTTTTTATCCGAAGTTACGACTGGACCTCCGATGCGGTGAAGACCATTTTCAGCACCGGTCCGATCATGGCACTGCTGACGGGGATCCTGTTATGGATCCTTTACACCCGTGTTGCTGAAGAAACCGGTATTCTGAAACTACTGGTAGTCTGGATGGTAGCCCATTGCATCGTCTTTTTTTTCGGCGACATGATGATGGGAGCTCTTTTCAGCAAAGGGTTCGGCTATGTGATCATGTACCTCTATTTTATGGATACAGGGAAGATGATCATCACCCTTTTTGCCCTGGTCTCCATGTTCACCCTCGGACTAGTGATGACCCGACAAATGCTCTTCACTGCCAATACCTACATGACCGTCCTGCCGGAAAAAGATTCACGGAAATTTGTTTTGGTACAATACCTTATTCCATTTTTAGCGGGGAATATCCTGATCGGTCTGGTGAAACTTCCGGGGATTACGCTCTTTGAGTCGTTTTTGAACGGATCAATGATCATCTTCCTGATTCCCATATACATCCGGGCAGGAATGATCCAGGACCTTTATTTCGAGGAGGAAGAAAAAGAGATAA